>DASTPU010000235.1:0-5500 GCA_035762105.1 Nocardioidaceae bacterium | reverse complement strand
AGGCTGCGCCGGGAGGACCACACCACCGACCCCGCGTCGGCGTACCGGCTCCGCAGCTGCGGGCAGCCCACCGCCATGGCTCAGGTGCGGATCGTGGACGAGGAGGGCCGCGACTGCCCTCCGGGCGCCGAGGGAGAGGTGGTCGCGCGCACCGCGTTCACGATGACCGGCTACCACGAGCTGCCGGACGTGACCGAGCGGACGCTGCGCGACGGGTGGCTCTTCACCGGCGACATCGGCTACCTCGACGAGGACAGCTACCTGTACCTGCTGGACCGCAAGAACGACATGATCATCAGCGGCGGCATGAACGTCTACTGCAGCGAGGTCGAGTCGGCGGTGGCGGAGGTGGGCGGCGTCGGTCAGGTCGCCGTCGTCGGGATCCCGCACCCCGACTGGGGTGAGGCGGTGGTGGCGTTCGTCGTACCCGACCCCGAGGAGCCACTGGACGAGGACGCGGTCCTGGCCCACACCCGCACGAAGCTCTCCGCGTACAAGCGGCCCAAGGCGGTCCGGGTCGTCGACAGCCTTCCCCTCACGGCCTACGGCAAGGTGGACAAGAAGGCCCTACGCGCCGGTTGGCCGGGCTGGGGCTGACCGTTCACGGGCCAGCTCGAGGAAGGGCCGGAGCAGGCCGGCGTCGTCCACCGCCTCGGGGTTGGCGACGCGCTCGGGTGGTGCTCCCTGGAGGATGCGCTTGACCGGGACCTCGAGCTTCTTGCCGGTCCGGGTGTGCGGGATCCCGGGCACGGCGATCACCTCGTCGGGCACGTGGCGCGGAGACGCCTTGTCGCGGATCGCGGTGCGGATCCGCCCGACGAGCGTGTCGTCGAGGGTGACCCCCTCGTCGAGGACCACGAACAGCGGCATCCAGTAGGTGCCGTCCGGCTGCTCGGCACCGATGACCAGCGCCTCGACGACCTCGGGGATGGTCTCGACGGCGGCGTAGATGTCGGCGCTGCCCATCCGGACACCGTGGCGGTTGAGGGTGGAGTCGGAGCGGCCGTGGATCACGACGGTCCCGCGCCCGGTGATGGTGATCCAGTCCCCCTGCCGCCAGGCGTTCGGGTACGTCGAGAAGTACGCCTCCCGGTAGCGGCTGCCGTCGGGGTCGTCCCACAGGTGCACCGGCATGCTCGGCATCGGACGGTGTACGACGAGCTCCCCCACCTCGCCGTGGACCGGCCGGCCCTGCTCGTCCCACGCCTCCATCGCGACGCCGAGGCAGCGCACCGAGATCTCCCCCGGCCAGATCGGGACCGTCGGGGCGCCGCCGACGAAGGCGCCGGCGATGTCGGTGCCGCCGCTCATCGACCACAGCGGCACCCCGCTGACCTCCTCGCGTGCCCAGCGGTGCAGGTACGGCGCCAGCGGCGAGCCGGTGGACCCCATCGCCCGGAGGGCCGACAGGTCGAAGTCCGCGGCCGGCCGGATGCCGGCGTTCTCCGAGGCCTGCAGGTAGCCCGGGCTCGTCCCGAAGAAGGTGACCCGGTGCTCGGAGACGAGACGCCACAGCGTGGAGGCGTCGGGGTAGGTCGGCGAGCCGTCGTAGCAGAGGATGCCGCCGCCGACGGCGAGCGTGGAGAGCTGGAGGTTCCACATCACCCAGCTCGGCGAGGTGAACCAGAAGACCCGGTCGTCGGGCCGCAGGTCCCAGTGCAGGGACATCTGCTTGAGCGTCTCGAGCAGGAACCCGCCGTGCCCGTGGACGAGCCCCTTGGGAAGGCCGGTGGTGCCTGAGGAGAACAGCACCCACATCGGGTGGTCGAAGGGGACGGGCACCGGGCGGAGCTCGGGCGCCGGGCCGGCGACCGCCTCGTCCCAGGGCATCCAGTCACCGGCGGAGGCGGCGTGCGCACGGGACACCATGATCACGTGCTGAAGGGTGGGCAGCCCCGCCCTGAGGTCGCCGAGGGCCTCGACGCGGCTGTGCCGGCGGCCGTTGAAGTGGTACCCGTCGGCCGTGACGAGCACCTTCGGCCGGAGCTGGGCGAGCCTGTCGACCACCGCGGCCGGCGCGTAGTCCTGGCCCACGGACGACCAGGTGGCTCCGAGGCACGCCGTCGCGAGGTAGGCGACGACGGCCTCCGCGATGTTGGGCACGTAGCCGGCGACGACATCGCCGGTCCCCACACCGAGCCGGGTCAACGTCGCGGCCAGGGAGGCGACCTGGTCGCGCATCTCCTGCCAGGTCGTGGTCCGTGTCTCCCCTGACTCGGCGGCGCTGACGATCGCCACCTCGTCGGCCGCACCGTGCGCGAGCAGGTAGCCGGCGAAGTTGAGGTGCGCGCCCGTGAACCAGCGCGCTCCGGGCATCGACTCGTCGGCGAGCGCTTCGTCGTACCCGCTGACGGCGTCGAGCCCGAAGAAGTCCCACACAGCCGCCCAGAAGTCTCCGAGCTCGGTGACCGACCAGCGCCACAGGTCGTTGTAGTCGGAGAAGGTGACGCCGTGCCGTTCCTCCACGAAGCGCTGGAAGCGGGTGATGTTCGCATCGGCCACCCGCTCGGGCGACGGCTCCCACAGGGGAAGGGACACCGGCTCAGACCTCCTTGAGCTCGCGGCGCAGGATCTTGCCCGTCGCCGTCTTGGGCAGGTCGTCGAGGAACTCGATGGTGCGCGGGCACTTGTAGGCCGACAGGTTCTCCCGGCAGTGCGCCCGCAGCTCCTCCGCCGTCACGGTCTGCCCGCCGCGCACGGAGACGAAGGCCATCACGGACTCGCCCTGGTACTCGTCCGGGCGCCCGACGACCGCCGCCTCGCGGACGGCGGGGTGCAGGTAGAGGACGTCCTCCACCTCCCGCGGCCAGACCTTGTAGCCGCTGACCACGAGCAGGTCCTTCTTGCGGTCGACGATGTATATCCAGCCCTGCTCGTCCATCACCCCGACGTCGCCGGTGTGCAGGCCCTCGGGGCGGAAGGCGTTGGCGGTCTCGTCCCGACGGTTCCAGTAGCCGGTGCCGACGGAGGGACCGCGTACGACGAGCTCGCCGGCCGTGCCTGGGGGCAGCTCCGCGCCGTCCTCCCCGACGACGGTCACCTGGGTCCCGGGGAGGGGGACGCCGATCGCGAGGGCGCCCGACTTCTCGTCGACCGGCGCACGGGTCCCGCGTGGGACACCGATGCAGGCCGACGTGCTCTCGGTCAGCCCGTAGATGTTGTGGATGTAGACCCCGTAGTCCTTCTCGTACCGCTCGACCACCGACTGGGCGACAGGGGCACCGCCGCTGAAGGAGTTGGCCATGGCGGCGAGCGCCTCGTTGCCGGGCTCGGCGCGGTCGGCCAGGGCGATGAACGCCGTGATCGCGCCGACCGTGAACGTCGGCCGGTACCGGTCCATCAGGCCGAGCACGGTGGTCGGCTCGAACCGGTAGGTGAGCACCATCGGGATGCCGTTGCCCAGCCCGAGCGCGAGGTGGAGGCCCAGGCCCGTGATGTGGAAGAACGGCGCCGTGGTGAGGATCCGGTCCTCCCCTGTCAGGCCGAACCACTCGCGGGCCACGACCGCCTGGTAGACGAGGTTGGTGTGGGTGCTCATCGAGCCCTTGGACGGGCCGGTGGTCCCCGAGGTGTACGTCAGCAGCGCGATGTCGTCGGGGCGCGGCTCGACCCCGTCGAGGACCACGTCACTGCCCGCGGACAGCAGGTCGGCGAGGGTGGCGGCCTCCGCCGCGGCCGCCGGGTTCTCGGGCCAGGGCCCGCTCATGTCGCCCGCGAAGTCCTGCGGGGCGGACCAGACGACCTCCACCTCGCAGCCGGTGGCCGCGCGAGCGTCGTCGACCACCTGCTGCATGTCGGGGTGGCAGATGAACGCGCGGGGCTCGCAGTCGCCGAGCAGGTGAGTGAGCTCCTTGCCGCGCAGCATCGGGTTGACCGGCACCACGATCGCGCCGAGCTTCCACGTCGCGAGCAGGCACAGCACGAACGCGGGGGTGTTCTGCAGCGAGATCGCGACCCGGTCCCCCTGCCACACGCCGAGGTCCTTGAGACCCCGGGCGACGACGTCGCTCAGCCGGTCGACCTCGCCGCGGTTCAGGTCGCGTCCGAAGTAGTGCACCGCGACGGCGTCGGGGTCCGCGGCCACCTGCTCGCGGAACATCGCCAGGACCGTGGTGTCCGGCAGCTGTGGGTCGGCGGTGACGCCCTCCCCGTACAGGTGCATCCATCTCGGCTGGTCGTTCATGGCTCGGCTCCCCTCGTGTGAGGCCGAGGCTACGCTGACCCACGCACCCCTCGCGACGAAGGAGCCGCCATGACGTCACCGCTCACCGCCACGGCCCGCCGGCAGGCGCTCGGGGACCTCCCCCGACGCACCGCGAACCGCGTACCCGACAAGCTCGCGCTCGTCGACGGCGACACCCGGCTCACCTTCGCCGAGCTCGACGCGGTGGTCGGGCGTACGGCGGCCGCGCTGGCCGCCGCGGGCATGAGCAAGGGCGACCGTCTCGCGCTGCTTTCCCACAACTGCTGGGAGTTCGCGGTGCTCAACTACGCCACCGCGAGGCTCGGCGTCCTGCTGGTGCCGATCAACTTCATGCTCGGCCCGGAGGAGATCGCGTTCATCCTCGACCACAGCGGCGCCTCGGCCTTCGTGGTCGAGGACGCGCTCGTCGACACCGCCGAGAAGGCCGTCGACGCCTCGGGCAGCACCGCGATCCACACCCGGGCCGTCATCCGCCGCGGCGGTCCGGAGGCCGACGGCTGGACCGACATCTCGGAGTGGCTGACCCACGACGGCGAGGCGCCCGAGGTCACCATCGACGACGACGACCCGCTGCGGATCATGTACACGTCCGGGACGGAGTCGCGGCCCAAGGGCGCGCTGCACTCCAGCCGCTCGCTCCTGTGGCAGTACGTCTCCTGCATCGTCGACGGCGGCATGGAGGCCGACGACGTCGAGGTGCACTCGCTGCCGCTCTACCACTGCGCCCAGCTCGACTGCTTCCTCAACGTGGACGTGTTCCTCGGCGCGACGAGCATCATCCTGCCCGCACCCGACCCGGTGAGGCTGCTCGAGACGATCGAGCGCGAGAAGGTCACCAAGCTGTTCGCACCGCCGACGGTGTGGATCTCGCTGCTGCGCTGCCCCGACTTCGACAGGACCGACCTGTCGAGCCTGAAGAAGGGCTACTACGGCGCCTCCCCGATGCCCGTCGAGATCCTCAACGAGATGCAGCAGCGGCTGCCCGACGTGCAGCTGTGGAACTTCTACGGGCAGACCGAGATGGCGCCCCTCGCCACGATCCTCGGACCCGACGAGCAGATCAGCCACGCCGGCTCGGCCGGCCGCGCGGCCCTCAACGTCGACACCCGTGTCGTCGACGACCAGGACAACCCGCTGCCCGCCGGCGAGGTCGGCGAGATCGTGCACCGCAGCCCGCACGCGATGCTCGGCTACTACAACGACGAGGCCAAGACCGAGGAGGCGTTCCGCAACGGCTGGTTCCACTCGGGCGACCTCGGCTTCCTCGACGCCGAGGGCCGGCTCAGCGTCGTGGAC
>DASTPU010000234.1:0-17034 GCA_035762105.1 Nocardioidaceae bacterium | reverse complement strand
ACCCGGTCCCATTCCGAACCCGGAAGTTAAGCCTTTCAGCGCCGATGGTACTGCACACGCGAGTGTGTGGGAGAGTAGGACGTCGCCGGACAACTATTCGCAAAGCCCCCGCGGGCTCGACCCGCGGGGGCTTTTGCGTTCGTCCGGCGGCCTCGTCGCGCCGACGGGCCGGACCTACGGGGCCGCGCCGGTGTGAAGGGTGTCTCAAAGGGCGTCCCGGCCTTGGCCCTTGAGACCGCGGTCACATACTCTCGGTATCATGACTGCCATGCCTGACCCCTCCCACGAACGCGGTGCCGGCCTCGGCGTGGACGGCCCCGCCGACCCCGAGCTCGACCCGACCGCGTCGTACGCGCTCGAACCTGCCTACGTGCGCTCCCTGACCTCCCGGGTCCTGGCCACGAGCAGGGAGTCGGTGACCACCTTCTGCCCGTTCAACGGCCAGCCGCTCGCGGTGGTCCCGCAGTCGAGCGCCGACGACGTGGCAGAGGCCTTCCGTCGTGCCCGTAGGGCGCAGGAGGCGTGGGCGAACACGCCCGTGCACGTCCGCGCGGAGAAGCTGCTGAACCTGCACGACATCATCCTCGACCGGCAGGACGAGATCACCGACCTGATCTGCTGGGAGTCTGGGAAGTCCCGCAAGCACGCGTTCGACGAGCCGCTGCACGTGGCCATGACCGCCCGCTACTACGCGAGGACCCACGATCGGCACCTGGCGCCCGCGAAGCGGGTCGGGATCGTGCCGGTGCTCACCCAGGTGCAGGTGAACCGTGTGCCGAAGGGCGTGGTCGGCATCATCTCGCCCTGGAACTACCCGTTCACGATGGCGCTCTCCGACGGCCTGCCCGCCCTCATCGCCGGCAACGCCGTCGTGCACAAGCCTGATGCGCAGACCATGCTCTCGGCGCTGCTCGGGGCGCAGCTGCTGGAGGAGGCCGGGTTCCCGAAGGACCTGTGGCAGATCGTCGCCGGCCCGGGCAGGGTGCTCGGCAGCGAGATCATCGGCCGGTCCGACTACGTGTGCTTCACCGGGTCGACCGCCACCGGTCGGATCATCGCCGAGCAGGCCGGCCGGAACCTGATCGGCTGCTCCCTCGAGCTCGGGGGCAAGAACCCGATGCTCGTGCTCCGTGACGCGGACGTCGAGCGCGCCGCGGAGGGAGCGGTGCGGGCCTGTTTCTCCTCCGCAGGGCAGCTGTGCGTGTCCATGGAGCGGCTGTTCGTCGCCGACCAGGTCTACGAGAAGTTCGTCGGTCGCTTCGTGGAGCGGACCAAGGCGCAGAAGCTCGGCCCCGGCCTGGAGTGGGGCACTGACATCGGGTCGCTGATCTCCCAGCAGCAGCTCGACGCCGTCACCGCGCACGTGGAGGACGCTGTCGCCAAGGGCGCGCGCGTGCTCGCCGGCGGGAGACCACGTCCGGACCTCGGGCCGTACTTCTACGAGCCGACCATTCTCGAGGGCGTCGACCCCGACATGCGGTGCTTCGGCGAGGAGACCTTCGGTCCGGTGGTCTCGCTGTACCGGTTCCACGACGAGGCCGACGCCATCGCGCGCGCCAACGCGGGGGAGTACGGCCTCAACGCCTCGATCTACACCCGCGACGTCAGGCGCGGCCGTGAGATCGCCCGGCAGATCAAGTGCGGCACCGTCAACGTCAACGAGGCCTTCGCCGCCACCTTCGGCAGCCTCGACGCCCCGATGGGCGGCATGCGTGAGTCGGGCCTCGGTCGCCGCCAGGGCGCCGAGGGCATCCACCGCTACACCGACCCGCAGGCGGTGGCGGTCCAACGGCTGTTCCGGTTCTCGCCGGTTCTCGGCCTCAGCGACGAGACGTTCGCCAAGGCGATGACCGCGCAGATGCGGCTGATGCGCAGGACCAAACGCCCATGAGGGAGACACACGTGAGCACAGACGGCTTCGACTACGACGTCCTGGTCATCGGGTCCGGCTTCGGCGGGTCGGTGTCCGCCCTGCGTCTGACCGAGAAGGGGTACCGCGTCGGCGTCCTCGAGGCGGGTGCCCGGTTCGAGGACAAGGACTTCGCCACCACGTCGTTCGACCTGGACAAGTACCTCTTCCGTCCCGAGGTCGGTTGTTACGGCATCCAGCGGATCGACGCGCTCCGGGACTGCCTGATCCTCTCCGGCGCAGGCGTCGGCGGCGGCTCGCTGGTCTATGCGAACACCCTCTACGAGCCGCTGCCGGCGTTCTACGACGACCCGCAGTGGCGGGACATCACCGACTGGAGGGACGAGCTCGCGCCCTTCTACGACCAGGCCAAGCGGATGCTGGGCGTGGTCGAGAACCCGCTGCGCACCCCGTCCGACGACGTGATGGAGAAGGTCGCCAACGACATGGGCGTGGGCGACACGTTCCACCCGACCCCCGTGGGGGTCTTCTTCGGTGGCCCCGAGCAGGTCCAGGGTGAGCGGGTCGCGGACCCGTACTTCGGGGGAGCGGGCCCGGACCGCAACACCTGCCTCGGCTGTGGTGAGTGCATGACCGGCTGCCGGCACAACGCCAAGAACACGCTCGTGAAGAACTACCTCTACCTCGCGGAGAGCAAGGGCGCGCGGGTGCACGACCTCACGACGGTGGAGCGGGTCCGGCCGCTCGACGGTGGCGGTTACGCCGTCGACGTCCGGTTCACGAAGGCGAACGTGATCAGCCGGAAGCTGAGCAGCACAGCGCGGCGTACCCTCACCGCGGAGCAGGTGGTGTTCAGTGCCTCTGCCCTGGGCACGCAGCGGCTGCTGTTCAGGATGCGCGACGAGGGGCACCTCCCGAAGATCTCCCAGCGGCTGGGCTACCTGTCGCGGACGAACTCCGAGTCGATCCTCGGAGCGATCGCGCCGGACACGAAGGTCGACTACAGCCAGGGCATCGCGATCACCTCGTCGTTCCACCCCGACGAGGACACCCACGTCGAGCCGGTGCGCTACGGCAAGGGCAGCAACGTGATGTCCATGCTCCAGACGGTGCTCACCGACGGGGACGGCCCAGCACCGCGCTGGCAGACCTGGCTCAAGGAGATGTGGAAGGAGAAGGCCCACGTCCTGGACCTCTACGACCTGAGGCACTGGTCGGAGCGGACCGTCATCGCGCTGGTCATGCAGACCGTGGACAACTCGATCACCACCTACTCCAGGCGCAGCCGGCTCACCGGCCGGTGGCACCTGACCTCACGGCAGGGGCACGGGGCGCCGAACCCGACCTGGATCCCGGTCGCCAACCAGGCGGTCCGAAGGATGGCCGAGATCATCGGAGGCAAGCCAGGTGGCTCGATCGGTGAGCCGTTCAACCGGCCGCTGACCGCCCACTACATCGGCGGCTGCACGATCGGGGAGACCCCGGAGAGCGGCGTGATCGACCCGTTCCAGCGGATGTTCGGGTACCCCGGCCTGCACGTGGTGGACGGCTCGGCGATCTCGGCGAACCTCGGTGTGAACCCGTCCCTGACGATCACCGCCCAGGCCGAGCGCGCCATGGCGTTCTGGCCGAACAAGGGCGAGCCCGACCCGCGGCCCGAGCTCGGTGCGGCGTACCGGCGGATCGCGCCTGTGGAGCCTGAGAGTCCGGCCGTCCCGGTGACCGCTCCGGCCGCGCTGCGGCTGCCGATCGTCGCGGTCAGCTGAGACTCACCTGACAGGACCCGGCGCGCCGAGGGCCGCCCTGCCGATGGCGGGGCGGCCCTCTGTCCGTGCTCCCGAGCGCTCGTACCTGCCCGGGAATGACTCAGGGCCCGACCGGGGAGGGAGGGTTGGTCGGGCCCTGAACCGTCCACGCAACTGCTGGACAGCGCACGGACTTTGCGAGACCCGGCCTGGGAGGGAGCAAAGCCACCGGGTCTGCTCTACACAACGACGCCCGGAACGGGGGGTTACGCGGGTTGTGGACCTTTTTCGGAACTTTTTTTGGCGAGGCCAAGGACGTGGTCCGGACCGGGGGAGGCAGGGCGGTGCCGGATAGACTGACGGCTCCGCTCGCCATCGCTGAAGGGGCCTGATGACCACCGAACACGACCTTGTGCTCGTCGTCGACTTCGGGGCGCAGTACGCCCAGCTGATCGCCCGGCGGGTGCGCGAGGCGCGGGTCTACAGCGAGATCGTGCCGCACACGACGCCGATGGAGGAGATGCTCGCCCGCAGGCCCAAGGCGATCATCCTGTCCGGCGGTCCCTCGTCGGTCTACGAGGAGGGCGCGCCGCAGGTCGGCCGAGCCGTCTTCGAGGCCGGGGTCCCCGTCTTCGGCATGTGCTACGGCTTCCAGGCGATGGCCAAGGCTCTCGGTGGGGAGGTACGTCGTACCGGGCTCTCCGAGTACGGCCGGACCCCGGTCACCGTGACCACGCCGGGCACCCTGCTCGCCGAGGTGCCCGAGACCCACAAGGTGTGGATGAGCCACGGCGACTCGGTCGTCGCCGCGCCTGAGGGCTTCACCGCGCTGGCGACGTCGGCCGGCTCGCCCGTCGCCGCGTTCGAGAACCTCGACCAGCGGCTCGCCGGCGTGCAGTGGCACCCCGAGGTGATGCACACCGAGCACGGCCAGGCGGTCCTGACGCACTTCCTGCACAACATCGCGGGCTGCCGGCCCACCTGGACGATGGTCAACATCGTCGAGGAGCAGATCGAGCACATCCGCGAGCAGATCGGCGACAAGCGCGCGATCTGCGGCCTGTCCGGCGGCGTCGACTCCGCGGTGGCCGCCGCGCTCGTGCAGCGGGCCATCGGCGACCAGCTCACCTGTGTCTTCGTCGACCACGGACTGCTTCGCAAGGGCGAGGCCGAGCAGGTGGAACGCGACTTCGTCGCCTCGACCGGGGTGGACCTGCACGTCGTCGACGCCAAGCAGCGGTTCCTCGAGGCGCTGGCCGGGGTCACCGACCCCGAGGAGAAGCGCAAGATCATCGGCCGGGAGTTCATCCGCGTCTTCGAGGCCGCCGAGCTCGAGATCGTCGGCGAGGCCGCGGAGCACGGTGAGAAGGTGTCCTTCCTCGTGCAGGGCACGCTGTACCCCGACGTGGTCGAGTCCGGCGGCGGCGCCGGCACCTCGAACATCAAGTCGCACCACAACGTGGGCGGCCTTCCCGAGGACCTCGAGTTCGAGCTCGTGGAGCCGCTGCGGACGCTGTTCAAGGACGAGGTGCGCCTCGTCGGCGAGCAGCTCGGCCTGCCGGCCGAGATCGTCTGGCGGCACCCGTTCCCCGGTCCGGGCCTGGGCATCCGGATCATCGGCGAGGTCACCCACGACCGGCTGGAGATCCTCCGCGACGCCGACGCCATCGCGCGCGAGGAGCTCACCAAGGCGGGCCTGGACCGCGACATCTGGCAGTTCCCGGTCGTGCTCCTGGCAGACGTGCGCTCCGTCGGCGTCCAGGGCGACCACCGCA
Source organism: Nocardioidaceae bacterium (assembly GCA_035762105.1). Classification (GTDB taxonomy): domain Bacteria; phylum Actinomycetota; class Actinomycetes; order Propionibacteriales; family Nocardioidaceae; genus Nocardioides_C. Next base: position 11,644 of record DASTPU010000234.1, on the reverse strand, counting down.
CCTACGGGCACCCGGTCGTGCTCCGTCCGGTGACCTCCGAGGACGCGATGACCGCGGACTGGGCACGGCTGCCGTACGACGTCCTCGAGGCGATCTCCACCCGGATCACCAACGAGGTCCGCGCGATCAACCGCGTAGCTGTCGACATCACCAGCAAGCCGCCGGGCACCATCGAGTGGGAGTAGGCGCTCAGGAGCCCTCGGAAGGGCGGCGCTGAGCGGGCAGCAGAGGGCGGGCCAGATCCTCCAGGGTGAGCGAGAGCGCGATCCCGAGCTCCTGCTCCATCTTTGCCTGGTACTCGCGGTACTCACGCACGGCAGCCGACCGGTTGCCGGCGAGCAGATGTGCCCGGATGGTGAGGGAGTGGGCGGTCTCGCGCAGCGGCTCGATGGCGACCGCCTCCAGCGCGGCCGCGAGCGCGACATCGGCGTGCCCACGCGCGAGCTGGCTCTCCGCGAGTGACTCGAGCGCGCGTAGCCGAACGTGCTGGAGCCGCTCCTTCTCGAACAGCACCCAGTCGTCGTACCAGCCGGGCAGCAGGTCCCCGGACATGAGCAACGCCATCGTCTCCTGGGACCCGGACCCGTTGCCGTGCATGTTCTGCACGGCACGGAGGACCTCGTGCACGTCGACGACGACCGCCGGCGCCAGCGCCACGGTGGCTCGTCCCACGTCCAGGAGCCCCGGTACCGCCTTCCGGGTGCGGAGCACGGCTGCGCGGAGGCTCGTCTGTGCGCGCGTCTCGGTCGTGGACGGCCAGAGGGTTCCCGCGACGTAGGACCGGGGACGGCGCCCGCGCAGGGCGAGCAACGCGACGAGCCTCTGCTCTCGCCTGCCGAGCTCGACCTCGCGACCGGCTGCGCGCAGACCCCAACAGCCGAACAACCTCAGGCGTAGGCAACCGCATCCACTGGTCGCGCCCTCTGGTGGCATCGAAGACCCCCGCTCCACTGGAGGATGCTGACGGCCCACACCCCTCCCAGCCGATCCGTCGGGGGCCCTCGCGGTCCGCAGTTGTTTTTACTCTTGGGGTGGGTCTGGCCGGTGTCAAGCGAAACGGCGTACGCGGGTCTTCCGCGGTTCCGCAGGGGTCATGCCCGTAGTGAGGCCAGCCACTCGTCGACGACCTCGTGTAGGTCGTTCGGGCTAGCCACGACCCGGACCGCCTGAGTCGACTCTCCACTGCTCATGGTGACGCGGGCGAGCAGCTCCCCGTGCGGCCCCCGTCTCCACGCGCTCACGACGAGAACGCCGTCAGTGGCGTCGCTGACTGCTTCGGCCTGCTCCACGGTGTCCCCATTGTCTCGAACGCCTGATTTCTCCCCTTGGCTGTTTGTAGCACACGGGTCCGGCTGTCGGAGAGCTTCCGCGAAACCCAGGTCGGGTGGAGTCACGCTCGGGTCACGCTCGGATCACGTTCCGCCCCGTCGAATGGCGTGACTACGTCCGCGCGGCCAGGGGGGCGAACAGCGTGCGCAAGGAACTGCCATCGGAGCAGATCGACAGCCAGAACGTGGCCGACCTCGTCCAGTACCTCGGCGCGGCGTACCCGTAACGGGTACGGACAAGGCGGCGGGTGCGTGATGCTCTGGGCGCACTCGCCGTCTCCCACCAGAGCAACCGGAGCAAGGCAGGTTCACATGGCTGCTGAACACGCTGAGGTCCGCGGCGCGCTCGCCTGGCGCTTGCCGACTGGTCTGCGGATGATGGGTGAGGTCCGCGGTTCAGGACTCCGCCGGCCCAGCTACCTGCTGCGGCGCGCCGATGGCCAGGTCGTCCAGGTCTCCGAGCTCCTCTACCTGGTGGTCGCGGCGCTTCACCGACGAGACACCGTGGAGCAGGTACTCGACGAGGTCAGCTCCGCCTACGGCCGAAGACTGACTCCTGCGGGCCTCGCGCACCTCGTCGAGCGGCGGCTGATGCCGATCGGCCTGGCCGAGAGCGTGGGCAGCAGCGCGGCGAGCCGGCCATGGGCCCACCCCCTGGTCTCACCGTCGATGCGGGGCACGCTGGTCCCGACCCGTGTGGTGCGCAGCCTGGCCGGGCTTCTCGCACCGCTGTTCTGGCCCCCGATCGTCGCAGCGGTCCTCGTGGCCCTCCTGACCGTGGACCTCGTGCTGCTGAGCAGGGGCGGCGTCCTCCCAGCACTCGACCAGGTCCTCACCGAGCCCTCGCTCACCCTGCGGCTCTACGTCCTGCTAGCCGTCGCAGCGCTCTTCCACGAGGCAGGCCACGCGGCAGCCTGTCGGTACGGTGGCGCCGAGCCGGGAACCGTCGGCTTCGGCATCTGGCTGGTCTTCCCGACCTTCTACACGGACGTGACCGATGCCTACCGGCTCGATCGCGCCGGACGAGTGCGCACCGACCTGGGCGGCCTCTACTTCGACGCGATGTTCGTGGTGGCCCTCGGCGCGGCCCACCTCCTCACCGGCCACGGGCTGTTCCTGCTGGCCGTGCTGCTGCTGCACCTGGCGATGGCGCAGCAGCTGGTCCCCACCACCCGCTTCGACGGCTACTACGTGCTCGCCGACGTGGCCGGGGTCCCGGACCTGTTCGCCCGGGTCCTGCCCGTGCTGCGCAGCCTGGTGCCGGGAGCGCCGCAGGACCCGTCCGTGGCGGAGCTCGGGCCCGCCACCCGCCGCCTGGTCGTCGGGTGGGTCCTGGTCGTCGTGCCCGCCCTCGCCCTCGGCCTGGGATGGCTGCTGTGGCAGCTCCCGGCAGTTCTCCGGCCCACGGCGGTCGCAGTCGATGCGCAGGCCGAACAGCTCGTCGCCGCCTGGACGGCCGGCCGGCTCGGCGGGATCGGCTCGTCCGTCATCTCGATCGCCCTGCTCGTCCTGCCGATCCTCGGCATCGCGGTGCTGCTCTGGAGGCTGGGCACCACGTCGCCGGTCGCGGGCACCCGACTTGTCAAGCCACGATCTGCCACACAGGAGGCAGCAATGACAGCTTCACTTCCCACGGGCGAGCTGACGGCGGCCGTCTTCAACGACGCCGAGATGCTCCCCCGCCCGGACGACGTGCCCGAGCAGGGCTGGCAGCGAGTGGTCTACCGGATGTCCGGCGGCAACCTGAACCCCGGTCCCGGGCCTGCGGAGAAGCGCAGGGCGGAGCTGGCCAGGCGCCTCCGGACACCGATCGAGGGCTCGCGGCGGGTGGTGGTCATGAGCAGGAAGGGGGGCGTCGGCAAGACCACGATGACGCTTGCCCTGGGCAGTGTGTTCGCCACCTTGCGCGGGGACCGGGTCGTCGCGGTCGACGCGAACCCCGACGCCGGCAACCTGGCGCACAGGGTCGCCCCGCCGACCAAGCGCACCGTGACCGACGTGCTCGAGGACCTCGACGAGATCAGCAGCTACGCCGAGCTCAGGTCGTACCTGTCGCAGGCTCCGCAGTCGCGGCTCGAGGTTCTCGCATCGGACGACGACCCCCGCATCGGCATGGCGCTGGACCGCGACGACTACCACAGGCTCATCGGCCTGCTGGACCACTACTACAACCTGATCTTGCTGGACACCGGCACGGGCATCCTCGACAGCGCGAACCAAGGGCTGCTTGCGGAGGCCGACGAGCTGGTGCTGGTCCTCCGTGCCGGGGTGGACGGCGGCCGGGCAGCCGCGCTGACCCTCGACTGGCTGGACGAGCACGACTACGGCGAGCTGGTCCGCAGGGCGGTCGTGGTGATCAACGCGGTCCGTCCCGGCGTCGGAGCGCCGCTGGAGCCGATGACCGAGCACTTCTCGCAGAGGTGTTCGCGGGTGGTCACCGTGCCGTGGGACCCGGCCCTCGAGACCGGCGGGCAGACGGGCTTGTCGGGGCTGCGGCGCGAGACACAGGACGGCCTCGTGGAGATGGCAGCCGCCGTCGCCGACAACTTCCCGATGTCCGGAGCGAGACGATGAGCCGCGAGTGGCCAGGTCGAGGCCGCGTGCGCGGTGGACCAGGGCGGGCGGCGTGACTCATCAGGTCGGGATGTGCCTAGGGCCGACGACCTAGCAGGTCGGCGGTGCTCACCACGGTGGCGAACTCGCCGTGCAGGTTCGTCGCCGTCGCCCGGGCCAGCTCGTCGGCGGTCATGTGCGTCCCGTCGGGGCCGGTGCGGTCGAAGGTGTGCGTGGCGTCGAGCACGAACAGCACGTCGTGGCCGAGGTTCCCGCCCACGCGCGCGGTGGTCTCGCAGCAGTGGTTGGTGGTGATCCCGCAGACGACGATGCCGGCGACGCCGCGCTCGAGCAGCCACGCGTGCAGGTCGGGATCGCCGTGGAAGCTCGAGTTCACGCTCTTCGTCACGACCAGTTCCGGCGGCACGGCCAGGTAGCCCTTCAGCCGGTTCCCGCGGGATTCGGGGTGCAGGGGCGAGCCCGGCTCGGTCGAGTCGTGCCGCACGTGGACTACGGGCCGCCCCTCGGCGTGCCAACGCTCCACGAGCGCGGCGATGTTCTCGTCGCACGCGGGGTTGTTGCGTGCACCCCACCCCGGGTCGTCGAAGCCCTGCTGGGCGTCCACGACGACGAGCGCGTAGCGCGAGAGGTCTCGACCGTCCATGAAGGGTGACCTTAGTCCCTGTACCCCGCCTCCGGCCGGCGGGACGCTGGCGGCGTGGCGAGCGAGAGGTGGCAGCGATGGTGACCCTGAACGACTACGGGCCGATGGGGCCGCGCGACGGTCGGGGCTGGAACGGCCGCGACGACTTCATGTGGGGCATGCACGACGGGCTCGGCTGGGGCGGCTGGCTGCTCATGGGGCTGATGACGCTGCTCGTCGTCGGGCTCCTCGTCGGACTCGTCCTCCTGGTGGTGAGGTCCACGTCCGGCCGCGGTGCGGTGTCAGGCTCCGGGGCACCGGCGAGCACTGCCGAGCACCTGCTCGACGAGCGGTTCGCGCGGGGTGAGATCGACGAGGAGGAGTACCTCCGCAGGCGGTCCGTGCTGCGCGGCGGACAGCCTGCACCCGGCGGCTGACCCGGGGCCGTCAGCCGGCGGTGACGTGGTCGACGGGGTCGTAGGTCGTCGTGCGCTGACGTACCGGACGGTCGATGCCGGCGCCGATCGACTCGAGCTGTCGAGGCGTCTTGGCGGATCCGTGCTCGGAGCCGGCCATCCGGGAGATGGTCTCCTCCATCAGGGTGCCGCCGAGGTCGTTCGCGCCGGCGCGCAGCATCGCCCGGGTGCCCTCGACGCCGAGCTTCACCCAGGAGGTCTGGATGTTGTCGATCCGGCCGTGGAGCATGATCCGGGCCATCGCGTGCACGGCGAGGTTGTCCCGCAGGGTCGGGCCGGGGCGGGCGACGCCGGCGAGGTAGATCGGGGCGCTGGTGTGCACGAACGGGAGCGGCACGAACTCGGTGAAGCCGCCGGTCTCGTCCTGGATGCGTGACAGCACGCGTAGGTGGCCGACCCAGTGGCGGGGGTTGTCGACGTGCCCGTACATCATCGTCGAGGACGACCGGATCCCGACCTGGTGGGCGGTGGTGACGACCTCGATCCAGGTGGAGGTGGGCAGCTTCCCCTTGGTCAGCACCCAGCGCACGTCGTCGTCGAGGATCTCCGCGGCGGTGCCGGGGATCGTGTCCAGGCCCGACTCCTTGGCGCGCACCAGCCAGTCGCGGAAGGACAGGCCCGTGCGGGTCGCGCCGTTGAGGATCTCCATCGGGGAGAAGGCGTGCACGTGCATGCTCGGCACGCGTGCCTTCACCGCGGCGGCGAGGTCGAAGTAGGCGGTGCCGGGCAGCTCGGGGTCGATGCCGCCCTGCATGCACACCTCGGTCGCGCCGAGGCCCCACGCCTCCTCGGCGCGGTCGGCGACGTCGTCGAGGGACAGCGAGTAGGCGTCGGCGTCGCTTCGGCGCTGGGCGAACGCGCAGAACCGGCAGCCGGTGTAGCAGACGTTGGTGAAGTTGATGTTGCGGTTCACCACGTAGGTGACCTCGTCGCCGACCACGTCACGGCGCAGGTCGTCGGCGATCCGGCACACCTCGGCCAGGGCGTCGCCCTCGGCGGTCATCAGCGCGAGTGCCTGCTCGTCGGTGAGGGCTTGCGGGTTCACCGCGGCCACCCTGAGCGCGGTCTTCACGTCCCCTTCGAGTCGGCGGGCCGGTCCGGCCGCGGCGTCGACGGTCTCGCGGAGGGAGTCCCAGTCGCCGTAGACGTCGTCGAAGTCCGCGCGGCGGTCCGCCGTACGGCCCTCGGTGTCGATCGACGCGTGCAGGTCGGTCCGACCGACCGACGCGAAGCCGCCGTCGGGCTCCTGCCAGGGGCGGCCCTCGGGTCGGAGGCCCTCGACAGCCAGGCCGTCCTCGGTCGCGAGCGCCGCGACGTGGCCCGACACGCGGGGGTCGATCCAGGGCTCGCCCGCGCGGACGTACCCCGGGTGCACGGTCAGCCGCTCGCGCAGCTCGAACCCGGCGTCCGTGGTGACGGAGCGCAGCCGCTCCAGCGACGGCCAGGGACGCTCCGGGTTCACGTGGTCCGGGGTCAGCGGCGACACCCCGCCCCAGTCGTCGATCCCGGCGCCGAGCAGCGCGCGGCACTCCTGGAGGTCGACCAGGTTCGGCGGGGCCTGGACGCGCATCTTCGGGCCGAGCACGATCCGGGTCACCGCGATCGCGGCGAGGTACTCGTCGAGAGCGAGGTCGTCGGTGGACCGCATCGCGGTGTCGGGCTTGGCCCGGAAGTTCTGGACGATGGCCTCCTGCACGTGGCCGTACTGCCGGGCCACGCGCCGTAGCGCGAAGACCGAGTCCGCCCGCTCCGCGATGGTCTCCCCGATCCCGACCAGCAGCCCGGTCGTGAACGGCACGCTCAGCCGACCGGCGTCCTCGAGCACCCGCAGCCGCACCGCCGGGTCCTTGTCGGGCGACCCGTGGTGCGCCTGTCCCTTCTCCGTGAACAGCCGGGTCGAGGTGGTCTCCAGCATCATCCCCATCGAGGGGGCGACCGGCTTGAGGCGGTTGATCTCCTCCCACGACATCACGCCGGGGTTCAGGTGGGGCAGCAGCCCGGTCTCCTCGAGCACCAGCACCGCCATCGCGCGCACGTACTCCAGCGTCGAGGCATAGCCCTTCTCCTCCAGCCACTGCTGCGCCGCGGGCCAGCGGTCCTCGGGGCGGTCACCCAGGGTGAACAGCGCCTCCTTGCAGCCCAGCGCGGCGCCCTGGGATGCGACCGCCAGCACCTCGTCCGGAGACAGGAACGGCGCCTCGCGCGCGGCGGCGAGCTTCGCGGGCGTGGTCACGAACGTGCAGTAGTGGCACCGGTCCCGGCACAGGCGGGTCAACGGGATGAAGACCTTCGGCGAGTACGTCACCACACCCGGGCGCCCGGCGGCCTCCAGACCTGCGTCCCGGACCCGGGCGGCCGTCGCGCACAGGGCCTCGAGGTCCTCACCACGGGCGGTCAGGAGTACGGCGGCCTCCGACTCGTCCAGGGTCACGCCGCGAGCCGCACGAGCCAGCGCACGACGCATCGCCTGAGGGGTGGGGGCGGCCTCGTCCTGCATGGTCGGAGACTACCTAGTGGGGCAGGGCCGGGAGTGGGCGGTCCAAGGACCGGCGGGCCGGCTGTCGGGTGTGGGTCAGGCCAGGAGGGTGAGCGGGTTGATCCCGATCATGAGGAGCAGGGCAAGGGCGGCGGCCACGGTCGACGCGGCTCCGGCGGCGAGGCCGCGGGCGGGTGAGGGCCAGCCTGCTGCGGTCGTGCGCCCGAGCGCGAGCGTGAGCAGGAGGCCGCCGCCCACGGCGAGGACGCTCGAGACGGCGAACGCGGTCACGTAGTGAGCCAGGTCGGGCGCCTCGAGGTCGGCCTCGGGGGAGATGACCTCGGCGACGCCGTACGCCAGGGCGTCCACCAGGAACACCATGTGAGTGAGCACGCCGAGGAGGACGGTCGCGACCAGGGTGAGGGTGAGTGCCCAGGCGAGGGCAGACCACGGCGTCGGCTCGCGGACGCTCGGTTGCGTGGCGGTCATGCGGTCTCCTCGGGCGGCGGGTCCTGTTTCCAGGGTCCGCCGCCGAGGAGGCGCCGCACACCCGCGCTCGTACTCAGATCGCGGTGGGCAGCCGAGCCGCGTCAGAGGCCGAGGGAGCGGCCGATGATCTCTTTCTGGATCTCGGTGGTGCCGCCGTAGATGGTCTGGATGCGGCTGTCGACGTAGGCGCGGGCGATGGGGTACTCGTTCATGTAGCCGTAGCCGCCGTGGATCTGGACGGCGTGGTTGACGAGCCTGTTCTGCAGCTCGGTGGTCCACCACTTGGCCATGGAGGCGAGGGTGGCGTCGAGCTTGCCCTGGTTGTGTCTGGTGACGCAGTCGTCGACGAAGACGCGGGCGATGTGGGCCTCGGTCGCCATCTCGGCGAGCAGGAACCGGTTGTGCTGGAAGGATCCGATGGGTTTGCCGAAGGCCTGGCGCTCCTTGGCGTAGGCCAGGGACAGCTCGAGGATGTGCTCGCAGGCGGCGGCGGCGATCATCGCGATCGAGAGGCGTTCCTGGGGGAGGTTGACCATCAGCGAGATGAACCCGGAGCCCTCCTCGCCGAGGAGGTTGTCCTTGGGCACGATGACGTTGTCGAAGAACAGCTCGGCGGTGTCCTGGGCCTTCAGGCCCATCTTGTCGAGGTTGCGGCCGCGTTCGAAGCCGTCCATGCCGCGTTCGACGACGAGCAGGGACACGCCCTTGTGGCCGGCGGAGGGGTCGGTTTTGGCGACCACGATGACTAGGTCGGCGAGGATGCCGTTGCTGATGAAGGTCTTCGAGCCGTTGAGGACGTAGTGGTCGCCCTTGTCGACCGCGGTGGTGCGGATGCCCTGCAGGTCGCTGCCGGCACCGGGCTCGGTCATCGCGATCGCCGAGATCGTCTCCCCGGAGACCAGACCGGGCAGCCAGCGCTGCTTCTGGTCGGGCGTGCCGAGGCTGGTGATGTAGGGGACGATGATGTCGGTGTGGACCAGGAACCCGGGTCCGTTGACTCCGGCGCGGGTGAGCTCCTCGGCCATCACCAGGTTGTAGCGGAAGTCGGTTACCCCGGCTCCGCCGTACTCCTCGGGGACGTCGAAGCACAAGAGACCCAGGGAACCGGCCTTCGTCCACACGGACCGGTCGACGATCCCGTCCTTCTCCCACTGCTCGTGGTGGGGGGCGATCTCCTTGTCGATGAAGGAGCGCACGGTCTGCCGGAACGACTCGTGCTCGGGCTCGAAGATCTCCCGTGCCTGGCCCATCAGGACACCCACTCCTTCATCCGGCTGACGAGAGCGGCCGGGTCGTCGGCGACCGGGGTGATCTGCAGGCTCGTGACACCGGACTCGCGGAAGGCATGGATCCGCTCCCTGACGTACGACTCGGGGCCGACGAGGTTGCACATCTCGAGCAGCTCGGTCGGGACCAGCGCCTCGGCGTCGCGCTTGTTGCCGTTGAGGTAGAGCTCCTGGATCTTCGCGGCCTCGGCCTCGAAGCCGTACTGGCTCACGAGCTGGTTGTAGAAGTTCTTGCCCTTGGCGCCCATGCCTCCGATGTAGAGCGCGAACATGGGGCGGGCGAAGTCGAGCATGCCCTTGACGTCGTCGCCGACCGCCACCATGCCGCCTGCGGCGATCTCGAGGGGGCCGAGGTCGTCGGAGCGCTTGGCCTTGCCCGCGGCCAGAGCGTCGCCCCAGGTCTCGTTCGCCTTCTCGGGGGCGTACAGGAACGGCAGCCAGCCGTCGGCGTACTCCGCGGTGCCCTGGACGTTCTTCCCGCCCAGCGCCGCGATGTAGATGGGAACCGCGGGACGCTCGGGCTTGGTCAGCATCTTGAGCGGCTTGCCGAGGCCGAGGCCCTGGTCCGCAGGGAGGGGCAGTGTGAACACCTTGCCGTGGTACTCGATCGTCTCCCGGCGGATCATCGCCCGGATGATCTCCACGACCTCGCGGGTGCGGGTCAGCGGCTTGTCGTAGGGCATGCCGTGCCAGCCCTCGATGACCTGGGGACCCGAGGCGCCGAGACCCAGGATCGCGCGGCCGCCGGAGACGTTGTCCAGGCCGGCAGCCGTCGACGCGAGCGTGCCGGGGGTGCGCGAGTAGATGTTGAGGATCGCGGCGCCGATCTCCAGCGTCTCCGTCTTCGCGGCGAGGTAGCCCATGAGCGTGGGGGAGTCGAAGCCGTAGACCTCCGCGACCCACACCGTGTCCAGGCCGGCCTTCTCGAGGGCGACGACCTGGTCGGCGGCTTCACGCGGGTTCCCGGCGTACATCAGGGGCATTGAGAGCTTCATCGCGCTACTTTCGGTGTGTCGGAGGCCGGGCGCGTCGATGAGCGCCCCGGGGCAGGGCAATACCGTGACAGTACCGGTGTCATGATTCAAGCCTTCGCGGTCCTTGTCACAGCGGTTCAATTTCGGATGCGCCGACCGGTCCCCGGCAGGCAGGATCACGGGCGTGACTCTCGCTGCCCGAATTGCCCCCGAACGCCTCGGGCGCGACTTCCGCTGGATCTGGGGCGCGTCGACCGTGTCCAACCTCGGGGACGGCATCGTCCTGGCGGCCGGGCCGCTGCTCGTCGCCTCCATCACCCGCGAGCCCTTCGCGGTGGCGCTGGCGGCGTTCCTCCAGCAGGTGCCGTGGCTGTTCTTCGGCGTGACGGCAGGCGCGGTGATCGACCGGGTGGACCGCCGGGCGCTGACGATCGCCGTGGACCTGGTCCGGTTCGCGGTGATCGGTCTGCTGGCGGTCAGCGTCCTCGTCGACCTCGCGTCGCTGCCCGTCGTACTGACCGCGATGTTCCTGCTGGGGACGGCGGAGACCTTCAGCGACAACGCCGCGAGCACGCTCGTCGCGACGGCGGTGCCCAAGGAGGAGCTCGGCGTCGCGAACTCCCGGCTCTTCGGTACGGCGATCCTCGGCAACCAGCTCGCCGGCCCGCCCATCGGCGCGTTCCTGTTCGGGGTGGGGATGGCGGTGCCGTTCGGCGTGAACGCGCTCTGCTTCCTGCTCGCCGCGGTGCTCATCTCACGGATCTCCCGCCCCGTCGCCGAGCGGGAGCGGGAACCGCGGGCCATGCGGCACGAGGTCGCGGAGGGGCTGCGCTGGCTGTGGGCACACGCACCGGTGCGGACCCTGGCGCTGACCATCACCGCGTTCAACGTCACGTTCGGGGCGGCGATGGCTGTGTACGTGCTCTATGCGACCGAGATCCTCGGGCTCGACGAGTTCGGCTACGGCCTGTTGATGACGGCGAGCGCCGTGGGAGGTCTGCTCGGGTCGGCGACGTACCGCTGGCTCGAGCAGCGGTTCAGCCTTGCCACGCTGATGCGGATCGGACTGGTCATCGAGACCCTGACCCATCTCGGGCTCGCGCTGACCAGGTCGCCGATCGTGGCCGGCGCGATCATGGTGCTCTTCGGGCTGCACGCGGTGGTGTGGGGGACGACCTCGACGAGCGTCCGTCAGCGGGCCGTGCCCTCGCGGCTCCTGGGGCGGGTGACGAGCGTGTACCTGCTCGGCGGTGTCGGTGGCCTGGCCTTCGGCTCGCTTCTCGGGGGCGTGATTGCGCAGCAGTGGGGTGTGCTGGCGCCGTACTGGTTCGGCTTCATCGGCTCAGCGGTGCTCACCGTGGTGATGTGGCGGTCCTTCCTCAACATCGCGCACGCCGCGGAGGTGGGCCCGGAGGATGA
>DASTPU010000233.1:0-13024 GCA_035762105.1 Nocardioidaceae bacterium | reverse complement strand
CGTCCAGGGTCTGCGCGGTCTCCCGCAGCACGATCCGCCCGTCGGCCTTGCGGACCGCGAAGTGGCCGCCCTTCCGGTCCGACGGGGTACGACGCACCGCCTCGATCGCGAAGGGAGCCCCCGAGCGGGCGAACCAGCCGGCCACACGGGGATCGGGGACCGCGCCGAGGTTGTCGGAGTTCGACACGAACACCTGGGTGTACCCGGCGTCGATGAGCCGCTGCAGCAGGCCGGTGCCGCGCAGCGCGGTGTAGATGTCGCCGTGTCCCGGCGGGCACCACTCGAGGTCGGGGTCGGCGTCCCACGTGACCGGGGTCAGGTCGTCGGCGCGGAGCTTGGGCTCCTTGTTCTGCAGGAACTCCAGCGGGAGGCCGTCGACGGCGAGGCCGGCATACCCATCCAGGGCGGCGATCGTGTCGTCCGACGTACGGAAGCTGTCCATGAAGATCAGCGGCAGCCGGGCGCCGTACCTCTTCCGGGTCGCGAGGACCTGGCGGGCGATGATGTCGAGGAAGCTCAGGCCCTCGCGGACCTCGAGGAGCGACTTGGCACGGTCCATGCCCATCGACGTGCCGAGGCCCCCGTTGAGCTTGATGACGACCGTCGTGCCGATCGCCTCCCGCGCCACGTCGTCGGGCACGTCGACGTCCGCGAGGGCCTCCATGTCGAGCGGGTCGATCGTGGACTCGGGGACCATCCCGGTCTCGCCGCTCTCCACGAGGCGGTAGTAGTGGCTGAACACGTCCACCGCGACCGGGTCGACACCGGCCGCCTCCATCTTCTCGCGTGCCTGCTGCAGTCCCTGGTCGCTCATGGGACCGATGCTAGGGGGTCTCCCCGCGGCCGGCTCCGCTGCCCGATGTGAGTCCCGGACGGTCCAGGGCCCCAGGAACCGGCCTCGGCTCACACCACGTCCGGCCGGTCCCGCTCCCAGCGCTCGTCGGCTGCCCGCAGCTCGAGCCGGTCGTGGAGAGGAAGCTCCACAGGCCAGCCCTCCGGGGGCTCGAGCGTCCAGGCCCGCCGCGCCGGAGTGAGCCACCGCGCGCGACGTCGCGCACCGAGCATCCTCCGGACCAGCCGCTGCGGGTCGCGCAGGTCCGGCCCGGTCACCCGGAACACCTCGAGCCCGACGTCCCGCATCCGGGCCTCCCGGTCGACGTCCCTGCTGTGGCGGAGGGCAGCGCGGTGGTCAGCGCCGTCGTACTCCCCCACCACACCTGCTTCCGCGTCGAGGAGGTCGGCGATGCCGAGGAGGTTGCCGCGGCGGTCGAACACGGGCTGGTTCACCAGCGGCGTCGGGAGTCCGGCATCGAGCACCCAGACCAGGCGCATCCGGGTCTCCCCCGGCGACCGGCTGTCCTCGCTGGCCAGCTCGACCGCGGCCCGCACCAGAGGCACCCCGCGGACACCACCGGCCGTGTCGAGGTAGCACCGCAGCTGTCGGATCGACACGAGCTCGGCTGCGGTCATCGCGTCGACCGCTACGACTGCCTGGCGAAGTGCTCCGGCCTTTCGCGCCTGGTCGAAGAGCGCCCTGACAGGCCGGGCACACCGGATCCCCGCTCTCGACGTCAGCTCGGTCGGGTCGATCCGGTCGCGGAGAACTTCGACCGCTTCGTCGCGAGTGAGCTGGGCCAGGTTCCCGACCCACAACGGCACCGGCAGCCTCGTGCGACCGTCCGGACCGAGCCCGTCGAAGAACGTGGCTCCGAGCAGTCTGCAGGCGGCCCACCCCGTGACGGCACCGCCCTCGGGCAGGCGCATGGACTGCTCGAGGATCCGCTGCTCGGGCAGAACGTCCGAGACCTCGGCCGGAACGTAGAAGCCGAGGGATGTCCGCCGCCACCTCGGTCCGGATGCCTCTGCCTTGGTGGGGCCGGCCACACCGAGCGGGTCCACGCGGACGGGCCGGACCAGCCCGGTCGGCATGTCGCAGCGGGGCTGCCACCTGTGTCGTTGCGGCATGCCCGCGATCATCCCGAGGCCGGCGCTCGGTCGCGACCGGCTGTCCACAGGCCCCGGGGGCCAGGCTCGGATGTGAGTCCCGGACGGTCCTGAGGCCGAGAAACCGTCCGCCAGTCACATCCGGCGCAACAGGGCGGCCGCGCGTTCACTGCGGCGGGTAGCGTCGCTCCCATGGGCGAGGTGACCGGTTCCTCCACGGCGCAGAAAGTGGCGCTGCGCGACCAGCTGCTCACCGCGCGCAGGCGGCACCCGCTGTCGGCCGCACGGGAGGACGCCGAGGAGATCGCCGAGCACCTGCTCGCCGCCCCGGAGGTACGACGGGCAGCAACCATCGCGGCCTACATCTCGCTGAGCAACGAGCCCGGGACGGGGCCCCTGGTCGAGCGGCTGCACGAGCTGGGCCGGCGGATCATCCTGCCGGTGCTGATGCCCGACAACGACCTCGACTGGGCCGTGTACCAAGGGCCGACCGCGCTCGCGCCGGCGAGCCGTGGGCTGCTGGAGCCGACGGGGCCGAGGCTCGGCCCGGACGCGGTCGCCACCGCCGACGTCGTGCTCTGCCCGGGCCTCGCCGTGGACCGGGACGGGATCCGGCTCGGGAGGGGCGGCGGGTCCTACGACCGGGCGCTGACGCGGGTCCCGGTCGGGACGTTCGTGTGCACGGTCCTCTACGCCGAGGAGATCCTCGACCGGGTCCCCGCCGAGGAGCACGACCGCCCGGTCACCGCCGTCGTGACACCGAGCGGGCTCACCCGCTTCCGGCCGGCAACAGCGTGAGCGTGTCCTCGGCCGACTCCTCGACCTGGTCCCGCGAGAACGTCCACGGCAGCGTCTCCCCCGCGACGTAGAGCTCGGTCTGGTCGACGTAGTGGCTGTTGAACGAGTGGCCCGAGACGCCGGTCAGGTTGACCCACCGCGAGTCGTCGAGATCCTCCATCGACACCACCATCCGCATCGACGGGGCCCAGTCGACCTGGAAGCCGTTGAAGGCGGTCCACCCGGTCGCGTTGACGATCGAGGAGCCGCCCCCGACCTCGTAGCCACCGCGGTTGAACAGCCACTGCACCAGTCCGACGTCGGACTGGCCCAAGGTCTGGTTCTCGAGGTTCAACCGGTGGTGGTGCCCCCAGGTCCACTCCGCCGGCCTGCGGGCCTGGGTCCGGACCAGGTCGTTGCGGGCGTTCTCCATAGCCGTGGCGAGGATGTCGTCGCGGGTCTCGACGACGGCCTCGGTGTCGATGTCGTCCCACCACCGGTTCGTCGGGTCCGCGAGCAGCATGCGCATCACCTCGAACCAGCGCCCGCCGCCGTCGGGCCAGACCGACTCCTGCAGCTGGTCGTGGAAGGTGAGCTCGAGGGTGTTGCGCCACACCGTGTTGTAGTAGGCCGCGGCCGCCGAGTCGGCGTCCTGCTGGTAGTCCCACCGCTCGAGCAGGCGCTGGCCGGCGTAGAGGTACTGCGACGGCATGAACACGTCGAGCAGGTAGGGCACGAACGTGGGGGCGAAGCCGTTGCGGCTGTCCAGCTGCATCCGCGCCATGTCCTCGACGCTGTGCCGCTCCTTGCGCCGGAGCAGCTCGAGGATCCGCTGGCTCCGGTAGCCGTAGGACCCGCCGTCGGTGCCGAGGTAGTAGGGGTAGTCGCGACCGACGACCGCCTGGTTGGCCGAGACCACCATGCCCGCCTCCGGGTCGAGCAGGGTCGGCAGCGCGTCGAACGGGACGTAGTTGCCGGTCCAGTCGTTCGCCGGGTTCCAGCCCTCCGCGGGGTACTCCCCGGTGTGCCCGGACCTCCGGATCGGGATCAGTCCGGGGGCCTGGTAGCCGATGTGCCCGTCACGGTCGGCGTAGAGCATGTTCTGCGAGGGCGCCGCGAACTGCTCGGCCGCGGTCCGGAACTCGTCCCAGCTCGTGGCCTTGTCGATCATGAACATCGCGTCCATGGTGCGGTTCGGGGTCAGCGCGGTCCACGACAGCGCGACGGCGTACCCGTTGCCCCGCTCGGGGGCGTCGGCCTCGACGCGCGCGTTGGCCCCGACCGTGCTCAGCTGGGTGGAGACGTCCGACAGCAGCGGCCCGTGCTTCGTGGACCTCACCGTGAACCTGAACGGCTCCTCCTCGCCGAGGACCTCGATGCTCTCGTCGCGCATCTCCAGGGGGCGCTGCTGCCCGTCGTACTCGTAGAAGCGCCCGTCGACCTTCTCGAGGTAGAGGTCCACCACGTCAGGACCGAGGTTCGTGAACCCCCAGGCGATCTGCTGGTTGTGCCCGATCACGACGCCCGGGACGCCCGAGAACGTGAAGCCGCCGACGTCGAACGGGCAGGCCTCGGTCACCTCGTTGCAGTGCAGCCCCATCTGGTGCCAGATGCCGGGCACGGAGAGCCCGAGGTGTGGGTCGTTGGCGAGGATCGGCTCACCCGTGGTGCTGTGCTCGCCGTCGACGACCCAGCCGTTGCTACCGATGCCCTGGCCCTTGCCCATCAGGTCGGGCATCGCCTTCAGGCCCTCGTCGAGGCGCTCGAGCGCCCGGACCGCCTCCGGCGGCAGGGCGGGGGCGCGGGTCGGCAGGCGGGTGTCGCCGGAGGTGGCGTCCTGCTCGAAGACCCGGTCCACGACCGCACCCTGGTTCACGACCGGCTGGTGCCGGCGATAGGGGTACGACGGGTAGAGGGCGTCGATCTCCTCGGCGGTGTGGTTCACCGACATGATCGCCCGTTGGATCTCCTCCTCCATGTTCCCGCGGAGGTCCCACGCCATCGCCTTGAGCCAGGCCACCGAGTCGACGGGGGTCCACTCCTCCGGCGAGTACTCGAGACCGTTGAGGGCGAGCACGGAGTACTCCAGCCCCATCTCGCCGAGGTCGTGCGAGGCGAGGTAGTCGTTGACGCCGGCGCTGTACGCCTCGAGGTAGTCCAGCGTCTCCGGCTGCAGGAGGGCCAGCTCCTCCTCGGCGACCCGGCGCCAGCCCATGGTGCGGACGAACTTGTCCGTCTCCAGGGCGTCCTTGCCCAGCAGCTCGGCCAGGCGCCCGGACGTGACGTGCCGACGGAAGTCCATCTCGAAGAAGCGGTCCTGGGCGTGCACGAACCCCTGGGCGTGGAAGAGGTCCTCGGCTGTGTCGGCGTACACGTGCGGCACGCCGTTCTCGTCGCGGAGCACGTCCACCTCGGCGTCCAGCCCGGCGAGCTCGATCTCGCCGTCCACGGTCGGGAACGGCCGTCGCACGACGGCCACCGCCGCGACCATGCCTGCGACGAGCAGCAGCGCCAGGGCTGCCGAGACGTAGGTGGCCCACCGGCCCCACCGTGGCCACGACCGGAACCCTGACCGTGCGGTCGGCGACGTCGCGCTCTTCTGTGCAGGGGCATCGGAGGTGGCGGACACGGCCGCAATTGTGCCCGACGCCCCGATGGCGGTATTGCACCGGACGAGACCGGGAAGTTGGCGAATCGGTTCCGTGTTGGAATAATTGGCAGTCGCACCGCGCGAGTGCTAACAACGACTTTTTCGGAGGACGAGCGTGCCGACCTACCAGTACGCCTGCACTGACTGTGACCACGCCTTCGAGCAGGTTCAGAGCTTCACCGAGGACTCGCTGACCACCTGCCCCCAGTGCGAGGGTCGCCTGCGCAAGGTGTTCAACGCCGTGGGTGTGGTGTTCAAGGGCTCCGGCTTCTATCGCACCGACAGCCGCTCGGACGCGAAGTCCTCCTCCGCCACGACGACCTCGGGCAGCTCCACGAGCACCTCGCCGGCGCCGGCCGCGGCGTCCACGTCCTCCTCGGAGGGCAGCGCGGCCTGAGCCGCTGCCCCACCGGCGACCGGTGGCCTGTGGACGGCGGACCGCACGCTCGCCTGATCTTGCCTAGCCTCGGCAGGCATGGACCGATCCCTCGCCCGCCCCGTCACGCGCCGCCGTGGCCGGCTCCGCCGCATCGTCCTCGCCCGTCGCCGTCTCCTCGCCGCCGTCGCGGCCGCGTTCGCGGTCCTGGTGGGTCTGCAGGCGGCTGCCCCGGCTCCGCCGGTGACGCGGCCGGTGCTGACCGTCGCCCGTGACCTGCCGGCCGGCGTGGTCGTCGACGCCGACGACCTGGCCCGCACCGCGTTCCTGCCCGGCAGCGTCCCGGCCGGCGCCCTGACCGCGGCCGACGAGGTGGTCGGGCGTACGACGACGGGCCCGGTGCGCGCCGGCGAGGCGCTCACCGACGTGCGCCTGGTCAACGGCTCGCTGCTCGACGGCTACCCGGGCCGGGTCGCCGTCCCGGTGCGCGTCGCCGACCCCGGCGCGGTCGGGCTCCTCCGCGTCGGGGACCGGGTCGACGTGGTCGCCGCCGACCCGCAGGGCCGCACCCGGGCGACCGTCGTGGCGAGCGGCGCACCGGTGGTCGCGATCCCGGACGCCGACGAGGCGGCTCTCGCGTCGGGCGGGCTGGTCGTGCTCGCGGTGAGCGACGACACGGCCCGCGCCCTGGCCACGGCAGCCGTGTCGGGATACCTCTCGCTGGCGATCACGCACTAGTGTCCGTCTCGCCCTGACCCGAACGGCGCCGGGCCGTCTCGTGCCAGGACCCACAGAGGAGAGCTGATGCTCAAGGGATTCAAAGAGTTCATCCTGCGGGGGAACCTCGTCGAGCTCGCCGTCGCCTTCATCATGGCGGCCGCGTTCGCGGCGGTCGTCACCGCGACCGTCGACCTGCTGATGTCGCTGGTCCTCAAGGCGACCGGCGGAGAGGCGATCGACTTCAGCTCCTGGAAGCCGGGCGGGATCCCCGTCGGCGCCTGGATCACGGCGCTGATCTCGTTCGTGATCCTCGCAGCGGTCGTCTACTTCTTCATCGTCGTGCCCTACAACAAGCTGCAGGCGCGCCGTGCGCGCGGCGAGGAGCCGACCCCTCCGTCGGAGGAGGTCACCCTGCTCACCGAGATCCGCGACGAGCTCCGCGCGCGGAGCGGAGGCACGACCCCTCCGACCACGGGAGTCTGACGACGCGACCTCAGCCGTGGTGCGGCGGGACCTGGCTCTGCAGCCAGTCGTCGTCCCCCGCGCCACCGCGGGGTCGCTCGTCCGCCCGACCCTCGGCGCACTCGTCACGGGTGCGGTCGGGCAGGGCGTCACCGAAGATCGCGGCCATCCTGCGCCGCCTCTCGACCTCGGCCTCCTGCTGCTCGCGGGATCGGGTCACCGGTACACCCTCGCCGTCATCTCGGCCGCCTCCAACCAGGACGCGTCGAACTGCGCCCGTCGTGGAGTCCAACCCGTCGTCGCCCGGAAGTGTTCCGAGCTCACCCGCAGGGACCGGGTGGCGGGCTCCGCGCGGCGCCCGCTGAGCCGCTTCAGCACGGGCCCCAGGAAGGCTGCCGACTCCCGGCCGGCCGCGTCCGCGAAGCCCTGCAGCAGGTCAGCCCTTCGGACGGGCTCCGCCCCGACGTTGTAGACCCCGCTCGGCGCCTCGAGCGCGGCGACCACCGCCGACCCGATGTCGTCGCTGTGCAAGGGGTGCACCCACCCCTCCGGCGAGCCGAGGCCGATCGCCCGCCCGCGCCGCGCCACCCGCAGCATGAACCGGGTCATCGGGTCGTCGCCGACGATCGTGCCGAGGCGGAGGACCACGCCCTGCCTCAGGTCGCTCTGGTAGTCCTGCACGTGCGACTCGCTGACGCAGGCAGGCTCGGTCGCGGCGTTGATGTCGAGGGGGCTTCGCTCGTCGATCCAGTCGTCGCCCTGGTCGGCGTACACCAGCGAGACGCTCTCCTGGACCAGCCGCCGGACGTGCGCGTCTCGGGCCGCGGCGGCGACGTTGCGCACACCCTCGGTGCGAAGCCGGTCGTTCTCCCGCCACGACGACGCGAGGACGGCGCGGTACCCGACGGGGACCCGGCTCGCGGTGTTCACCACCACGTCGCAGCCCTCGAACATCGTGACGAGGCTCTGGTGGTCGAAGAGGTCCGCGGGTACGGCGTTCGCCCCTCGTGACTCGAGGAGAGCGGCCTTCTCCGGGGTACGCGCCATCGCGAACACGTCGTGCCCGGCAGCCACCAGGGCAGCGACCGTCGAGGCGCCCACCACTCCCGTGGCGCCTACTACCGCGATCTTCATCGAGGTCCCTTCCCCCTCTCGTTGCCCCCGGTTTCCGTCCGCACTTCGAGACCCGAAGCACGGGACGGTCACGGAATCATAACGCCGAAGCGCCCAAAGGCCCTCTTGTGGACTCCGACACGGGGTCCGAGGCCGCCACGCGGTCCATCGAGGTGGCGATGTTGCGCAGGTTGAGGATGAGCCCGCCGTACTCCGGCCAGTGCAGCGAGGAGAGGTTCTCGTCCGAGTAGTCGGAGGCCAGCGCGGTGAGCTTGGTGCGGACCTCACCGAGGCGTCGTGCGTCGGGGTTCTGGATCGCCCAGGCCACCTCCTTGAGCAGCCCCGTCCAGCGCTCACGGAACTGGTCGTCCCACTGGTTGCTGTCGGTGATGCTGTGCCCCATGGTGCGTCCCAGGCTGCGGATCTCGGCCAGCGCCTGTTCCGTGCGGTCCAGGATCTCGCCGAACTCGCCCGGCTTGCGTACGACGGCGGAGTCCTTGCGCGGGTTCAGGCGGCCGCTCTCCCGCGCCTGACGCACCAGCGCCCAGGCGTCGTCCACCTCGACGTCGAGGTCCTGGCTGCGGCGGATCCACGCATCGACGTGCTCCTCGGAGCACTCGTCCCGACACTCCTCGGCGATGTCCGCGAGCAGGTCGCCGACCCGCCTCCCGACCGCCTCGATGGCCCTGGCGGCGGTCAGGTCACGCAGCGGCGGCCAGACGACCGCGTTCACGACGACCCCGACGCCGACGCCGATCGCGGTGTCCCACAGCCGGCCGATGAGGACCTGGTCCTGGTCGCTGAACCCGGTGGTGAGCACGATCAGTGCCGTGGCCGCGGCAGTGGTCCCTTCCTCCTTCAGCCAGCGCACCTGCCCGATCAGCAGGGCGGCGAGCAGCATGACAGCGATCGCGGCCGGGTCGAGGCCCAGCGTGTTGCCGACCGCCCAGGAGAGGATCACCCCGATCACCGTCGCGGTGATCTGCTTGGCGCCCTTCCAGAACGACCGGTAGACCGTGGCGTGCACGACCAGCAGCGCCGCCCACGGCGCCAGGAACGGCTGCGGCAGGTCGAACACCTGCTTCGCGATGATCCACGCCACCACGGCGGCCACGACCGTCTTGACCACCTGGATCCCCTCGGTCCAGGCGATCGGGTCACGCAGCTTCGCCCTCAACCGGTCGCGAAAAACGGCATGCGTATGCATAAGTCCCTTCCTCCCGCAGAAGAGGTGCCCCCGGACGTACCGGACGAAACGCCCGATCCCTTGTGACGAGGGAGGCAGCCGGGAACGAGCCGGCGCGTTTGCTGCTTGCACAAGGCGGTTACCAGCGCGCTTGATCGAGTGAGGACGAACCACAGGAGGAAACCATGACCGACACGTCCAGCCCGCTCTCCGGCAAGCAGGTCGCCTTCCTGGTGGCCAAGGAGGGCATCGAGCAGGTCGAGCTCGTCGAGCCCTGGAAGGCCGTCGAGGAGGCCGGCGGGACCCCGAAGCTGGTCTCGCCCAAGCCCGGGAAGGTCCAGGCGTTCAACCACCTCGACAAGGCGGACACCTTCGCCGTGGACGTCACCGTGAGTGACGCCGACCCCTCGAGCTTCGACGCGCTGGTGCTGCCCGGCGGCGTCGCCAACCCCGACGCGCTGCGGCTCGACAAGGGCGCGGTCGCCTTCGCCAAGGCGTTCATGGAGGCCGGCAAGCCCGTGGCGGCGATCTGTCACGCCGCCTGGACGCTGGTCGAGGCCGGCGTCGTCCAGGGACGCACGCTCACCTCGTGGCCGAGCCTGCAGACCGACGTCCGCAACGCCGGCGGCACGTGGGTCGACGAGGAGGTCGTCGTCGACGGCAACCTGATCTCCAGCCGCAAGCCCGACGACCTGAAGGCGTTCAACGCCAAGCTGGTGGCGGCGCTGAGCTGAACCCGCTCACGGGTTGACCTCGACGGCGCAGGTGGCCTGCGTTCCTCGGGACGAAGACCGGCTCCCCGCGCTCCGCGACCGCGACGTCGTCGGCCGAGAGGTTCGCGGCGGACGGCACCCGCCGCTGACAGTGGCGACGGGCGTCAGGCGCAGAGGCCGTTCTCGGCGGCCTCCGCGGCCGCTGCCTCGTCGCTCGGGGTCGGCGTCGGGCTCTCGGCCGGTCCCTGGCTCGGCGTGACCCCACCGGACGGCTTCGGCTTCGCGTCCGGCTTGTCGGCCGCGGTGAGGACGCCCTTGGAGAGGTCCCTGGGGAGCTCCAGGTCGTTCTCGAGACGGTGCCACAGCTTGTCGGCCTCGGGAGCCCAGACGACGCGGTTGCGGTCCTCGGGCCACCACTCCCACGGGACGGTGAGGAACTGGATGTTCTCGAGCCCGATGCCGCGAACCTGGTTGGCGAGGCCGGCGAGCTCCTTGAGGCTGGCGAGCTCCTCGTCGGTGGTCAGCGAGTTCGTGGCGGCGTCGAGGAAGTTGTAGAGCTTCACCGGGTTGGCCAGCGTGCCGGCGGAGATCGCCTTGTTGGCCATGGAGGCGAGGAACGCCTGCTGCCGCCGCATGCGACCGATGTCGCCGTTCTCGGAGATGCCGTGGCGGACGCGGACGTAGTCGAGGGCCTGCTTGCCGGTGACCTCGTAGGTGCCCTCGGGGAGGTGGATGTTGCCGACGTCGTCGTTGACCTCTTCGGGCACGCAGACCTCGACCCCGCCGAGAGCGTCGACCATGCTCTTGAACCCGGCGAAGTCGACCACGACGAAGTGGTCGATGTGGATCCCGGTGAGCTGCTCCACGGTGCGCTGGGTGCAGGCCGGGCCTCCGGCGGCGTAGGCGGCGTTGAACATGCTCAGGCCGCCCGGGTCGGTCCCGCCGTCCTCCGTGACGCACTCGGGCCGCTCCACCATGGCGTCGCGCGGGAGGCTGACGCCGTACGCCCGCTTCCGGTCCGCGGAGAGGTGGAGAAGGATCGTCGTGTCCGAGAGGCCGGGGGTGTCACCACCGATGCTGCTGTTGCCCAGGCCCTCGCGGGTGTCGGAGCCGAGGAGGAGGATGTTGAGGGGCTCGAGCGGCTCGCTCTCGTCGACCACCTTCTCGGGACGGTCGCTGCCGAGGAGGCCCTCGGTGTCGAGGCCGGTGATGTTCCCGTTGAGCTGCCGGTAGGCGAAGAGGCTGCCGAGGATCACGGCGAGGGCCACCACCGCGACCGTGAGGGACGCCGCACGCACGGCGCGCTTGCGTGCGAGCTCGTGGTCGCGGTGACGCGCGGGGTGGGACACAGGCTCAGGGGTCTCTTCGGTAGGGGTCCGCAGTCTCGGACGGGGCTGTCAGGGCTCAGGCCACGTGGAGGATACGCGGGCCACCGTCCATTGTGTGCGGTGACCCGCTGAAACTCCACCTGAGCGTGATCGGGGGCGGGCACCGGGACCGGTGTGACCGATGTGGTCCCCAGGGGGCCATTTTTCACGGGACCAATGGTCTGCGGATGCGTGACGTTGGCCTCGGGAGAGCCGCCACCGGGTGCGGCAGGCTCGTCGGAGACTGCCGCTTTCGTCCTGAGATGAGAACCCCATGCTTCGTCGCACCCACCTTGCCCTGCTCGGCGCAGCGTCCCTGGCACTCGCCGGATGCGCGTCCCCGACCATTGCCACGCCGGAGGCCCGGCTCGAGGGCTCCGTGTGGGTGGCGAACGAGGGCGCGAGCTCCGTGTCCGTCCTGGACGCGGAGACCGGGGACGTCGTCGCGACGCTCTCGGGCATCGCGGCACCTCACAACGTCCAGGCGAGCGGCTCGCGTGATGTGGTCTGGGTGACCGGGGCCGGCGGCGTCATCGGCCTCGACGCCCGAGGTCTCCACCCGACCCAGGTGTCCCCGGCGGGCGACCACCCGGCGCACGTCGTCGAGAGCGCGGGGGGCGAGGTCTTCGTGACGGCGGCAGGTGACGGTGTCGTGCACCGGTTCACGAACACGCTCCGGAGGCCGCACACCATCGAGGTCGGCGGTGGGCCCCACGGGATGCGGCTGTCGGCCGACGGGACGCTCGGCGCCGTCGCGAACACCTCGGCGGGCACCGTCGACCTGATCCACCTCGCCGCAGGTGCTCATGTCCAGCCCGTGGAGGTCGGGCCGTCGCCGGTGCAGGTGGCGGTCAGCGCGGACGGGTCGACGGTGTTCGCGTCCGTCGGTGGCACCAGCGAAGTGGTCCGCATCGACGTTGCCACCGCGACGGTCACCGGCCGGGTGGCGGTCGCGGCGTCGCCGGCCCAGATCTGGCTGACGCGCTCGGGGGTCGTCCTCTCGGCCGACCAGGGCACGGACCGCGAGCCCGGGAGCACGCTGTCGTTCATCAACGCCTCGACGATGAGGATCGTCGACGAGGTCGAGGTCGGGTCCGGCCCGCACGGGATCACGGTCTCGGCGGACGAGAGCAGGGCGTGGGTGACCAATGCGTACGGCGGATCGGTGAGCGTCGTGGACATCGATCGGCGGAAGGTCCTGGAGACGGTCGAGGTCGGCGCCTTCCCGAACGGCATCACCTTCTCCCCTGTCCTCCCCGAAACCCCGGACGAGGACCCGGTGACGCTGGTCCTGCCTCCGTCGTACTCGGAGGCCTCGGACAGCGGCGAGCACAGCCACGGCGTGGATGACGAGCAAACGCACGACGAGGCGGCTACCGAAGGCGACCACGGCCACTGAGATGTGAGTGCCCCAGGCCAGAGTCGAACTGGCGACCTTTCGCTTAGGAGGCGGCTGCTCTATCCACTGAGCTACTGGGGCGGGCCATGTGCAGATTCGTGTTGAAAACTGCCCAGTACCGCTAGCCATTTTGTCAGTAAGCGGTTGACGTGGCGAATGCGACCCCTGAGCGTGTTCGACTTGGTCGGCGCTCAGGGGCCGTTCGGGTGTGAGGGCAGCACGAGTGCCCCGCTGCCCGGAGGGCGCGGGGTGCTCAGGTGTGGTTGTTCAATTCGCGCGAGCGCGAGCGGGTCTATGCCGCCTGTGGGTCGCCGTCG
>DASTPU010000232.1:0-5195 GCA_035762105.1 Nocardioidaceae bacterium | reverse complement strand
TGATTACTCCATAGAGTTTCGGCGGCCATAGCGAAAGGGAAACACCCGGTCCCATTCCGAACCCGGAAGTTAAGCCTTTCAGCGCCGATGGTACTGCACACGCGAGTGTGTGGGAGAGTAGGACGTCGCCGGACATACTTTTCACTAGTGGCCACCCCTCTCGGGGTGGCCACTAGTCATTTACGGCCATGTTGTCAGCACGTCACCGGCTTGATCCCGGTGGCGCGGCCGGCTGCAGATCCAGGAAGGAAGGCGTCCCGTGGCGCAGGAACGACGGTCCAACGAGAACAGGGGCCCGGGCGCACGTCGAGGAGCCGGGGGATCGACCGGTCAGGGGGGCCGCGGGCGTCCCGAGCGTGGCTCCGGCGCTGCCGGCGGTCGCGGCGGTCAGGGTACCCGTGGCGCTCAGGGCGGCGGGGCCCGCCGTGGCGGCCCGGACAAGCAGTGGAGCCGGCCGCGACGCGAGGACGACCGCCGCGACGAGAGTTCCCGGTCCCAGGAGCAGGCCCGGTACGACGGACCGCCGCTCGACGAGTCGATCACCGGCTCCGAGCTCGACCGCTCGGTGCGCCAGCAGCTGCGTGGCCTCCCGGAGAAGCTCGCGGCCCGCGTCGCGCGGCACCTGGTGGCCGCCGGTCAGCTGATCGACACAGATCCGGAAACCGCCTACCAGCACACCCTTGCGGCGCGGGCGCGCGCCGCCCGCGTTGCCGTGGTCCGTGAGGCCTGCGGTGAGGCTGCCTACGCCGCCGGGAAGTACGCCGATGCCCTGTCGGAGCTGCGAGCCGCCAAGCGCATGAACGGTGCCATCGACTACCTGCCCGTCATGGCCGACTGCGAGCGTGCTCTCGGGAGGCCGGAGAAGGCGCTCGCGCTCGCGAAGAACCCCTCCGTCGCGAACCTGTCACCCGACCTTCTGGCCGAGATGACGATCGTGGAGGCCGGTGCCCGTCGCGACATGGGTGACCTGGACGCGGCCGTGCGGACGTTGGAGAACGCGCCCCTGCGCTCGCGCTCCCGCGCGGGCTGGGTCGTCCGTCTCCGTTACGCCTACGCCGACACGCTTCTCGCCGCGGGGCGTCGTGACGAGGCGATCCAGTGGTTCCACCGGACCGTCGGTATCGACGGTGAGGGGATCACCGATGCCGGCGAGCGGATAGCCGAGCTCGAGGGGGTCACCTTCGTCGAGGACGTCGAGGGGCTCGACGACCGGAGCAGCTCCGAGGACTGAGCGCGCGGGAAGGCCGGGCTGCGTCCACATCGAGGTCGAGCCTGGCCTTCTCCACATCTGCAACAGCGGGTGCTGCCGCGTTCCCCTCACCTCGGAGAGATTTCGGGTGGAGGTGCACACATGAGCACAGAAGAAGTGGTGGTCGACGGGACCCGCAACGAGGTCTGCCTGGCCGGCCGGGTGTCGTCGGCGCCCGTCTCACGCGAGCTTCCGAGCGGTGACCACGTCGTCACGTTCCGGCTGGTGATGCAGCGCGACCGCACGCCGATGACCGCGAAGTCGCGGCAGTCGTCCGACTGGGTCGACTGCGCCGCCTGGGGCGCGCGTGCCCGGAGGAGCGCCGCGTCCTGGCAGGTGGGGGACCAGGTCCAGCTCGAGGGGGCGCTGCGTCGGCGCTTCTTCCGGGACGGCACGGGACCGTCCACCCGGCTCGAGGTCGAGATGATCAGCGGGCGCTGCCTGGCGAGGGCCGGGGGAGCACGGTGAGCCGGTCGAGTCGCTCCCCGGGCCTCAGGCGTCACGTAGGTCCCGGAGCACCACGCCCATGCGCGGTTTGGGTGTGAACGACGTCGACTTCCGAGGCATCCGTTCACCGCGGGCCGCACTCGCCATCACCTGCTCCAGCTTCGGTGGACTCACGGCGATGACCACCCCGGGCTGCTGAGCGGTGCTGTGCAGCGCCTGGTCGAGGGAGTGGTGGTAGCCCACCTGCTGCTCCGCGACGTTCCACGCGGGGAAGAGCTGGTTGTGCAGCACCGCAGCGTCGACCTCGTGGCGCCGCTTGGTCGAGAGCGTCACCCAGGACCGCCCGTCCGACACCACGAAGACGGCTCGTTCGGGATCGTCCCCGGCGAGCGCCGCGAGTGCGGCTTCCCGGTCCGTGCAGCCGGTCACCTGGTCGCCGTTCTCGGCCGAGAGGTCGAGGACGTCTGCGAGGGTCAGGCCCGAGAGGGAGCGGTGGATGGGTCCGATGGCCAGCGGATAGTCGTTCTGGTCGACGAGCATCGCCAGGCCGTAGTCCCACGGGCTGGCGCCGGCCGGCGCGGACGGGTCGCGCAGCTCCCTCTGGAGCCGGAGGTAGGCGGCATACCTGTGGTGACCGTCCGCGATGAGCGCCTGCCCGGGCGCGAGCTCCGCGGCGACCGCCTCGAGCGCACGCGGGTCGGTGAGAGCCCAGACCTGGTGGTCGCTGCCGTCGCGGCCGGTGAAGGCCACCAGCGGCAGGCCCTCCGTGGTCCCTGCCAGGATCTCGCGGAGGTGGGTCGAGCCCTCGTGCACCAGCAGGATGGGCTCGGGGTTCGTCCGGGTCGTGCGCATCAGGACCGCGCGGTCGTCCACCGGGCCGGGCATCACGTCCTCGTGGGGGAGGACGACACCCTCGCTCTCCTGACGGAGGCCGACCAGCCCGATGACGCCGCGCACGGTCACCCCGTCCACGGTGTACTGGTACAGGTAGAGCGCGGGTACCCGGTCGGGGACGAGGCAGCCCTGGGCGCGCCACTTCTCGAGGCGGTCGCGGACGGCGAGGTAGGGGCGTTCGTACCTGCGTGAAAGAATCAGCCGAACGATGTTGCGCGGGTTCCCGGCCTCGAGGTCGCGAACCGTGTCCGCGTCGAGGACGTCGTACGGCGGCGAGATCACCGAGCCGAGATCACCGACGACCTCGGGGTCGAAGCGCAGGCCTCGGAACGGGGCCATCACGAGGGGGGCGCGTCGGTCGGTGGACATCGCTGCATCGTATGAGACCGAGCAGGACGGACGCCAAAGGGAGAGGCCCACCGTGTTGAAGCAGAGCCGCGACGAGCTGTGGCACGACTACGACCTCGCCATCCTCGACCTCGACGGCGTGGTGTACATCGGGCCTGACGCCGTGCCCGGAGTGGCCGCACACCTGGAGGCCGCGGCGGCGGCCGGAATGCACCTCGCGTTCGTCACCAACAATGCGGCCAGGCCCCCCCGTGCGGTCGCCGAGCACCTCACCGCCCTCGGCGTCCCGGCACGGGAAGAGGACGTGGTCACGTCGGCTCAGGCCGCGGCCCGCCTCCTTGCCGCGCAGCTCGAGCCCGGCTCTGCCGTGTTCGTGATCGGCGGGCCCGGTCTGGACGAGGCGTTGGCGGAGCAGGGGCTGCGGGCTGTGTCGTCCTCAGACGACAACCCGGTCGCGGTGGTGTCCGGCTACTACGCCGACCTGCGCTGGCGGACCGTCAGCGAAGGCGCGATCCTCGTGAAGAACGGGCTTCCCTGGGTGGCCTCCAACACCGACTTCGCGGTGCCGACCGCGAAGGGGCACGGTCCTGGGAACGGCGTGCTGGTCGAGGCGGTCGCGAGCTTCTCGGGCCGCACGCCGGTCGTGGCGGGCAAGCCGCTGGTCCCGCTGTTCGAGGAGACCATGCTCCGGGTCGGCGGTGAGCGGCCGCTCGTCGTCGGCGACCGGCTCAACACCGACATCGAGGGCGCCAACAACGCAGGCCTCGACAGCCTCCTCGTGCTCACCGGGGTCACCGGCGTGAAGGAGCTCGTGGCCGCCCCTCAGGAGCAGCGTCCGACGTACATCTCGCCGACCCTCGAAGGGCTCGGCCGGCGCCACCAGGTGCCGGAGCGGCGGGGCGGTGCCTTCGAGCTCGGCGGCTGGCGGGCGGTCGCGGAGCACGGCGCGGTGAAGATCGAGGGAGAGGGCGAACCGGCCGACTGGTGGCGGGTCCTCGCGTCGGCAGCATGGGCGCATCTCGACGACACCGGCCAGAGCGTCGACGTCTCCGGCGTCGAGCCCCCGTTGTAGCGTTGGGCCGCGGGAGTCCCGCACGAAAGCGCAGGCCGCAGTCGGCCGGACCGAACACGAGACCAGCACGGAGAAGTCAGTGAGCGAGCACCTCGAGCACGGTCAGCACGACTCGTCCCCCGAGCCCTCGGACCACCTGGTGGACGCGGCCCTGACCGATGACGCCGGCCCCCAGGAGGAGCCCGCGCAGATGACCGGGCACCCGGCCGTCGACGAGGTGCTCCAGTCGATGCAGGGTCTCCAGGAGCGCCCCGTCGAGGAGCACGTGGCGATCTTCGAGGCCGCGCACGAGAAGCTGCGCGCCGCCCTCGCGAACGCCGGGGACAGGCCGAACGGCCCCGCGGGCAGCTGACACCCCCCGCCGATGCCACGACGCCTGCGCCTCGACGCCGAGCTGGTCCGTCGCGGACTCGCACGGTCCCGTGAGCACGCGACCGAGCTGATCGCGGCGAAGCGGGTCAAGGTCGGCGGCGCCCTGGCCACGAAGCCGGCCACAGGCGTCACCACCGACGTGGCTCTCCTCGTGCTCGAGGACCCCGACCGGCCCGACTACGTCTCCCGCGGGGGCCACAAGCTGGCCGGTGCGCTGGGTGTCTTCGAGCCGCTCGGCCTGACCGTGTCGGGCCGCCGCTGCCTCGACGCGGGCGCCTCGACGGGAGGCTTCACCGACGTGCTGCTGCGCCACGGCGCCGTCCAGGTGGTCGCGGTCGACGTGGGCTACGGGCAGATGGCCTGGAGCCTGCAGCAGGATGAGCGCGTGGACGTGCACGACCGCACGAACGTCCGGGAGCTCACCGTCGAGCAGATCGGGGGAGCCGTCGACGTCGTGGTGGGTGACCTCTCCTTCATCTCGCTGCAGCTCGTGCTCGACGCGCTTCTCGGCGTGACCGCGCCCGACGGCGACCTCGCGCTCATGGTCAAGCCGCAGTTCGAGGTGGGCAAGGAGAGACTCGGCAAAGGCGGCGTCGTGCGCGATCCCGACCTGTGGGCGGCGGCGGTCGTCGACGTGGCGGCCGCCGCCGCGGCGCGGGGGTGGGGGGTGGTCGACGTGGCTCGCAGCCCGCTGCCCGGCCCGTCGGGGAACGTCGAGTTCTTCCTCTGGCTGCGTCGGGGGCCGTCTCGGACGGAGGAGGCGGACCTCGCCGAGGCGGTGCGCGGCGCACCGGCGGCCGCCGTACCGGATGA
>DASTPU010000231.1:0-12826 GCA_035762105.1 Nocardioidaceae bacterium | reverse complement strand
AGGTCGGCGAGCGCGGCCACCTCCTCGGTCGAGGTCACGTCGCAGCGGACCGGCGTACCGCCGGTCTCCCGGGCCAGGGCCTCGACGCGTTCGACGCGGCGCGCGGCGCAGAAGACGTGGTAGCCCGCCGCGGCGAGGCGGCGGGCGGTGGCGGCTCCGATGCCGCTGCTCGCGCCGGTGACGACGGCTGTCCTGCGGGGCGTCTGCTGCTCTGCGGCCATGTCGCGATTGTGGCAGGACGTACCGGTGGCCGGTCAGGGGGTGCGCCCACGCGGCGGGGAGGGCAGACTACCCGGCATGGATCCGAGGAGAATCGCGTCGACCGCTGCCGTCGTGGGAGGCGTCGGCTGGCTCGTCAAGATCGTTCTCATCTGGCTGAACGGCGGCGAGAACACCGACGCCGGCCTGGTGGGGATCATGCACTTCGTCGGACTCGCCGGGGTCTTCCTCGCGCTCGCGGCGGCCGGGTACACGCTCGTGGAGAAGGCCCCCGTCTGGCTGCGGGCGGTCGTCGCCGTGGCCACCCCGCTGCTCGTGCTGATGGTCTGGGCGCTGCTCGACCAGGCGATCAAGGCGATGTACACGACCGAGGGCTGGCTCCGCGACGAGCTGAGCATCCTCGTCGCCGCCGTGATCGCGCTCGTGATGGGCGCCTGGGGGTTCACGCGCCACCGGCCCAGGGACCAGGCGGACCCGCCGCCGCCGGTGCGCGGCCGTCGCGCCGCCCGCTGAGCCTGCCGCCGGCCCGCCGCTGCCGTGGACGCTGCGCGCGGTCCGGTGCCGAGGTGCAGACCATTTGGAGAAGGTAAGGCTTACCTAATAAACTCCTCGGGTGCGCATCGACCCGACGGACTCGCGGCCCGGCTCCACGCCGGGCCTTCTCGTACGCACGGCGACGGTCCCGTTCGTGACCCGGCTCGCCGGCTTCGGCGACGCCTTGGCGGTGCGTACGGCGGACCGCGCGGTCACCTACGCCGAGCTCGCCGACCTGGTCGCGGAGCGGGCCGCCGTGCTGGGGACGACCCGGCGGCTCGTCCTCCTCGGCGGCCGCAACGACCTCGAGTCGCTCGTGACCTACCTGGCGGCGCTGTCGGCCGGGCACCCGCTGGTCCTCGTGCCCGGCGACAACCCCGGGAACCTCGCCGGCGTGGTCGAGGCCTACGACCCCGACGTCGTGGCGGGCCCCGACGGTGCGCTCCAGGTCCGCCGCGAGGGCACCGCCCACGACCTGCACCCCGAGCTCGCGCTGCTCCTCTCGACCTCCGGCTCGACCGGGTCCCCCAAGCTGGTCCGGCTCTCCGCCGACAACGTCCAGGCGAACGCCGCCTCGATCGCGGAGTACCTCGACATCCGGCCCTCGGACGTCGCGGCGACCACGCTGCCGATGCACTACTGCTACGGCCTCTCCGTCATCAACAGCCACCTGCTCGCGGGCGCCGGGCTGATGCTCACCGGCCTCTCGGTGGTCGACACCTGCTTCTGGGACCAGTTCCGGGCCGCCGGAGCGACCACGTTCGCGGCGGTGCCCTACACCTTCGACCTGCTCGACCGGGTCGGCTTCGCCTCGATGGAGCTGCCGTCGTTGCGCTACGTCACTCAGGCCGGCGGCCGGCTCGCCCCCGACCGCGTGCGCCGCTACGCCGAGCTCGGCCGTGGGCGCGGCTGGGACCTGTTCGTGATGTACGGCCAGACCGAGGCCACCGCCCGGATGGCCTACCTCCCGCCCGACCTCGCGCTCACCTCACCCGGCTCGATCGGGGTGCCGATCCCCGGCGGCTCGTTCCACCTCGAGCCGCTGCCCGAGACGCCGTTGAGCCGACCCGGCGAGCCCGACGTCGGCGAGCTCGTCTACGACGGACCGAACGTGATGCTGGGCTACGCCGAGACGCCGGCCGACCTCGCGCTCGGGCGGGTCACCACGTCGTTGCGGACCGGTGACGTCGCCCGTCGTACGCCCGACGGGCTGTTCGAGGTCGTCGGCCGCCGCACCCGCTTCGCGAAGATCTTCGGCCTGCGGATCGACCTCGACGAGGTGGAGCGGGTCTACGCGTCCGAGGACATGATGGTCGCCTGCGCGGCCGCTCCCGGGCCGACCGGCGAGCGGCTGGTCGTCGCGATCTCCGACGACGCGGCCCCGGTCGACGTCGAGCGGGTCGCCGCCGTGGTCAAGGCGCACCTCGGCCTACCGCGCGGCGCCGTCGCGGTCTGCCCGGTCCACGAGGTGCCGCGGCTGCCCAACGGCAAGGCCGACTACCGCGCCGTCGCCGCGCTCGGCGGACCGATTACCAGGGTGCCCAGGGAAACTGCCGCTTCCCATGGCCTACAACCCATGGGAAGTGTCCATTTTCCTGCATCCCCTGGTAATCCGCCGGCAGGTACGGCGCACGAGCGGCTGCGCGAGGTCTACGCCGAGGTGCTGCGCCGCGACGTCGTGGGCGACGAGGACTCGTTCGTGTCGCTGGAGGGCGACTCGCTCTCCTACGTGGAGATGTCGATCCGCGTCGAGGAAGTGCTCGGCCACCTCCCGCCGGGCTGGCACACCACGCCGATCGGCGAGCTCGCGCCGCGGGAGGGGCGCCCGCAGCGCGGCCGGTCCGTCGAGACCAACGTGCTGCTGCGGGCGCTGGCCATCGTCGCGATCGTCGGCTCCCACGCGAACCTCTTCGTGGTCGTCGGCGGGGCGCACGTCCTGCTCGGCCTGTCGGGCTTCAACTTCGGGCGGTTCCACCTCACCGACGCGCCGCGCGCCGACCGGGTGCGGCACATGGCTGCGAGCATCGCCCGGGTCGCGGTCCCGTCGGCGGTCGTGATCGGGGTCCTCGCGACCTGGACGCAGGGCCTGACCTGGAAGAACGCCCTACTGCTCAACGGGGTCCTCGGGTCACGCACGTGGACGGAGCCGGCCTGGCACTACTGGTTCATCGAGGCGCTGGTCTACACGCTGCTGGCGACGACCCTGCTGATGGCGCTGCCGGTGGTCGACCGGGCCGAGCGGCGGTGGCCGTTCTGGCTGCCGGTCGCGCTTGCCGGTCTCGGACTTCTCACCCGCTACGAGGTCGTCGAGCTCATGGGCGGCGACGTGATCCACCGCGCCAACGTGCTCTTCTGGCTGTTCGCCCTCGGCTGGGCCACGGTCAAGGCGACCGCCACCTGGCAGCGCCTGCTGGTCTCCGCCGTCGTCGTCGCGACCGTGCCCGGGTTCTTCGGCGACCCGGCCAGGGACGCGGTCGTCGTCGCGGGCCTGCTGGTCCTGGTCTGGGTGCCGTCGGTCCGGCTGCCGTCCTCGGTCACCCGGCTGGTCGGCGTCCTGGCCAGCGCGTCGCTGTACGTCTATCTCGTGCACTGGCAGGTCTACCCCTGGCTCGAGAACAGCATCCCGTGGCTCGCGACGGTGCTCTCCCTCGTCGTCGGCGTCGCTCTCTGGCAGGTCGTGGAGCGGGTCACCCCGTCCGTCGTACGCCTGGGGCGGCGCGCGGCGCGGTTCACTCGCGGGCAGGAGGAGCCGGCTCCGGCTCCTCGTCCTCCACTTCCCTGAACTGCCGGGCGACCAGCACGTCGGTCGACGAGTGGGCCAGCATCGACAGCACGATGACCAGCGCGATGAGGTGGTAGAGCTGGTCGGCGTCGTCGATCCCCGACTCGAGGACGATCAGGCCGTAGACGACCGAGGCGAAGCCCTTCGGGCCGAACCACATCGCCGCCAGCTGTTCCCGGCGGCCGAGGTGCGACCCGATGAACGCGAGCAGGAGCGCGGCCGGGCGCGCGACGACGAGCGCGAGCACTGCGAAGACCCAGCCGGCCAGCGAGATCTCGTCGAACAGGAACCCCGGCGTCATCAGCGCGCCGAAGACCAGGATCGCGGCCAGCTTCAGCAGCTCGCTGACCAGCTCCCCGAACTGCTCGAACTCGTGGCGGAAGCCCGGGCCGAACGTCGCGACGGTGACACCGGCGGCGAACGCGGCCAGGAAGAGGTTCGCGTGCGTCGCGAGGCTGATCGCCAGCACCAGCATGCCGATCGACACCACGACGAGAGGCTCGAGGTTCTTCGTGGCCGAGAGGAACGGTGTCCTCTCCAGCCACAGCACGACCCACGGCACGACCACGCCCACCCCGATGCCGACCAGGATCTCCTCGAGCAGCTTCCAGCCGTTCGCGTCGGTGCCGCCCGCCATCGCGAGCAGCACGAGCACGATCGGCAGGGCGAGCCCGTCGTTCACCCCCGACTCCACGTTGAGGATGTGCCGGAGCCGGCCGGGGACCTCCTTGCGACCGACGATGGCTGCCGCGAAGACCGGGTCGGTCGGCGCCAGCACGGCGGCGATCAGGAAGGACTCGAGCCACGGGAGCCCCACGACGTACCTGGCCAGGACGGCAGTGATCAGCAGGGTCAGAGGCAGGCCGAGCAGCAGGGCCCTCCCCGGCAACCTCCAGGCACGCCGCAGGTCGGCGACACCGACTCGCATCCCGTCGGTGAAGAGGACCGAGAACAGCGCCAGCTCCGCGAGCGTGCTCACGATGTCGTCGCCAGGCTCGATGACCAGGACGTCGGTCACTCCCGACCCGAGCACGAAGCCGCCGACGAGGAACAGCACCGCGGTGGAGAGGATGGTCCGGTTCGCGCGCTCGGAGATGAGGACGCCGACCATCAGCAGCGCCGCGAAGCAGAGCAGGAGTGTGGTGCCCAATGCGGCGTCCCTTCTCGGTAGGTCTGCCCGAAGAGGCCCCGGTCCGTACCCTCCCACGGGCGGAGGCGTCGGATCTCGGGGAATGGGGAAGAATCCCGGGTGGTTCACCCCACGGAGGTTTGCCCTTTTGACTGTTCCGCCCGCGTACGACGCCGCGCCCGCCCCTGACCTGAGGCGCGTGGCGATGGTCAGCCTGCACACGTCCCCGCTCGACCAGCCGGGGACGGGCGACGCGGGCGGCATGAACGTCTACGTCATCGAGCTCGCCAAGCGGCTCGCGCAGCGTGACGTCGAGGTCGAGATCTTCACCCGCGCGACCTCCTCCAAGCTCCCGCCGGTCGTCGAGGCCGTCCCGGGGGTGCACGTGCACAACGTCCACGCAGGCCCGTTCGAGGGGCTCCGCAAGGAGGACCTGCCGCCGCAGCTGTGCGCGTTCGCCCGCGAGGTGCTGCGCGCGGAGGCCGGCCACGAGCAGGGCTGGTACGACCTCGTGCACAGCCACTACTGGCTCTCCGGGCAGGTCGGCGCGCTGGTCCGCGACCGGTGGAGCGTCCCGCTCGCGCACTCGATGCACACCATGGCCAAGGTCAAGAACGAGATGCTCGCCGAGGGCGACACCCCCGAGCCGATGGCGCGTGTGATCGGCGAGGAGCAGGTGGTCGAGGCGGCCGACATGCTGATCGCGAACACCGACATCGAGGCCAAGCAGCTGGTCAACCTGTACGACGCGGACCCGACCCGGGTCGAGGTCGTGCATCCGGGCGTCGACCTCGACGTCTTCCGGCCGGTCGACCAGGCGGTCGCGCGGGCCCGTCTGGGTCTGCCGCGCGACGCGGACGTGCTGATGTTCGCCGGTCGGATCCAGCCGCTCAAGGCGCCCGACGTGCTGCTCCGCGCCGTCGCGGTGCTGCTGGAGCGCGACCCCTCGCTCCGTGAGCGGCTGGTCGTGCCCGTGGTGGGCGGGCCGTCCGGCTCCGGCCTCGAGCACCCCGAGTCGCTCGCGCAGCTCGCCACCTCCCTCGGCCTCGACGACGTGGTCCGCTTCGTCCCGCCGGTGGCCCAGTCGACGCTGGTGGACTGGTACTCCGCGGCCACGTTGGTGTGCGTGCCGTCGTACAACGAGTCCTTCGGCCTGGTGGCCGTCGAGGCGCAGGCGACCGGTACGCCGGTCGTGGCCGCTGCCGTGGGTGGGCTCACCACCGCCGTCGACCACGGACGGTCCGGGCTCCTCGTCGAGGGGCACGACCCGGCCGACTACGCACGGGCTTTCGAGCGGGTGCTGCGCCAGCCGGCGTTCCGCGACACGCTCTCGGCCGGCGCCCTGCTCCAGGCCGAGGGCTTCGCC
Source organism: Nocardioidaceae bacterium (assembly GCA_035762105.1). Classification (GTDB taxonomy): domain Bacteria; phylum Actinomycetota; class Actinomycetes; order Propionibacteriales; family Nocardioidaceae; genus Nocardioides_C. Next base: position 6,796 of record DASTPU010000231.1, on the reverse strand, counting down.
TGGGAGGCGACCGCCGACCGCACCATCGAGGTGTACCGACAGGCCCACCACGCCATGCGCCGCGACCTCGAGGGGACCAGCCGATGACCGAGCCCACGATGACCGGCGTCCAGCTGGCCGCGGCGGCGACCCTGCGCGAGTCGTTCGACGCCCACGAGCTGGAGTGGAAGGAGATCTCGCCCGGCGTCTTCACGGTCGTCCTTCCCGGCGAGAAGAAGCTCCAGACGCCGTGCCGCTTCGACGTCGGCGAGCACGCCCTCGGGGTGCACGCGTTCGTCGCGCGCCGTCCCGACGAGAACCACGAGCGGGTCTACCGCTGGCTGCTGGAGCGGAACCTCAAGCTGTACGGCGTCGCCTTCGCGCTCGACCACATGGGCGACATCTACCTCGACGGCCGGCTCCCGCTGAGCTCGGTCACGCCGGAGGAGGTCGACCGGCTGCTCGGCGCGGTGCTGACCTACGCCGACGAGTCGTTCAACACCATCCTCGAGCTCGGCTTCGCCTCGTCGATCCGGCGCGAGTGGGAGTGGCGGAAGTCGCGAGGCGAGTCGACCCGCAACCTCGAGGCGTTCCGGGGCTGGCTCGAGAAGGGCTCCGAGCCGCCTGCCGCGTCGGAGTAGACCGACTCAGCGGCACTCGGCCGGGTCGGTGGTCACCGCCTCGGGCCCGAGGGCCGGCGCCGGTGCGGGGACGGCGTCCAGGTCGGGCGTACGTCGTACCCGCGCCTTCTTGCGGGTGAGCGCCACACCGGCCAGGGCCAGTGCACCGCCGAGGAACGCGAGCGCCGGCGGGACCTCGCCCAGCAGCAGCCAACCGAGCAGGACGGTGATCGGCGGCACGAGGTAGGTCGTGACGCCGAGACTCGAGGCGTCCATGTGGGAGAGCGCGAAGGCCCACGTGGTGAAGGCGATGGCGGTGGGGAAGACACCGAGGTAGACCACCCACCACAGCGAGCTCGCCGGCGCGGTCCGGGTGGCGTCGGCGAGGTCCCCGAGGAACGGCAGGCAGGCCACGGCTCCGACCGTGCAGGCGACCCAGGTCACCTGGATCGCGGGCAGCCGGCCCATGAGGGGCTTCTGCGCGATCATGCTGACGCTGTAGGCCAGGGCCGCGAGGAGCGCGAGCCCCACGCCGGTCCAGTCACGGTCCGGGCCGCCGTCGGAGGTGGCGAACGCGATCACGACGACACCGACGAAGGCGATCGCCAGCCCGGGGACGGCGTAGACCGACGGGCGCTCGCGCAGGAAGACCACCGCGAGCACGGTCATGATGATCGGCGAGACCTGGATCAGGATGCTCGCCGTGCCCGCGTCGATCCGGGTCTCCGCGGCGTTCAGCGCCACGTTGTAGACGGCGTACCAGAGGAGGCCGATCGCGACGAGACGCGGCCAGTCGCCGCGCGAGGGCCACGCGGGGCGGCGCACAGCGACCAGGGCCCCGAGGCAGGCGGACCCGACCAGCAGCCGGCCCAGCGACAGGGCGCCGGGGGAGAAGTCGGGGCCGAGGTGCCGGATCGCCACGAACGCCGAAGCCCAGAGGAACAGGGTGGTGGCGACGGCGAGGAGGGGGAGCAGGCGCGAACGAGGCACGCCCTCGAGACTAGGGACGCCCTGACGCCGCGCCTAGCGATTTTCAGACCTCGAGCTTGTAGCCCAGCCCCCGCACGGTGACCAGGTAGGTCGGGCTGGCCGGGTCGGGCTCGATCTTCGCCCGGAGCCGCTTCACGTGCACGTCGAGGGTCTTCGTGTCACCGACGTAGTCCGACCCCCACACCCGGTCGATCAGCTGCCCGCGGGTCAGGACGCGGCCGGGGTTGCGCAGGAACATCTCGAGGAGCTCGAACTCCTTCAGCGGCAGCTTGGTCTCCTCGCCGGCCACGGTCACCACGTGGCGTTCGACGTCCATCCGCACCGGCCCGGCCTCCAGCGTCGCGGGCGCCAGGTCCGGCTCGACGCCCCGCCGCAGCACCGCCCGGATCCGGGCGACGAGCTCGCGCGGGGAGTACGGCTTGGTGACGTAGTCGTCGGCGCCGAGCTCGAGCCCGACCACCTTGTCGACCTCGCTGTCCTTGGCGCTCACCATGATCACCGGCACGTTGGACGTCTGGCGGATCACACGGCACACCTCCGTGCCCGGCATGCCGGGAAGCATCAGGTCGAGCAGGACGATGTCGGCCCCCGCCCGGTCGAACTCCGCCAGCGCGTCGGGCCCGGTGGCGGCGATGCCCACCTCGAAGCCCTCCTTGCGGAGCATGTACGCCAGGGCGTCGCTGTAGCTCTCTTCATCCTCGACGACGAGTACCCGGGTCACGGGCTTCCTCCTGCTGGCTCATGCTGGCTGGCCGGTCCGTCTCGTACGACGGTCCGGTGGGCGTGCTGTCGACGGACGGCGCTGTCCGTCGTACCTCCGACTCGTCGGTGCGGGTCCGCCGCGGCAGCGTCAACGTGAACGACGACCCCTGTCCCGGGGAGGACCACACACGGACCTCGCCGCCGTGGGACGCCGCGACATGCTTGACGATCGACAGGCCGAGGCCGGTGCCGCCGGTGGAGCGGTGACGGGCCGGGTCGACGCGGTAGAACCGCTCGAAGATCCGCTCGACCTCGTCCGCAGGGATCCCGATGCCCTGGTCGGTCACGGTGATCTCGACCATCAGGTCGGCGGGACGTGCTGACACGACGACGTTCGAGCCGTCGGGGGAGTAGGTCACCGCGTTGGCGACCAGGTTGCCCACGGCGACCGCGATCTGGTCGGCGCTGCCGAGCGCCTCGAGGGCCCGCTCGCCGTCCTGCACGACCGAGATCCGCTTGGCCGCGGCATCGATCGAGCAGGCGTCGATGGCGCGGGCGATGATGTCGTCGACCGAGACCGGCTGGGGCTCCTCGAGCGGCTCGTCGCCCTGGAGCCGCGACAGCTCGATGATCTGCTGGACGAGGCGGGTGAGGCGCTCGCCCTCGGTGTGCATCCGCCTGGCGAACCGCTCGACCGCCTCCGGGTCGTCGGCTGCCTCCTGGATCGCCTCGGCGAGCAGGTTGATCGCGCCGACCGGTGTCTTCAGCTCGTGGGAGACGTTGGCGACGAAGTCCCGCCGGATCGCCTCGACGCGACGTTCGCGCGTGCGGTCCTCGACCAGCGCGAGGACCAGGCGCGAGCTCAGCGGCGCCACCCGGGCGGTGACGTGGATCGGCTGGCTGGCCCGGCCTCGCGTGAGGGTGATCTCGGTCTCGCGGATCTGGCCGTCGCGGCGGACCCGTCGCACGAGGTCGGCGAGCTCGTCGACCGCGAGCTCCTTGCCGCGGACCAGGCCGAGCGCGTGGGCGGGGGCGGACGCCTTGAGCACCTCGTCGTTCTCGTTGACCACGAGGGCGCTGCTGCGCAGGACGCTGAGAACGGTCGCCACGCCGGCCGGGACGGCGGGCTCCTCGTGCGGCGCCACGCGCAGCTGCTGCTGCTCGCTGATCCGCCACGCGAGGACGACGCCGGCGCCGAGCACTGCGCCGAGCAGCGCGAACAGGAGCGCCTGTGTCGTCGGGTCCACATTGCGATCGTACGCAGCCGCTCACCGCGAGTTCGCCGCGTAGCGGTCCAAATGGACGTTGTTTCGATCTTTGTTCACCATTCGTTCATGGCGTAACTCCCATTGGTCACCTGGGCTTATTACGGTGTACCTCATGCGCGATGCCTACTACGACCAGCTGGACGCCGTCATCGACGAGCTCGTCACCATGACCCATGAGGTCGGTGACGCCGTGCAACAGGCCACGCGTGCCCTCCTCGAGGCCGACGCCGAGATCGCCGAGCAGGTCATCTCGCACGACGCCCACATCGACTCCGAGCGTGAGCGGATCGAGGAGCTGAGCTTCGAGCTGCTGGCGCTCCAGCAGCCGGTGGCCGGCGACCTGCGGATGCTCGTCGCCGCACTGCGGATGGTCTCCGACCTCGAGCGCATGGGCGACCTGTCCGTGCACGTCGCGAAGATCGCGCGGCTGCGCGTCCCCGAGAGCGCCGTCCCGCAGGCGATGCTGCCGACTGTGAAGAGGATGGCCGAGGTGGCCGAGGAGATGGTCCGCAAGGTCGAGGACGTGATCGCCCACCGCGACGTCCAGGCCGCGATCGAGCTCGAGCGCTGCGACGAGGAGATGGACCAGCTGCGCCGCTCGTCCTTCCGCCAGATGCTCGACGACGACTGGGCCTACGGCGTGGAGCCCGCGATCGACATGGCGCTGCTCGGGCGGTACTACGAGCGCATCGCCGACCACGCGGTGTCGCTGGCTCGCCGGGTGGTCTTCCTGGTCACCGGGCAGCACCCCGTGCACGAGGCGTGACTAGACGCCGCTGACCGTTCGGCGGATGCCCTCCCGGCCCGCCGGTGACATGATGGGGTCCATGGCATTCTCTCGGTATGCCGCCGTGCCCGCGGTCGACTTCGTGTCGGCCTTCGCGACTCTTGCCGCGGAGCTCGGAACCGCTCTCGAGTCGTGCGACGTCGGCGCGCGTGTCCCTGCCTGTCCCCGCTGGTCGACGTACGACCTCGTCGTGCACCTCGGCAACGTGCACGCCTGGGCGGCGACCATCGTGGAGACGGGCAAGAGCACGCCGTCGCAGAACGACGAGCCTCGCTCGCACCGCCCGCGCGATCTCAGCGAGTGGTATGTCGGAAAGGCCGGCGACCTGCTCGCGGTGCTCCGCGACGCCGACCCGCACGCGGAGTGCTGGACCCTCTCCCCGGCGGACCGGACGAAGGGGTTCTGGCAGCGGCGGCAGGCGCACGAGACGCTCGTGCACCTGGTCGACCTGCACCAGGCGTCCGGGAGTACGACGGACGTCCCGGCGCGGCTCGCCGCGGACGGGGTCGCCGAGGTTCTCGAGGTGTTCCTCCCGCGGATGCACGCCCGGGGTCGCCACGCCGACCTCACCGCGCCCCTGCTGCTCAGCACGACCGACACCGACGACACCTGGCTGGTCACCCCCGGCGGGCCGGGCGCGCCGCCCGAGTCCCGGCCGGTGGGCGGCAGCGACCTGGTCGACCGCGGGACGGACCTGGTCACCGCCACGGCCGCCGACCTGATGCTGCTGCTCTGGAAGCGGGTGTCTCCAGACCAGGCCGGGGTGACCCTCGACGGCGACCGCGGCCGCCTCCTGCGCTTCCTGGAGTCCCCGTTGACCCCGTGACCCGGACCGTCGTCCGCGCGCGAGGCGTCGTTGTCATCCGTATGGACGGCAACGACGAGAGACCGGGCGAAACGCGTGCCGTTTCCGTCCACGTGGATGGGAACGACGAGAGGCTCAGGCCGATCGCCGGACCGGCTGCTGGACCGGGAAGTGATGCCGCCAGCCGTCGTCGAGCTGGTGGGGAATGCCGGCTGCGCCTCGGGCGCGGAGGGCGTCGCGTACTCGCTGCAGGGTCTCCTCGGGACGTCGGAAGATGCCCTTCGCGGTGACCACGACGATGCGCCAACCCCAGTCGTCGAGCTGCTCCCTCCGGTAGATGTCCGAGGTGTACTGGTCGGGGTCCTCGGCGTGCTGGCGCCCGTCGTACTCGACGATGAGCTTGTGCTCCGGGTAGGACAGGTCGAACCGACGCACGACCCGGCCGTGGGCGTCGACGACCAGGTGGTTCACCTCCGGCTCGGGAAGGCCGGCCAGGACCAGGAGCAGACGGAGACGAGTCTCCATGGGGGAGTCGACGCCGTCGCGCACCAGCGAGGCCGCCCGCAGCGCTGACCTGGCGTGCCGGTCCCGGGACTCGCGGCAGGCCCGCACGAGCTGCTCGGGCGTGAACGCCCTCCGACGGACCAGGGCGTCGCCCACGACGACGAGGTCGACCAGGGAGAGGATCGAGGCCAGCTCGATGAACATGGGGATCGGCAGCGAGACCCGAATGCCCTTGAAGCGACCCGTTCTCGCCGTCCGCGGAGCGACGTGGCACCTGATCCCCGCACGACGGCGCCGGTCCTTCTCGGAGAAGACCGTCACGTGCTCGTCGGCGAAGTGTGGCACCGGCACGTCGTAGACCCTCGCGGCGCTCACGTGGCTGGCGAACGCGCCCGGCGGGTGGAGGATCACGGCGGCCTCGACGCGGTGCAGCGGCGAGGGTGCGGCCTCCGCGGAGATGTACACGCCCTTGAAGATCCTTCGGAACCGCTTGCCGCGCAGCAGCCGGGGGTCGATCCCAGCGGCGACGGCGTCGGCTCGCGTGAACGGGCGTCGTACGTCGAGGTCTCCTGGCTGGTCGGTCATCCCGGTGACTGTGCCAGCGACCGCCGAGGTCTTGCAGGGGTTGTCCACAGCCGCGCACCGCGGGGTGGAAACGTCGTTCCCGTCCATGTGGACGGCAAGGACGGGCCGAAGCGCGAATCGCCTGCCGTTCCCATCCATGTGGACGCGAACGGCAGGCGAACGAGAGGGGTTACCGGCCCTGGGAGGCGACGGCCTTGATCGCGTCGGCGGCGGCCTCGGGGTCGAGGTACTCGCCGCCCCGCTCGAGCGGACGCATGTTCGCGTCGAGGCGGTACACCAGCGGGATGCCGGTCGGGATGTTCAGGCCCACGACCGCGTCCTCGCTCATGTCGTCGAGGTGCTTGACCAGCGCGCGCAGCGAGTTGCCGTGGGCCGCGACGCAGACGGTGTTGCCGGCCCGCAGGTCGGGGACGATCGCGTCGTACCAGTAGGGGAGCATCCGCTCGACGACGTCGGCGAGGCACTCGGTGCGGGGCACGATCTCGTCGGGGAGGTCGGCGTACCGGCGGTCACCGATCTGCGACCACTCGTCGTCGTCCTCGATCCGCGGCGGCGG
>DASTPU010000230.1:0-20812 GCA_035762105.1 Nocardioidaceae bacterium | reverse complement strand
TTCCTGTCGAGGGCGCAGAAGCGCTGGCCCCTGTCAATGCGCCGGGCCAGGCGGTGACCAACGCGACGGTGGTGAGCGCTGCGACGGCAGAGCTCCTTCTCTTGGTGAGTCTCATCTCGGGTTGTCCCCCATGAGCGACGGGCACCCTGCGGTGCGGATCTGGTTGGAAAGGCCTGACGGCCGAACACGGCGGTCGTTGCGCGACGCCGCCTCAGTGACGAGCAATGGCCACCACCTGTCTGAGGAGGAGGCCCACGTCGTACAGGAGGGACTTCTTCTCGAGGTAGCCGATATCCATCTGCACCCGTTCGTGCAGCAGGACTTTCTTGTAGTGCTCGGCCGGGTCGTCGACGGAGGCGAGCCGCTCCGCCTCGTCCATGTGCGCGAGCGTCGAGGGGCCGGCGATTCCCGGCCGCACCTCGAGCACTCTGCGCTCGGCCGGCGTGTAGAGGGCGACGTACTCGGGTGTCTCGGGGCGCGGGCCGACCAGGCTCATGTCGCCCTTGAGCACGTTGAAGAACTGCGGGAGCTCGTCGAGGTACCAGTCACGCAGGAAGCGGCCGACCGGTGTGACCCGCGGGTCGCCCTCAGGGGAGACGTTCGCGGCCAGCCGGTCAGCGCCGTCGACCATGGTGCGGAACTTGAGGATCTCGAACGGCCGCCCCCTCAGGCCTATCCGGACCTGGCGGAACAACACCGGCCCGGGCGAGGTCAGCCGCACCGCGACCGCGATCAGGGCCAGAAGCGGTGACAGCACCAGCAGCGAGACCAGGGCGACTGCGCGGTCGAAGATCTGCCCGGTCACGGAGCGACGCCGTTCGGCAACCAGCCGGCCATGCCGGCCGACGCCGACTCACGCAGCAGCATGAAGGGCTCCGCAGCCAGCTGTCCCGACACCGCGCCATACCTCTGCGCGTACGCCGTGAGCGCCTCCATCGACCGGGGGTGCGGGTAGGGACGCACCTCGCTGCGGTAGGTATCGGCGTAGGCCTTCATCGCGGCGAGCTTCACCTCGAGCGTGCCGCTGATGTCGACGAACAGGTTCGGCGCGAAGACGCTGCCGGCGACCGGCGGCGCCCACTCGGTCGACGACGCGATCTCGAACGCGCACACTCGACGCACGCTCGTCCCGGGCACCGGCCGGGCGGCGACCATGGTCGCCCGCGAAACGAGCCGGTGGTCCTCGTTGACGTCGCCTCCGAAGTGGGTCAGGACGACGTCGGGCTGCAGGTCGTCGATGCACTGCTCGATCGGGGTGATCACGTCGAGCAGCGAGAGCGTGTCGAGCCGTTGGTCGGGCAGCCCGACGAGCACGAGGTTGTCCACGCCCAGGATGTCGCAGGCGCGGCGAGCGCAGTCCAGCTGTTGCTCGACCCGGTCGTGCCGCGACGATGCGCCCTCGCTGAGGATGCACACCCACACGGTGTCGCCGTGAGCGGTGTGCCAGGCGATCGTGCCGCCGGCGCCCAGAGTCTCGTCGTCCGGGTGCGCCGCCACGACAAGGATCCGCATACTTCCCCCTCTGGTCGAAAGCTCCGGAACAGCACACCGCGCCGACAGCCGGCGAACATCGCCCAAAGTGCGTAGGGGGACTCCGGCACTCGACGGGGGCGGATTGCGGGGGCCGGTGGAACGGTGGATCGTCATCAGTACAAGTCGATCGAGGGGGCGGCATGGCACCGCGAGTCACTGTCGTGGGATGCGGATACCTGGGCGCGACGCATGCGGCGTGCATGGCCGAGCTCGGGTACGAGGTGCTCGGCGTCGACATCGACGAGGCGCGCATCGCCGCCCTGCAGGAGGCGACACCGCCCTTCTACGAGCCCGGCCTCGAGCCCATGCTCCGCAAGCACGTGGAGTCCGGCCGGCTGCGGTTCACCACGTCGTTCGAGGAGGTCGCCGAGTTCGGCGACGTGCACTTCCTCTGCGTCTCAACCCCGCAGCGCGACGGTGAGCTCGCCGCAGACGTCTCCCACCTGGACCGCGCCATCGACACCCTCGCCCCGCTCCTTCAGCGCCCCGCGCTGGTCGTGGGCAAGTCGACCGTGCCGGTGGGCACGGCCGAGCGCCTCGCGGGCCGGATCGTCGAGCTCGCGCCGGCCGGCGAAGAGGCAGTGCTGACCTGGTGCCCGGAGTTCCTCCGCGAGGGCTACGCCGTCGAGGACACGCTCACACCCAGCAGACTCGTCTTCGGGCTCCCGGACTCACCTCACGCAGATGCTGCACTGGCGACGCTCCAGGCGCTGTTCGCCGAGTCGATCGCGAACGGCTCCCCGGTCGTGGTGGCGGACCTGGCGACCGCGCAGCTCACCAAGACAGCCGCGAACGCCTTCCTGGCCACGAAGATCTCGTTCATCAACGCGATGGCTGAGCTGTGCGAGGCGACCGGAGCGGACGTCGCCGTGCTCGCCGACGCGATCGGCCACGACCCGCGGATCGGCCGGAAGTTCCTGAACGCCGGCCTGGGGTTCGGCGGCGGATGCCTCCCCAAGGACATCCGCGGGTTCATGGCCCGGGCCGGTGAGCTGGGGGCAGGCGACGCGCTCACGTTCCTCCGTGAGGTGGACGCCATCAACCAGCGGCGCCGTGCCCGTGTCGTCGACATGACGGCCGAGATGCTCGACCGGCCCTGGCCCGGCGCGAAGATCGCCGTGCTCGGCGCCGCGTTCAAGCCCGAGTCCGACGACATCCGGGACTCCCCCGCCCTCAACGTGGCGGGCCGGCTCCACCTCTTCGGCGCCCACGTCACCGTGCACGACCCGCAGGCGATGCCGAACGCCAGGCGGTCCTGGCCCACCCTCGCCTACGCCGACTCCGCGCTCGAGGCGTGCGCGGGCGCCCACGTCGTCCTCGTGCTCACCGAGTGGCGGCAGTTCCGGGAGATCGACCCGGAGCGGCTCGGCGAGGTGGTGGCGACCCGGGCGATCGTGGACGGGCGGAACTGCCTCGACCCACAGACGTGGCGGGCGGCCGGCTGGCGGTACCGCGCGCTCGGCAGGCCCTGACCTCAGCTCGCGGGGACGAGCCGGGCGAGGTACGCCGCGACGCGTGCCTGCTCCCAGCCGTGTCCCTCGCGGAGGCCGTCGGCCAGCATCGAGAGGTACGACGCACTCGGGGGGTTGTGGTCGACGTGGTCGATGCCGTGCGGCGCGGTGAAGGTGAGCATCGGAGCGCCTGCGATCCGGCCGACCTCGACGAGCGTCTCGTAGTGTCCCGGCCCGACGTGGTGCCGCCCGCCCAGATCGAGGTCCAGACCACCGAGGACGATCTCCTCGATCGGGTCGTCGGGGTCGGGGACCCGGTGCATCTCCTGCGCCGCGATGTCGGCGAACTGCTGGGCGGTCACGAGATAGGCCCGCGCGGCAGCCGGTCCCGGCGTCTCGTGGTCGTAGAAGGCGATCCCGCCTCCGCCCCACTGCGTCGAGTCACCGGCGAAGTACACGGACCCGGGCAGCTCCACCGGGATGCTGTGCCGTGGGAGTCGCGGGTCGCGGGCTCCGGGGTTGTGCCGGAGGCCGCCGGGCGGGCAGCCGCCCTCGAGGTAGCACGCGAGCCGCGCCTCGGACATGTTCGAGCCGTAGCTGACGTACCAGACCTCGCCGTGGTCCGGGAGTGGTCGTGCTTGCGCTTCAGTTGCAGTCATGGCTGGGGAGGAACTTACCCACTGACACCCGCCGCGGAACGTGAGACGCCGCGCACACGTTGAGCTCGTGGGCGTCGGCGCCACCTCGACGGCGTGGCGGTGCGCCCGGATCTGTTGGTTCGCCTCGTCCACGTCCACGAGTGCCTGCTGGGTCCGCTCGAACAGCACCGGCGCAGCCGCAGCCTTGCGAACTCGGGGCCAGCGCGCCGTCCGTGACCCGCGTGTACGACGCGCCTTCCTCCTCGTCGTTCAGGGAGAGTCCCGGAGTACAGCAGGTCGAGGAAGGACGACGACCGGGACATGGCGCGCACACTAGTACCGTGGAGCGGATGGCCGAAAGCAGCGTCCCGCGAACGTTGGCCGACCAGTTCCGCTCCTGGTCGGACGACGAGCTCGCGCGCCTGCTGCGGGCACGGCCTGACCTCTCCGTCCCCGCTCCCCAGGACTCGACCCAGCTCGCGTCGCGGGCCGGCACCCGGGCGTCCGCGCTCAGGGCGGTCGACCAGCTCGACGTACTCTCCCTCGCCGTCATCGACGCCGTCGTCGCGCTCGGGGGCCGCTGCTCGCTCACGGACCTCCAGCGTCACGTCAACGCCGGCCCGGAGGCGGTCGCCTGTGCCGTCGACGACCTCCGCGGGCTGGCCCTGCTGTGGGGCCACCCAGACGAGCTGCGCGCGGTCAGCGTCCTCGCGGACGTCGTCGGTACGACGGTCAGCGGGCTCGGTCCTGCCGCGGAGCACCTGCTGTCCTCGTACGGACCGGCCCGCGTCGCCGCTCTCGCCCGGGACCTCGGCCTCCCGGTCAGCGGGGACCGGCACACCGACATCGAGACCATCGCCCGGCACCTCGCCGACCAGGAGGCCGTCGAGAGCCTGGCAGCCGAGCTCGACGCCAGGGCACGGGCGATCCTCGACCACCTCGAGCGTGACGGGGCTCCCGGCACGGTGGAGTCCACCGAGCGGTCGGTCACCCGGGCCGACGCCGAGAGCCCCGTCGACCAGCTGCTGGCCCGCGGGCTGGTGGTCGCCGCGGACCGCAAGCACGTGTTGGTGCCCAGGGAGGTGGCGATCTGCCTCCGAGACGGGCGCACCACCCGCCACCGCGTGGACGAGCCGCCGGCGCTCGCGACGTCGTCGCGGGAGCAGTCACTGGTCGACCGCGCCGCCGCGGGAGCCGCCTTCGACCTGGTCCGCCACGTGGAGCTGCTGCTGGAGCACTGGGGCACGCACCCGCCCTCCGCGCTCCGTGCCGGCGGCCTGGGGGTCCGTGACCTGCGCGCCGCGGCCGAGCTGCTGCACCTCGACGAGCGGGCCGCGGCGCTGCACGTCGAGGTCGCCGCGGCGGCGTGGCTGCTAGCCGTCGGCGACACTGAGCAGCACGACGCGGCCTGGCTCCCGACCGACACGTTCGACATGTGGAGCAGCGGATCGGCGGGCGAGCGGTGGGCCGCCCTCGCCGGAGCGTGGCTGGAGAGCCCCCGGCTGATGGGCCTGGTCGGCACCCGGGACGAGAGCCGGAAGGCCGTGAACGCACTCACCCCGGACCTCGAGCGCGGGTGGACCGCTGAGGCCCGGCGGGGCGCGCTCGCCGAGCTGGCCGGTCTGCCGGAGGGCGAGGTGCTCGCCTCCGCGACGGGCATCCCCTCGCTGGTGGACCGGCTCCGGTGGAGGCTCCCCCGACGTCCGGCACAGCGGGCGGAGGCGGTGGCGTGGGCCCTCGAGGAGGCGGCCGTCCTCGGCGTCAGCGCGCTCGGTGGCCTGTCCGCCCACGGGCGGGCCCTGCTCGAGGGCGAACCGCCGCACCGGGACGCGGCGAAGGCGCTGGAGCCGCTGCTCCCCGACCCCGTCGACCACGTGCTCCTCCAGGCCGACCTCACCGCGGTCGCGCCGGGACCGCTCGAGCACGACCTGGCGCACAAGCTGGCCATGATGGCCGACATCGAGTCCCGTGGCGGCGCGACGGTCTACCGGTTCACCGCCTCGTCGGTCCGCCGGGCGTTCGACTCGGGTTGGTCGTCGGCGGAGGTGCACGGGTTCCTCACCTCCTCCTCCCGGACCCCGGTCCCGCAGCCGCTCGTGTACCTCGTCGACGACGTGGCTCGCCGGTTCGGGACGGTCCGGGTCGGGGCGGCCGGCTCCTTCCTGCGCAGCGACGACGAGTCCGCCCTCCGGGAGCTCGTGCACAGCCCCCGGGCGTCGGGCCTGCGGCTGAGGCAGATCGCGCCGACCGTCGTGGTCAGCGACGTGCCGGTCGACGTGCTCCTGCCGCGGCTGCGCGAGCTCGGCCTGGCGCCGGTCGTCGAGGCCCCGGACGGCACGGTCCGGCTCGCCCGCCGGGACACGCACCGGGCGCGGGCCCCGCGGCACCGGCCGGCCGGCCCGGACCTCGGGACGGCCCGCCTGGAGGCGCGGGTGGCGGCGACCGTCGGTGCGGTCCGCGCCGGCGACCGCGCCGCCGCGAGCAGACCGCGGGGCGCAGAGGCCGGGACACCGGGGCGAGGCGGCCCGATGGCGACGATGGCCGCGCTGCGGGAGGCGGTCGAGGCCAAGGCGACGGTCTGGATCGCCTACCTCGACAACCACGGCTCGACCATCGAGCGGGTGGTGGACCCGGTGAAGGTGGACGCCGGCTGGCTCACCGCCTTCGACCACCGTGCCGACGACGTGCGGTCGTTCGCCGTACACCGGATCACGCGGGTCAGCGCCGTCGGCTGACCGGCGTGACCGCACCCTGGCATGGTCCTGTGGTGGACCACCACCGGCCTGATCGTGCCCTTCTCAACGGCCGAACGCCCGAGGACAATCGCGGGATGAGAGTTCGTAGCGGGGTGTTGGCTGCCGCCCTCGTCGTGGTCGCCGTGACCGTGGTGCCCCTTGCCGACTTCGCGCTGACCCGGCCGGCCACCGAGCGGAACGGCCCAGGCGAGCGCGTGGCGTCCGGACTTCGCGCGTTCCCCGGAGCGATGGGGTTCGGTGCGGCGACCCCTGGGGGGCGCGGCGGCCGCGTCCTGCGGGTGACGAACCTCGACGACTCGGGGCGGGGCTCCCTGCGGGCGGCCGTCGAGGCCAAGGGACGCAGGACGGTGGTGTTCCGGGTGGCCGGCACGATCACGCTGCGGTCTCGGCTGACCATCGAGAACCCCTACATCTCCGTCCTCGGCCAGACCGCTCCCGGTGAGGGCATCACGCTGCGGATCTCACGCCGCGTGGACACCCAGGCCGTCAAGGTCGAGACCCATGACGTGGTGATCCGCTACCTGCGCTTCCGCCCCGGTCCCGACGCAGGCAACGGCGAGGACGCGTTAACGGTCGAGGACACCGCGGCCCACGACGTGATCATCGACCACTGCTCACTGTCCTGGGCCGTGGACGAGGTGCTCAGCGTCTACACGGGGTCCCGCAGGGTGACCGTCCAGAACAGCATCGTCAGCGAGGCGCTCTCGAACGCGAACCACGAGCAGGGGGAGCACTCCAAGGGCATGCTCGCCGGCGGCTCGGGCACGCACGACGTGTCCATCCTTCGCAACCTGTTCGTGTCCAACGTGGACCGCAACCCTCAGGTCAGTGGTGTGTCCGTGGCCGACGTCCGCAACAACGTCGTCTACAACTTCGCGGACGGGTCGGGTGATGGCGTGACCCTGGTCTCCTCGAGCAACGGCGACCCCGACGTCAACTGGGTGGGGAACTACTACAAGCCCGGGCCGGACTCCGACCGCCGCCGCGCGGAGTTCGCGACGTACGTCGGCGACGGCGCGACGCACCGGTTCTACGCCAGGGGGAACGTGCGCTGGACACCCACGGGCGTGCGGGCAGCCCGGATCGACGAGGACGCCATCGGCAGGCGGCACTCGTCGTTCGCGGTTCCTCGAACGGCGACGCTGCCCGCCGTGAAGGCCTACGCCCGGGTCCTCCGGACCGCCGGCGCGAGCCGCAACCGCGACGCGGTCGACGTGCGCCTGGTCCGCGAGGTCAGGGAGGGAGCCGGGTCGATCATCGACCACCCGTCCGAGGTGGGTGGATGGCCGATCCTGGCGTCCGGCAAGCCCTACGCGGACCCCGACAAGGACGGCATGGCGAGCGCGTGGGAGAGGCGTCACGGCACGAAGCCGCGCCGCGCGGACGCCTCCGGGGACGTGGACGGCGACGGCTGGACCAACATCGAGGAGTTCGCGAACCTCCGCGCCCGCGTCCTCGGTTAGGCCGCCGGCCGCAGCAGGCCGGACGCCGAGCCCCTTACCGGCGAATGCCTTGCCGCGAGCCGGTAACCTCCAGGCATGGACTTTGTTCGTTACGCCGAGCGCTCCGCCGACCTCGTCAACGCGGAGATCGAGGACGCGAGCGCCCTGCGCCGCTTCCTCGCCGAGCGGACCTGGTTGCACGACCTGGTGGTCGAGCGCGACGCCACCGCCCTGCGTAGGTTCCAGCGCGAGCTGCGCCCGGTGTTCGAGGCGTCCAGCGCCCGCGACGAGACGAAGGTCGTGGAGCTGCTCAACGCACTGCTCGCCAAGCACCCGGTGACGCCCTACATCGCCGGCCACGAGCCCGGGAAGTGGCACATGCACGTCGCCGACCGCACCTCGTCGGTCGCCGAGCTGCTCGTCGCCGAGTCGCTGATGGGTCTG
The DNA here is from genome assembly GCA_035762105.1 of Nocardioidaceae bacterium. GTDB lineage: Bacteria > Actinomycetota > Actinomycetes > Propionibacteriales > Nocardioidaceae > Nocardioides_C. The sequence continues at coordinate 12,548 of DASTPU010000230.1, read as the reverse complement.
TCCACCCTGGTGTGCGACCTGGGCGCGACCCGGCTCGGGGTCTGCGACGCGAGCCCGTGCGCGCAGGTCTTCGTCGACACCTCGCCCAACCAGTCCCGCCGGTACTGCTCGGACCGCTGCTCCTCGCGCGCGAACGTCGCGGCCTACCGCGCCCGCCAGCGCGCCGTCGCCGCCGCGTCCGGCGCGTCCGGGGCGACCGCCGCGTCCGGCGCGACCGCCGCGTCCGGGGCACGCCGATGAACGACGGACCGCTGATCGTCCAGTCCGACAAGACCCTGCTCCTCGAGGTCGACCACGAGCGCAGCGGAGACTGCCGCAAGGCGATCGCGCCCTTCGCCGAGCTCGAGCGCTCGCCGGAGCACGTGCACACCTACCGGCTCACCCCGCTCGGACTCTGGAACGCCCGCGCCGCCGGCCACGACGCCGAGCAGGTCATCGACACGCTGCTCACCTTCTCGCGCTACTCCGTGCCGCACGCCCTCCTCGTCGACATCGCCGAGACGATGGCCCGCTACGGACGGCTCCGCCTGGAGAAGCACCCGGTGCACGGGCTCGTGCTGTCCTCGACGGACCGGCCGGTGCTGGAGGAGGTGCTGCGTGCCAAGAAGGTCAAGCCGATGCTCGGCGAGCGGATCGACGACCAGACGGTCGCCGTACACCCCTCCGAGCGCGGCAACCTCAAGCAGGCGCTGCTCAAGCTCGGCTGGCCGGCCGAGGACTTCGCCGGGTACGTCGACGGCGAGGCGCACCCGATCGACCTGCGTGAGGACGGGTGGCAGCTGCGCTCCTACCAGCGCGACGCCGCGGAGTCGTTCTGGCACGGCGGCTCCGGGGTCGTCGTGCTCCCCTGTGGCGCCGGCAAGACGCTCGTCGGTGCGGCCGCGATGGCGCACGCCAGGGCGACCACGCTGATCCTCGTGACGAACACCGTCTCTGCCCGGCAGTGGAAGGAGGAGCTGGTCCGGCGCACGTCGCTGACCGAGGACGAGATCGGCGAGTACTCCGGCACCAAGAAGGAGATCCGCCCCGTCACGATCGCGACCTACCAGGTGATGACCACGCGCCGGAAGGGCGTGTACTCCCACCTCGAGCTGTTCGACGCCAAGGACTGGGGCCTGGTCATCTACGACGAGGTGCACCTCCTCCCCGCCCCGATCTTCCGCATGACCGCCGACCTGCAGGCCCGCCGGCGGATCGGCCTGACCGCGACGCTCGTGCGCGAGGACGGCCGCGAGGGCGACGTGTTCTCGCTGATCGGTCCCAAGCGGTACGACGCACCATGGAAGGACATCGAGGCACAGGGCTGGATCGCGCCGGCCGACTGCGTCGAGGTCCGAGTGACCCTTCCGGAGGGACAGCGGTTCGCCTACGCGACCGCCGAGCCCGAGGAGCGGTACCGGATGGCCTCCTGCACGCACGTGAAGCTCGACGTCGTCGAGCAGCTGATCCAGAAGCACAAGGGCGCTCCCACGCTCGTGATCGGGCAGTACATCGACCAGCTCGACGAGATCGGCGAGCGGCTCGGCGCGCCCGTGATCAAGGGCGAGACGCCGGTCAAGGAGCGCGAGCGCCTCTTCAACGCCTTCCGGGCCGGCGAGATCGACCTCCTCGTGGTGTCGAAGGTCGCCAACTTCTCGATCGACCTGCCGTCCGCCGAGGTGGCCATCCAGGTGTCCGGGTCGTTCGGCTCACGGCAGGAGGAGGCCCAGCGCCTCGGCCGTCTGCTCCGCCCGAAGGAGGACGGCCGGTCGGCGCGGTTCTACGCGATCGTCGCCCGGGACACCGTCGACGCCGACTTCGCCCAGCACCGGCAGCGGTTCCTCGCCGAGCAGGGCTACGCCTACCGGATCATGGACGCCGACGACATCGCCGCCGAGTCCTGAGCCCTCACCGAACCACCCCACCAGGCACGCTTCCTCTGGGAGGCTCGCCTCGTGGCGAACCTCTACCGCAGTCCGGAGGCCGAGCGTCGCGTCCGTGACTGGTGCCGCCGTCGGCTCGGTGGCTGGGCCGTGCCGCACGAGACCTCGACCCTCGAGACGTCGCTCGGCACGACCCATCTCGTCGTGGCCGGTGAGGGCGCGACGGTGTGCGTCTACCTTCCCGGGACGAACTTCAACGCCGCGACCAGCCTCGGCCTCGTCGAGCAGCTGTCGAGGCGGTGCCGGGTGCTCGCGGTCGACCTGCCCGGACAGCCGGGGCTGAGCAGCGCCCAGCGACCTCGGCCGGAGGCGGAGGGATACGGCGCGTGGCTCGAAGAGGTCGTCGCAGCCGTGCGTAGCGCGTACCGGCCCGAACGGCTGACCGTCGTCGGGCACTCCCGTGGCGCCGCCGTGGCGCTGGCCGGACCCGTGACCGTGGACGCTCTCGCGCTGGTCTCGCCGGCGGGTCTGGCCAAGGTCCGGATGACCCGCGCCGTCCTCGCCACCGCGCTGCCCTGGATGCTGCGTCCCACGTCCGCCCGCTCAGCAGCCTTGCTCGACCTGATGAGCGGTCCGTCCGCCGCCCCTGCTCCCGACCTGGTCACCTGGCTGACGCTGGTGGCCGGCGACACCCGCTCCAGCGGCGCGCCGGGGCCGCTCCCGGGACGGATCACGGACCGGTGGCGGACCCGGCCCGTCACCGTCCTGGTCGGCAGCCACGACTGCTTCTTCCCCGCCGAGCGGCTCGGCCCGGCGGCCCGGGACCGGTTGGACGCCCCGGTCGTCGTGCTCGACGGTCTGGGTCACCTCGCGGTGGAGGAGGACCCCGAGCTGGTCGTCAGCCGACTGCCACTCTGACTCGCGAAAATCCGATGCCGTACGGCGGACGCGCTGGTAACGTCGCTCAGCCCCGACACCCGAGCCGCCCCGCGGAGGTCGCCGCATGCCCAGCACCGTTCCCCCCGGCCCCACCGACACCGACCCCCTCATAGACCCGGCGATCGGCGCGGAGCGGGAGCACCTCCGGCTCTCCCGCGAGGCGCTGGCCCGGATGCGTGCCAGGACCGCCTCCCTCGACACCGCCGCGGCGGGTGACTGGGTCAGCCAGCAGGTGCTGGAGTCGGCCATCTACCGGCGGATGAAGGCGCTGGAGGACGACCCGACCGTGCCGCTGTTCTTCGGCCGCCTCGACTACGACGACAGCCACGAGGACGCGGCAGGCGAGCGCTACTACATCGGCCGCCGGCACGTCACCGACCAAGCCGGCGACCCGATGGTCGTGGACTGGCGGGCCCGGATCAGCCGCGCCTTCTACCGGGCGAGCCGGGTCGAGCCGATGGGTGTGCGCCTGCGGAGGAGGTTCGGCTTCCAGCACGGCGAGATGACCGCGTTCGAGGACGAGCGGCTGCTCGAAGGCATCGAGGAGGATCACTCCGAGATCCTCGAGAGCGAGATCGAGCGGCCCCGCGTCGGGCCGATGCGCGACATCGTCGCGACCATCCAGCCGGAGCAGGACCTGATCGTCCGCGCCGACCTCGACCGGTCGGTGTGCGTGCAAGGCGCGCCCGGCACCGGCAAGACCGCGGTCGGCCTGCACCGGGCGGCCTATCTCCTCTACACCCACCGCGACCAGCTGTCCCGGCAGGGCGTCCTGGTCGTCGGGCCGAACGCGTCCTTCCTGCGCTACATCGGCGACGTGCTGCCGGCGCTCGGCGAGATCGACGCACAGCAGACCACGATCGAGGACCTGGTCGGCAAGACGCTGCGCGTCCTCAACGCCCGCTACAGCATCCGCGGCGAGGACCCCGCCGACGTCGCGACGCTCAAGGGCGACGCCCGGATGGCCACCGTCCTCCACCGCGCCGTGTGGTCGCACCTGACCACGCCGGACGAGGGGTTGGTCGTGCCCCGCGGCGCGCGCCGGTGGCGGGTCGCGTCGTACGAGGCGGAGGAGATCGTCGCCGCGCTGCGCGACCGCGGCGTCCGCTACGGCGCCGCCCGCGCCATGCTCCCCCAGCGGCTCGCCCACGCGGTCCTCGTGAAGATGGAGCTCGCCGGCGACTCACCCGACGACCGGGTGCAGGACGCCGTTGCCCGGAGCAGACCGGTCAAGCAGTACGCGGACCGGCTCTGGCCCGCCGTCGACCCGGCCCGCGTCGTGATGCGTCTGCTCGGCGACGCGGAGCTCCTCGCCGCCGCGGCCGACGGCGTGCTCACCCCCGAGGAGCAGCAGCTCCTGCTGTGGACGAAGCCGGCCAAGGGCCTCGCGTCGGTGAGGTGGTCCGTCGCCGACGCCGTGCTCGTCGACGAGGCCGCCGACATCGTGTCCCGCACCCCCAGCCTCGGCCACGTCGTCGCCGACGAGGCGCAGGACCTCTCGCCGATGATGCTGCGCGCGGTCGGGCGTCGCTGCACGACCGGGTCGACGACCGTCCTGGGCGACCTCGCCCAGGCCACGACCCCGTGGGGCAGCCGCTCCTGGGGTGAGGCGCTGGCCCACCTCGGCAAGCCCACGGCACACGTCGAGCAGCTCACCCGAGGGTTCCGCGTGCCCGGCGAGGTCATCGAGTTCGCCGCCCGGCTGCTCCCGTTCATCGCCCCCGACCTCGAGCCGCCCACGTCGGTACGACAGACCCGCGGCGAGCTCGAGGTGGCCCGGGTCGACGACGTGGTCGGCGCCGCGGGCGAGGCCGCACGCCGTGCCGCGGAGCGACTCGGCTCCGTCGGGCTGATCGCCCCCGACGCGCTGGTCGACAAGGTGGCCACCGCCCTCGAGGGAGCCGGGATCGGCTTCGCGGTGCTCGGGCAGGAGCCGCCCGAGGTGGAGGCCGAGAGCTCGACGGAGTTCGAGGCGAAGCTCGACCTCGTCCCGGCGTCGCTGGCCAAGGGCCTGGAGTTCGACCACGTCGTGCTCCTCGAGCCGGCCGGTCTCGTCGCGGGCGAGGCCGACCGGCTCACCGGGCTCCGCCGGCTCTACGTGTGCCTGACCCGGGCGGTCACGTCGCTCGTCGTGCTCCACGCCGAGGACATGCCGCCCGAGCTCGGCTCCGCGGACGCGGTGGCGGTCGGGGGCGGGGGCGGGGGCGGGAACGGGGACGCCTGAGGGTTCACGCCCCGCCGCGGACCGCCTGGTCGATCAGGGCCGCCGGCGGGTACACCTCGCGCAGCTCCGGACGCCCCTGCAGCAACGCGACGAGCGGGGTGGTGACCTCGCCCATCGCCGGCCGGTTGTTGCGCCGCCTCCGGGGGGCCTCGCCGCCGTCGGCGGGTCTCCCGACCGGGATCCGGTACTCCGCCAGCCCGTCGGCGAGGCTGACCCGCGCCCGGAGCCCGGCCCGCCGGATCGTGCGCAGCACGGCGGCGTCGTTCTCCGGCTGCACGAAGCAGGTGAGCGTCTCGACCCCCTGCTCGGCCGCCTGGACCGCGAGGGCGTGCAGGAGCCGGGCGCCGTGTCCCTGCCGCTGCCAGGCGTCCTCGACCATCAGGCCGACCTCGACCGCGCCCGGCTCGGTGGACGCCGGGTCGACCGAGTACATCGCGGCTGCGACGACCCTGTCACCGACGCTGAGGACGATGCTCCGGCCGCCGGTCGGCTCGAGCTGGGCCCGCACCATGCGCGGGGTCACGTGGGCGATCGGCGCGTGGTAGCGGCGGTAGAGGGTCTCCGACGAGCAGCGGCCGTGCAGCGCGACGAGCGCATCGGTGTCCGCGATCGAACCCGCCCGGAGGGTGACCGGGCCCGTCTCGGCGGGCGTCGCCGTGCCGACGGCAGCCGAGGCGGCGGACGCCACGCGCTGGAGCTCCTGGGCACGCGCCACCTCGGTGTCGGTGAAGGCCGTGGCCCGCGACAGCGACAGCGCGGCGCCGTCCTCCGCGGTCAGCGCCAGCGAGTCGAACCCGGGCAGCCCCTCGCCCGGGGAGGCGTCCAGGAGCCGGCACAGCTGCTCCTGGAGCTGCTCGGGACGCTCGGCGACGACCTGGGCCGCGCGGAGGTACCGGACCGGCTCGTCCTCGAGCGCGTGCGGCGAGCAGGGCGCGACGGTCGGGGTCGCGACCCCGGCGAGCACGCAGAGCTGCTCGACGTCGGTGCCGGACCAGCCGCCCGGCGTGTGCAGGACCAGCTCGTCCACGACCCGGCCGTCGGCGGCGGGGAAGATCTGCAGGCCCAGGATGTTGACCCCCTGGTCGCCGCAACGGGCCGCCAGCGCCGCCATGGCGCCGGGGCGGTCGTCGAGCAGTGCGCGTACCTTCCACAACATCGGTGGCTCCTTCTCTCGGTGGGTGCGTCCCAGAGTCTTGTGGCGGTGGCTTGCGCGTCGGCTACACCGGTGTTTCCGGGTGGTTAAGACACGAACTACTTCGTGAACACGGTGGACATGCCGGGATGTCAGACTCCGTGACGTGGAGGACCTCGAGCAGCACTGGCCCGGCGTCGTCGCCGCGTGCGCCGCACTGCGTGACCGGCTGGTCGAGGCGTACGCCGCACCGGGCCGCCGGTACCACGACACCCGCCACCTCGGCGAGGTGCTCGGCCACCTCGACGCGCTGCTCGACCACCCCGACGCGAACGGCGTGGACCGCGACGCGGTGGTGCTGGCAGCGTGGTTCCACGACGCGGTGTACGACGGACGTCCCGACGACGAGGAACGCTCCGCCGCCCTCGCCGAGGCCACGCTCCCCTCGTGCGACGTACCCCCCTCGCTCGTCGCCGAGGTCGCCCGTCTGGTGCGGCTCACCCGCGAGCACAAGGCGGACCCCGACGACCTCCCCGGGCAGCTGCTCTGCGACGCGGACCTGGCGATCCTCGCGGCGGGGGCGGAGCGCTACGCGGAGTACACCCGGGAGGTGCGCGCGGAGTACGCGCACGTCGACGACGACACCTTCAGAGCGGGCCGGTCGGACGTCCTGAGCGCACTGCTGGCCGGGCCGCTGTTCCACACCACGCCCGCACGCGAGGCGTGGGAGGCCCGGGCGCGCGCCAACGTCGAGGCGGAGCTCGCGAGGCTCAGCGCTCCAGGATCGCCTTGAGCTGCTCGAGGTCCTTGCGGTTCGCCCGGCGCATCGCGCTCGCCATGACCGGCGCGCCGACCTTCGAGAACCCGGTCGGCTCGCCGGCGTTGCGGAGCGTCATCCGCGTGCCGCCGCCGGCGGTGTCCTCCCACTGGTAGGTCGTGGTCATCGGGAACGGGCCCTGGGCGGTGCTCATCACCACCCGCTCGCCGGGCACGAGCTCGAGCACCTGGTACGTGTAGGCCAGGCGGCGGCCGAGGAAGCTCGCCACGAACGCGACCCGCGATCCCACCGCGACCGGGCGCGGCGTCTCCCACTCCACGGAGCTGATGTTCTGGTACCACCGCGTGGCGTTGTCCGGGTCCGCGGCGAAGGCGGCCACCTCGGCGCGGGGGCGCGAGATCTCGATGGTGGTCACGACGTCGACGGCCATGCCCGCGAGCCTAGATCAGGGCCGGCTCCTTGAGCCTCAGGGTGCCGGCGTCGGCGTCGAGCACGGCCGGGACCCCGAACGGCACGGCGAGGTTGTGCCGCGCGTGACCGTACGGCGCACCGACGAGCGTGGGTACGCCGAGCGTCGCGATCCGGTCCTCGAACAGCCGGCGCAGCGCGTCCTCTCCGCCGCAGCCGGTGAACCCGCCGAGGACGACCCCGCGGACGCCGTCGAACCAGCCGGACCTGTGCAGCTGGGTGAGCAGCCGGTCGAGGCGGTACAGCTCCTCGCCGACGTCCTCGAGCACCGCGATGCAGCCGTCCGCAGGCTGCGAGGTGGGCGTGCCCAGCTCGGCCGCGAGCACCGCCACGTTGCCCCCGACGAGAACCCCCTCGGCCTGCCCGCCGACCAGCGAGCCGACCGGCTCGGGCGTCAGGTCCACCGCGGACTCCGGCTCGAACAGCATCCGGTGGAGGTGCTCCCGCGACGCCTCGTCCCCGCCACCCAGGCTGGTGACCACCGGCCCGTGGATGGTGGACAGCCCGAGGCGCCTACCGAACGCCTGGTGCAGGGCGGTGACGTCGGAGAAGCCGAGGAGCACCTTGGGGCCGGCCGCGGCCAGCGCCTCCCAGTCCAGGAGGTCGAGGACCCGCTGGGTGCCGTAGCCGCCGCGTGCCGCGACGACCGCCGCGACGTCGTGGTCGGTCCAGGCGGCCATCAGGTCCGCCGCCCGCGAGACGTCGTCCGCGGCCAGGTGCGGGAGGACGTCACGGCCGGCTCGCACGTGCGGCGTCTCCCGGAGCTCGAGCCCCCAGGAGCGGAGCACCTCGAGCCCGGCCTCGAGTCGCCCGACGGGGACCGGCCCGGCCGGCGCGACCACCGCGACCGTGTCCCCGGGCACGAGCCGGCGGGCGCGCACCAGCGACTGACCGGGGCGCCGGGGACGGAGCACCTCGGCCTTGCGACGGCGCAGCCCGGCGTCCTTCAGCCGACGGATCAGCTCCCGGCTCGACACCGGCTGGGCCCCGGCGGCGACCACCTGCTCGTAGCGCTCGGCCGGGATGTCGTAGTGGTCCCGGTCGAAGCCCCGGAGCGGGATCCCGAGCCCCGCGGCGAACCGGTGCAGCTCGTCGTAGGACTCGTCGCTGGCCAGGTGGGACCACAGCCGGCCGTGCCCCGCCGAGTTGGGCGGGTCGATGAGGAGGGTCAACCGGCCGACCCGTGCGAGCGTCGTACCGCCTCGGCGTGCTCCACGGCGTCGTCGAGCAGCATCCGCCAGGAGCGCACGTGCGCCGCGTCGACGTACGACTTGGTCCAGGAGCCGCCGGGGCGGACGGTGGAGCCGACGTGGAACTGCCGCACCCCGGCGCGGGAGAGCCACGGCACGTGCTCGCCGCGCAGGCCGCCGCCGGCCATCACCAGCCGGGCGACGCGCGGGTCGGCCCCCGCCCGCTCGACCAGGTCGTCGCAGCCGGCCTCGAGCCCCCGTGGCGAACCGGCGGAGAGCACCGCGTCGAGCCCGGGCAGGCTCAGGAGCTGACGCCAGGCGCGGTCGACGCTGAGCGCGGAGTCGACGGCACGGTGGAAGGTCCAGGGCACGTGCGGCAGCCGGTCGGCGAGGTAGGAGCAGACCTCGACGTCCACCTCGAGATCGGCGGTGAGGAAGCCGAGGACGAGGCCCTCGGCACCCATCGAGAGGTAGTCCTCCCCGAGACCGACCAGTCTGGTGAGCTCCCCACCGGTGGTGCTCAGGCCGTCGTTGAGGCGCAGCATCACCCGGACCGGGACCTCGGTGTCCTTGCACACCGCGGACACCGTCGCCGGGTCCGGGGACAGGCCGCCGGACTCGAGGTCCGCGACCAGGAACAACCGGTCCGCCCCACCCTCGTCCGCCCCGGGGACGTCGCGCGGGTGCAGGACGACGACCTCGAGGAGGGCCGTGCTCGTCCAGCCCTCATGGCCTGTGTTCACAATGGACATCGTGACATCAGATGACGCTTTGATGACGGCACGCGCGCTCGTGTTGCACGACCTCGAGGCGACGCGGGCAGCGGACCCGGAGACGGTCTCGGCCCTGGAGGCGGCTGTGACGACCCGCCGCTGGTGGACGTCGCAGTGGGAGGAGGGCAAGCAGTACGTCGCCGGCCTCGTCGCCCAGGACGTCCAGGACGCGCTCCTGGAGAGGGTCGGCCGGTGGCCGCTGTGCCGGGCCTGCGACCATCTGGACCCCCATGCGCTCTACATCCACCCCGAGCTCGGCGGGCCGGACCCGGTCTGGGTTTGCGAGACGTCCGGTATCGAAGTTGCGCCGCTCGGGAGCCTGCCCGTGTGGCATGCTTGATGCGCCGCTCCGGGGGACGGCGACCGCACCGCTTGACGACCTTCGAAGGCGACCCTTGACCACGCAGAACGAACCCCGCATCGAACAGGCCGCCCAGGGCGCTCCCGGCGCCGTCTTCGACGGCCTCGCCCGGCTCGTCTACGGAGCCGAGACCTACGCCGAGGTGTACCAGGCGATCTGCGACGCAGCACTGCGCCTCGTCGACGGCTGTGACCACGCCAGCCTCACCCTCGCGGAGCGCGGCGACCTGGTCACCGCCGCCGCGACCGACGAGACCGCCCGCGTCATCGACCACATCGAGCGCGAGGAGGGCGAGGGCCCGTGCGTCGACGCGATCAGCGAGGAGGCCGCCCAGCTCGACACCGACCTCACCGACGGCACGCCTTGGCCGGCGCTCCGCGAGCGGGTGCTCGCCGAGACGCCGGTGCGCTCGACGGCCGGCTTCCGGATCATGGTCGACGACCGCAAGGTCGGCGCGCTGAACCTGTTCGGCGACGCCCCGGGAAGCCTGGACGAGCGGTCGGTGGACCAGGCCGCGGTGCTCGCGGCCTTCGCCTCCGTGGCCCTGCGGTCCGCCGCCGACCACGAGCAGGCGCGGACGCTGCGCGAGGGGCTGAGGAGCAACCGTGAGATCGGCAAGGCGGTCGGCCTGATGATGGCCTTCCACAAGGTGGATGACGAGGAGGCCTTCGACATCCTCCGCCGCGCGTCCCAGGAGATGAACGTCAAGCTCAGCGAGGTCGCTCGCCAGGTCGTGGAGCACCACAACCAGCGCCCCCGGCCGTGAGGCTCAGCGCGAGCCCTTGACCGGCGTGTTCGGCCGGCATACGGGGACCCAGAGGGTGTACCGGTCGGCGCGGTAGGTCGACCGCGACACCTCGACCGCGATGTTCCCGGCGAACGCCCGCCGGGCGATCCGCAGCACCGGCGAGCCGGCCTCGATGCCGAGCATCTCGGCCTCCTCCGGCTTCGCGAGGTCCGCGTCGACCGAGTCCTCGCCCCACGTGGGGAGCAGGTCGCGCCGCTTGAACTCGGCGTACAGGCTCTCCGGCAGCGGCGCCTCGAGGAACTCCGGCACGATGCTGTCCGCCATGTAGGCGTCCTCGATGCACATCGGCGTGCCGTCCGCGAACCGGATCCGCTGCCAGTGCACGACCTTGTCGCCCTCGCTGATCTCCAGCGCACGAGCGACACCGGGACCGGCCGACTCCATGCGCGCGAGCAGCGTCTGCGACGACGCCTTCATCCCGCGCCGGGCCATCTCCTCGGTGTAGCTCGACAGCCGGATCTGCACATCGATCTTGGCCCGCGCCACGAACGTGCCCCGGCCGGGCACGCGCTCCAGGAGGCCCTCGGTCACCAAGGCGTCCAGGGCCTGGCGCACGGTCATCCGCGCAACGCCGAAGCGCTGCACGAGCTCTCGCTCGGACGGTGCCGGACTCCCCGGTTCCGCACCGTCGATCAGGCTGCGAACGTACTCGCGCACCTGCACATGCTTGAGCACAGGTTGGCGGGACCCGTCGCGCGTGATCACGTCTCCCATCGCCGACTCTCCATCTCCCCCTGCTCTCACCTTAGCCCGACCACGCTGCCCGTGGCTCGCCGTCGGGGCATCTCATGACGATCGGCCCTGCCCTCGGGACGTTCGGGGGGCGGATGGCACGCCGGCTGGTGACGGTCGGACTCTTTACTTTCCGAAAGGTAGTGCAAATGTCCGGAAGTGTCCCGGATGTGGGCCAATCGTGGAGCTTCGGTTGCCCGCACCTCTAGAACACGTGTTCGAAGAGGGCGTACGATCTCCCGTCATGACGGCGGACTACCAGGCGACCCTCTTCGACGCCCTCGACGACGCGCCCTCCGACCGGGCCTCGCTCGGCCCGCTCGGTGGGAGCCTCCGTCGTACGCCGCTCAGCGCCGGCGCCTGGGTCGACGTACGTCCCGGCTGGGTCACCGGCGCCGACGGCCTCTTCTCGCGCCTCGTGCGCGAGGTCCCCTGGCACGCCGAGCGCCGCCAGATGTACGACCGCGTGGTCGACGTGCCCCGCCTGCTGAAGTTCTACGGGTCGGGGGAGGCCCTCCCCGACCCCGTGCTCACCGAGGCACGCGACCGGCTCGGCGCGCACTACGCCGCGGAGCTCGGCGAGCCGTTCACGACCGCCGGGCTCTGCTACTACCGCGACGGCCGGGACAGCGTGGCCTGGCACGGGGACACGATCGGCCGCAGCAGGACCGAGGACACCATGGTCGCGATCGTGTCCTTCGGCGAGGCCAGGCGGCTGCTGCTCCGGCCCCGACCCGGGTCCGGGGACGGGGGCACGATCTCCTTCACGCTCGGGCACGGCGACCTGATCGTCATGGGCGGCTCCTGCCAGCGGACCTGGGAGCACGCGGTGCCCAAGACCACGAAGCCGGTGGGCCCGCGGGTCAGCGTGCAGTTCCGCCCCCGCGGCGTCCGCTGACTCCGGCGGGGGCCTCGGCGCCGGACATGCAGGAAGGGCCCCGACCGAGGTCGGGGCCCTTCGCTGTTGCTGCGGTTCTTGCTGGGGTTGCCTGGACTCAGAAGTCCATGCCGCCCATGCCACCGTCGGCACCCGGCATGGCCGGGGCCTTCTCGGGCTTGTCGGCGACGACAGCCTCGGTGGTGAGGAACAGGGCGGCGATCGACGCGGCGTTCTGCAGCGCCGACCGGGTCACCTTGGCGGGGTCGAGGATGCCCTCGGCGATCATGTCGACGTACTCGCCGGTGGCCGCGTTGAGACCGAAGCCGGACTTGAGGTTGCGCACCTTCTCCGCCACGACGCCGCCCTCGAGGCCGGCGTTGATCGCGATCTGCTTGAGCGGG
>DASTPU010000229.1:0-9016 GCA_035762105.1 Nocardioidaceae bacterium | reverse complement strand
GTGCGGCGGCTGCTCCATGCCGGGCAGCAGCGGCGCGAGCAGGTCCTGCTTCTCGTAGATCAGGTCCTGCCGGTTGTCGTCGGCGAGCTCGTACTCGTTGGTCATCGTGAGCGCGCGCGTCGGGCAGGCCTCGATGCACAGCCCGCACAGGATGCAGCGCAGGTAGTTGATCTGGTAGACGCGCCCGTACCGCTCACCCGGGGAGAAGCGCTCGTCCGCGGTGTTCGAGGCGCCCTCGACGTAGATCGCGTCGGCCGGGCAGGCCCACGCGCACAGCTCGCAGCCGATGCACTTCTCCAGCCCGTCGGGCCAGCGGTTGAGCTGGTGCCGGCCGTGGAAGCGAGGCGCGGTGGGCCGCTTCTCGAACGGGTACTGGTAGGTGACGGTCTTCTTGAACTGCGTGCGGAAGGTGACCCCGAAACCCGCGATGGGGTCCCAGAGCTGTTCCTTGAGGCTGGCCATCAGTGCTGCTCCTCCGTGGTGCTGCTCGAGGTGACCGTGGTCGTGGGCCGGGCCCGGTCTGCGGTGGGCGCCGGGATGGTCATCGGCGGGACCGGGTAGCCGCCGGCGAAGGCGTCGAACTCCTCGCCCTCCACCTCGGCCGCCGCGGGGGCCTCCTCCTCGCCGCCACCGACGAAGAACAGGGCCAGGAAGACGAGCGCGAGCGCGCCGAGGCCGATCAGCAGGTAGTTCCGGTCGATCTCGCCGTTCACGCTGACCCAGCGGATCACTGAGACCGCGATGATCCAGACCAGCGAGATCGGGATCAGCCGCTTCCAGCCGAAGCGCATGAACTGGTCGTAGCGCAGGCGCGGCAGCGTGCCTCGCAGCCAGACGAACATGTAGATGAACAGCATCACCTTGCCGAGGAACCACAGCACCGGCCAGTAGCCCTCGTTGAACATGCCGTCGTTGATCGCCGACAGCGGCCAGGGCGCGCGCCAGCCGCCGAGGAACAGCGTGGTCGCCAGCGCCGAGACGGTCGCCATGTTGACGTACTCGGCGAGGAAGAACAGCGCGAACTTCAGCGAGGAGTACTCGGTGTGGAAGCCGCCGACGAGCTCACCCTCGGCCTCGGGGAGGTCGAACGGCGCACGGTTGGTCTCCCCGACCATCGAGATCACGAAGATCACGAACGACGGCACGAGGATCAGGCCGAACCACAGCCGCTCCTGCTCGGCGACGATGGCCGAGGTCGACAGGGAGCCCGCGTAGATGAAGACCGCCACGAGCGAGAGGCCCATCGCGACCTCGTAGGAGATCATCTGCGCCGAGGAGCGCAGGCCGCCCAGCAGCGGGTACGTCGAACCGGAGGACCAGCCGGCGAGCACGATGCCGTAGATCCCGATCGAGGCGATCGCCAGCATGAACAGCACGGCGACGGGCATGTCGGTCAGCTGCAGCGGAGTCTGGACGCCGAACATGTTGACCACGGGCCCGAACGGGATCACCGACCACGTCAGGAACGCCGGGATCACCATGATGACCGGGGCCAGCAGGTAGACGACCTTGTCGGCCGCCTTGGGGATGATGTCCTCCTTCAGGGCGAGCTTCACGCCGTCGGCGAGGCTCTGCAGGAGGCCGAAGGGACCGTGCACGTTGGGGCCCGGGCGGTGCTGCATCCGGCCGACGACGCGGCGCTCGAACCAGATGTTGAACAGCGTCAGCAGCACGAGGACCAGGAAGATCAGCACGGCCTTGACGATCACGAGCCAGACCGGGTCGTTGCCGAAGGCCGAGAGGTCCTCGGCGGCGACGATCCGGTCACCCAACTGCGCGGTCACTGTTGTGGGGCTCATGCTCAGCCTTCCTTCGACAGGCTCGGGACGACACCTTCGAGGCGGACGACGGTGCCGGCCGTGGCGGTGCCGAGCTCGCGGGACAGCGCCATCCCGACGGCGGTGCTCGGTGCCCACACGACGTGGTCGGGCAGGTCCGCGACACCGACCGGGAGCTCCATAGACCCCCGGTCGGTGGCGATCGTGACGAGCTGGCCGGCGTGGACGCCCAGGCCCCGGAGCGTGGCTGGTGAGACCAGGGCCATCGCCCGGCGCCCGGTGGCCTTGAGGTACTCGTCGCCGTCGAGCATGCGCCCGTCGTCGATGAGCAGCTTCCAGGTGGCCAGCAGGAAGTGGCCCGCAGGCAGGTCCGCGGGTGAGGCGGCCGGGGCCGACGGCGCCGCCAGGCGCTCGCCCTCCCAGGCGCCGAAGGACTCCATCTCCGCCCGCGCCTGCTCGGTGGTGCGGATGCCGAAGCGGACGCCCATCTCCTCGGCGATGCCGGCGAGGATGCGGACCTCCGCCAGCGAGGAGGGCTCGTGGAAGACCTGGTCGAACGGGCGGAGCCTGCCCTCCCAGTCGACGAACGAGCCGGCCTTCTCGGTGACCGGGGCGACCGGCAGGACGACGTCGGCGTACGGCGAGACCTCGCCGGCGCGCACCTCCAGGGAGACCACGAACGCGGCCCTCTCGAGCGCCGAGACGGCCAGCGCCGGGTCGCTGAGGTCGCGCAGCTCGACACCGGCGACGACGAGCCCTGCGAGCTCTCCGGAGGCGGCGGCGGCGATGATCTGGTCCCCGTCACGGCCGGGCCGGTCCGGGAGCGAGGTGACGCCCCAGGCCGCGCCGGCGTCCACGCGGGCGTCGGCCACGGAGACCGGGCGACCGCCGGGGAGCAGGTTCGGGAGGCAGCCGACCTCGACCGCTCCCCGGTCGCCGGCCCTGCGCGGCACCCAGGCGAGCCTGGCGCCCGTCGTACCGGCGAGGGCGGCGGCTGCGGACAGCGCGCCGGGGACGGTGGCGAGGCGCTCACCGACCAGGATCACCCCACCGCCATCGAGAGCGACCTCGCCGTCGTGTGCGAGCGCCTCGAGGGCCCGCGCCTCGTCACCGGGGGCGGTCCGGATCAGCGTGCCGCTCATCTTCTGCAGGCCGCGCGAGGTGAACGGTGCCACCGAGAACACCCGGGTGCCGTGGCGGGACGCCTTGCGCAGGCGCAGGAAGAGGATCGGCGACTCGTCCTCGGGCTCGAGACCGACGAGGACCACCTTGCTCGCGCGCTCGAGGTCGCGGTAGGTCACCTCGAGCGACTTCGCGACCACGTTCGAGGCGAGGAAGTCCGCCTCCTCCGCGCTGTGCGGGCGGGCGCGGAAGTCGATGTCGTTGGTGCCGAGCGCGACCCGGGCGAACTTGGAGTACGCGTAGGCGTCCTCGGCGGTCAGCCGGCCACCGGTGAGCACGCCGACGGAGCCCGCGGCCTGCAGCCCGCGCGCCGCGACGGCCAGCGCCTCGGGCCAGGAGGCCGGGCGCATCTCGCCGGTCTCCTCGTCGCGGACCATCGGGTGGGTGAGCCGGTCGGGCTGCCGGGAGTACATGAACCCGAAGCGGCCCTTGTCGCAGTTCCACTCCTCGTTGACCTCGGGGTCGAAGCCGGCGAGGCGGCGGGTGACCTTGCCGCGACGGTGGTCGGTGCGCAGCGCGCAGCCGGAGGCGCAGTGCTCGCAGACCGACGGCGTGGAGACCAGGTCGAACGGACGGGCGCGGAAGCGGTACGACGCGGAGGTCAGCGCACCCACGGGGCAGATCTGGATCGTGTTGCCCGAGAAGTAGGACTCGAACGGCTCGTTCTCGTAGATGCCGACCTGCTGGAGGGCACCGCGCTCGATCAGCGCGATGAACGGGTCGCCGGCGATCTGCTCGGAGAACCGGGTGCACCGCGCGCAGAGCACGCAGCGCTCGCGGTCGAGGAGCACCTGCGCGGAGATGTTGATCGGCTTGGGGTAGGTGCGCTTCTGCTCGGTGTAGCGCGACTCGCCGCGGCCGTTGGACATCGCCTGGTTCTGCAGCGGGCACTCACCGCCCTTGTCGCACATGGGGCAGTCGAGCGGGTGGTTGATCAGCAGGAACTCCATGATTCCCTACTGCGCCTTGTCGGCGACCGGGGACGAGGCCTGCGTGCGCACCTTCATGCCGTCGGCGACCTGCAGGGTGCAGGAGGCCTGCGGCTTCGGGATCGGGCGGCCGTTGCCGGCGTCCTCGACCTCGACCAGGCACTGGCGGCAGGCGCCGACCGGCTCGAGGAGCGGGTGGTCGCAGAACCTCGGGATCTGCACGCCGATCTGCTCGGCGGCGCGGATCACCAGGCTGTCCTTGGGGACGCTCACCTCGACGTCGTCGATGGTGACCGTCACCAGGTCGACCTTCTCGACAGCGCCGGGCTGGCTGGGTGTAACCGTCATTCGGGGCCCCCGCGGAAGTGTGAGCGAAGCGAGCAGTTGCGTGGGGTGATCATGCGTTGGCTCCCGCGGGTGCGAAGAGGGTGGAGGCGGCGTGGTCGAACGGGCAGCCGCCCTGCTCGAAGTGCGCGATGTACTCGTCGCGGAAGTACTGGATCGACGAGGTGATCGGGCTGGTCGCGCCGTCGCCGAGCGCGCAGAACGCACGGCCGAGGATGTTGTCGCACTGGTCGAGCAGCAGCTCGAGGTCGGCCTCGGTGCCCTGCCCCTTCTCCAGGCGGGCCAGCGTCTGCACCAGCCACCAGGTGCCCTCACGGCACGGGGTGCACTTGCCGCAGGACTCGTGCTTGTAGAACTCCGTCCAGCGCAGCACCGCGCGTACGACGCACGTGGTGTCGTCGAAGATCTGCAGCGCGCGCGTGCCGAGCATCGAGCCGGCGGCGCCGACGGCCTCGTAGTCGAGGGGCACGTCGAGGTGCTCGGCGGTCAGCAGCGGCGTGGACGAGCCACCCGGCGTCCAGAACTTGAGCTCGTGGCCCTCGCGCATGCCGCCGGCGACGTCGATCAGCTCGCGCAGCGTGATGCCGAGCGGCGCTTCGTACTGCCCGGGACGCTTCACGTGGCCCGAGAGCGAGTAGATGACGAAGCCCTTGCTCTTCTCGGTGCCGAGCGACGCGAACCACTCCGGGCCGTTCTTGATGATGGCCGGGACGGAGGCGATCGACTCGACGTTGTTGATCACCGTCGGTGCGGCGTAGAGACCCGCCACGGCGGGGAACGGCGGGCGGAGGCGCGGTTGGCCGCGGCGTCCCTCGAGGGAGTCGAGGAGCGCGGTCTCCTCGCCGCAGATGTAGGCGCCCGCGCCGGCGTGGACCACGAGGTCGAGGTCGTAACCGGAACCGTGGATGTTCTTGCCGAGGTGGCCCGCGAGGTAGGCCTCCTGCACAGCGCGCTGGAGGCGGCGGACCACGTGCAGCACCTCGCCGCGCACGTAGATGAACGCGTGGTTGGCGCGGATCGCGTAGGCGGAGATGATCACGCCCTCGACGAGGGTGTGCGGCGAGGCCATCATCAGCGGGATGTCCTTGCAGGTGCCCGGCTCCGACTCGTCGGCGTTGACCACGAGGTACTTCGGCTTCGGGTTGTCCTGGGGGATGAAGCCCCACTTCATGCCCGTCGGGAAGCCCGCGCCGCCGCGTCCGCGCAGGCCGGAGTCCTTGACCGCGGAGATCACGTCGTCCTGGCTCATGCCCAGGGCGACGCGGAGTGCGTCGTACCCGCCGCGGGACTGGTAGGACTCGAGGGTCCAGGACCGGTCGGCGTCCCAGTTGTCGGTGAGGACCGGGGTCAGCATGTCGGTCACTGGGCACCGCCCTTTCCGTCAGCCTCGGGGGTCGACCCCTCGCCGCCCTCGACGTCCGCCGGTGACTCCTCGATGACCGTCTCCGACTCGGCTCGGCGTGTGTCGGCCTCGCCGTCGAACGGCGCGCCCCGGACGCCGCTCTGCTGGGCCGCCGCGGGGACCGCCTTGCGGTGCGTCTCGGGGGCCTTCCAGCCGTTCTCCCGGGCGACCTGGAGGCCGGCCAGCGAGGCCGGACCGGCAGCCGGGCCCTCGTCGGCGCGGTCGTCGGGGAAGCCGGCGAGCACGCGCTCGGCCTCGCGCCAGGTGCAGATCTTCGGACCGCGGGTGGAGTGGACCTCCTTGCCCGCACGCAGGTCGTCGACGAGCTGGGTGGCCGTCTCCGGGGTCATGTTGTCCATGAACTCCCAGTTGACCATCATCACCGGCGCGTAGTCGCAGGCCGCGTTGCACTCGACGTGCTCGAGGGTGATGCTCTTGCCGTCCCCCTCATGAGCCCAGGCGGTCTCGTCGTTGCCGACGTCGAGGTGGTCCTTGAGCCGCTCGAAGATCGCGTCGCCGCCCATGACCGCGCAGAGCGTGTTGGTGCAGACGCCGACGTGGTAGTCGCCGACCGGTCGGCGCTTGTACATCGTGTAGAACGTCGCCACGCCGGAGACCTCGGCGGCGGAGATCCCGAGGATGTCCGCGCACGCCTCGATGGCCCGGGCCGTGACCCGGCCCTCGACGCTCTGCACGAGGTGGAGCATCGGCAGCAGCGCCGAGCGCGGCTGGGGGTAGCGCTCGGTGATCTGCCGGAGCTCGCGCAGCGTCTCCTCGGGGAGGCTGCCGCCGGCGGGGCCGGCTCCGTTCGTCGAAACCATGTCGGTCATCGGTCCACTCCGCCCATGACGGGATCGAGGGAGGCGACCGCGACGATGACGTCAGCGACCATGCCGCCCTCCGCCATCACCGACGTCGCCTGCAGGTTCGTGAAGGAGGGGTCGCGGAAGTGCGCCCGGAACGGCCGCGTGCCGCCGTCGGAGACCACGTGGGCGGCGAGCTCGCCGCGCGGGGACTCGATCGGCACGTACGCCTGGCCGGCCGGGACCCGGAAGCCCTCGGTCACCAGCTTGAAGTGGTGGATCAGGGCCTCCATCGACTCACCCATGATGTGCCGGATGTGGTCGAGGCTGTTGCCCATGCCGTCGGCGCCGATCGCGAGCTGGCTCGGCCAGGCGATCTTCTTGTCGCCGATCATCACCGGAGCACCCTCGAGGCCGGCGAGCCGGTCCGCGCACTGCTCGACGATCTTCAGCGACTGCCACATCTCCTCGAGGCGGATCCGGAACCGGCCGTAGGAGTCGGCGGTGTCCCAGGTGACCACGTCGAAGTCGTAGTCCTCGTAGCCGGAGTACGGCTGCGTCTTGCGCAGGTCCCAGGCGTACCCGGTCGAGCGCAGCACCGGGCCGGTGATCCCGAGCGCGAGGCAGCCGGCGAGGTCGAGGTGGCCGACGCCCACGAGGCGTGCCTTGAAGATCGGGTTCTCGTTGCACAGCGCGGCGTACTCGGGCAGGCGCTTCTTCATCAGCGCGATGAAGTCGCGGATCTCGTCGAGCGCGCCGGGCGGCATGTCCTGGGCGACGCCGCCGGGGCGGATGAACGCGTGGTTCATGCGCAGGCCGGTGATCAGCTCGAACAGGTCGAGCACGAGCTCGCGCTCACGGAAGCCGACCGTCATGACGGTCAGCGCGCCGATCTCCATGCCGCCGGTGGCGATCGCGACGAGGTGGGAGGAGATCCGGTTCAGCTCCATGAGGAGGACGCGCATGACCTGCGCCTTCTCCGGGATCTGGTCCTCGATGTCGAGCAGGCGCTCGACGCCGAGGCAGTAGGTCATCTCGTTGTAGAACGGCGAGAGGTAGTCCATCCGGGTGCAGAACGTGACGCCCTGCGTCCAGGAGCGGAACTCCATGTTCTTCTCGATGCCGGTGTGGAGGTAGCCGATGCCCGCGCGGGCCTCGGTCACGGTCTCGCCGTCGAGCTCGAGGATGAGCCGGAGCACGCCGTGGGTCGACGGGTGCTGCGGGCCCATGTTGACGACGATGCGCTCCTCGCCCTCCTCGGCCGCGCCGGACACCACGGTGTCCCAGTCCTGGCCGGTGACGGTGAAGACCTTGCCGCCCGTCGTCTCCGCGCCCTGCGCGTACGGGTCATAGGTGGTTGACATCAGCTGTACGACCTCCGCGTGTCCGGCGGTGGGATGGTGGCGCCCTTGTACTCGACGGGGATGCCGCCGAGCGGGTAGTCCTTGCGCTGCGGGTGTCCCGGCCAGTCGTCGGGCATCTCGATCCGCGTCAGCGCCGGGTGGCCGTCGAAGATGATCCCGAAGAAGTCGTAGGTCTCCCGCTCGTGCCAGTCGGCCGTGGGGTACACCGGCACGACCGAGGGGATGTGCGGGTCCTCGTCGGGGCAGGTCACCTCGAGCCGGATCCGGCGGTTGTGCGTCATCGAGAGCAGGTGGTAGACCGCGTGCAGCTCGCGGCCCTTGTCGCCCGGGTAGTGCACGCCGGACACGCCGGAGCAGAACTCGAAGCGGAGCGCCGGGTCGTTGCGGAGCGTCTCGACCGCCTTGACCAGGTCGTTGCGGCGGATGAAGAAGGTGATCTCGCCGCGGTGCACGACGACCTTCTCGATGACGTTGGCGAAGCCGGCGGACTCGAGGGTCGACCCGAGCTTCTCGGCGACCTCGTCGAACCAGCCGCCGTAGGGCTTCGGCGTGCCGCTCGGCATCACCACTGGGCGGACGATGCCGCCGTACCCGGAGGTGTCCCCGGACCCGTGGACGCCGAACATGCCCTGGCGCACGTCGATCACCTCGGGCTCGAGGGCGCCGGGCTCGACGGGCAGGGTGTTCTCCGGCATCAGGCCGGTGGCGTCGTCCTCGGTGCCCGGAGTCACCTCGTCGAACTCACCCGGTTCCTTGGGGCTCAACGGAGCAGACCCTTCATCTCGGAGGTGGGCAGGGCGTTCAGGCCCGCGTTCTCGTTCTCGACGATCTGGTTCTCGCGGTTCACGCCGAGCTTGCTGTGCTGGATCTGGTCGTGGAGCTTCAGGATCGCGTCGATCAGCATCTCCGGCCGCGGCGGGCACCCCGGGAGGTACATGTCGACCGGCACGACGTGGTCGACGCCCTGGACGATCGCGTAGTTGTTGAACATCCCGCCCGACGAGGCGCACACGCCCATCGCGAGGACCCACTTGGGCTCGGGCATCTGGTCGTAGATCTGGCGCAGGACCGGGGCCATCTTCTGGCTGACGCGGCCGGCGACGATCATCAGGTCGGCCTGGCGCGGCGAGGCACGGAAGACCTCCATGCCGAAGCGGCCGAGGTCGTACTTCGGCGCACCCGAGGTCATCATCTCGATGGCGCAGCAGGCGAG
>DASTPU010000228.1:0-72450 GCA_035762105.1 Nocardioidaceae bacterium | reverse complement strand
CGGAGGGGTGCACGGGTCGTCCTTCCGGAGTTCGTCCTACGGCCGGGCCGGGTCGTTCGTATCCACAGCAGGGCCGGCACCAGTGACCGCCGGAACCTGTTCCTGGACACGGGGGAGATGTGGGGAGTTCGTGGGGTCGCCGAGCTGCGCGACGCTCGGCTCAGGTTGGCGGATCGCCTGAGGTACTGACGCTGGAACACACCCACAGCCCGGTGGGCCCGACAACAGGTCGGGCCCACCGGGTCATGTCTTGGGTGCTCTGCGGGCTCCGCCCTACGTCGTTCTGCCGATGCCGCGGTGGGAACCGCCGAGAAGACTCGGCATTGGTACCAGGGGCAGACCGTCCGTGGACGCTGTCGAGTCTGCAGACAGGGGAGAGGAAGAGTTCGTGTTGTCGAAGTCAGCCGTCATGTTCGCGTTCGCGGTCGCGGTAGGTGTCTCCGTTGCCGGCCCTTCGCCCTCCCCGCTGGGCGACACCGTCAGCGGGGACTGGTCGTCGTTGAAACCGGTGAGATACACCGAGCTCAGCGACGTGGGCATCCACGGCGCGGCCGGTCTCGCCTGGAGCGAGCAGCTCAAAGCGCTGGTGACGACCGAGACCGCGGACAACGCAGCCCGTCTGTCGGCCTTCACGCCCGATGACTACAGGGCCGGATCGGCGGCGCTGCCACCCGACATCACGAACGGTCACGTCGCAGTCGACCCGGACACGGGGGCGGTGACGGTCCTCGGACAGGAAGGCGCCTACTCGGTGGAGCCTGCGACGATCCGTGCCGGGTCGAAGCAGATGCCGCGGCCGGCAGGTGAGGTCCCCGACGTGTCGGGACCGCAAGGCACGGCGTACGACGCGTCCGGCCGGCTCATCGTCCTCGCCGACGGTGAGCTGGTCACGAGCGATGCGAGCGGGGCAACGGATCGAGCCATGACCGGCCTCGAGGGCCATGACCTCAGGGGGCTGGCGACGCATCCCGACACGGGGCAGCTCTACACCTTCGACATGACGGCCGACCGTCTCGTGGAGCTCGGGCAGGACGGGCAGGTTCTCGCTTCCATCGACGCGTCGGGGGTAGAGCTCGAGGACGTGACGGGACTGGCGTTCGCTCCCTCCGCGGACAGCACGGACGAACCGTCCGTGACCCATCTCTACGTCGCCGACGCAGGAAAGCCCGGTGCGGCTGGTGTCGTCTGGGAGACCAGCATCGAGCCGGCCGGACTGACGACCAGCTACACGGTGAGCTCGGCGCAGGTCCGGTCCGTCGCCACCTCGGCCTACAACCCGCCGAGTCCCGACCCCTCGGGTGTCACCTACATACCCGACCAGGACCGTCTGCTGATCGTCGACGGTGAGGTCGAGGAGATGACCATCTACCAGGGGTCCAACGTCTTCGTCACGGACCGTCCCGGCGTGCTGCGTGACAAGGGCGACACCCAGCCCTGGTCGAAGGAGCCGACGGGCTCGGGCTACAACCCGGCCACCAAGCGGTTGTACGTGAGCGACGACTCCAAGCGGGACGTCCACGAGGTCTCCGCGGGCGGTGACGGCCGGTTCGGCACCGGCGACGACGTCGTCTCCAGCTTCGACACCGCGGGCGTCGGCAACACCGACCCCGAGGGTCTCGACTTCGACACCGCCACGAACTCGGTATGGGTCGTGGACGGCATCGACAAGGAGGTCTTCCGCTACCGGCCCGGAACCGACGGGCGGTTCGGTACGACGGACGACATCCGCAGCCAGTTCGACATCGGCAAGTACGGCGCAGGGGATCCCGAAGGCCTGGCGTACGACAGCGGCCGGGACACGATCGCCGTCATCGACAGCTCGTCGAGGACCATCTACGAGCTGGACAAGTCCGGTGGCCTCCTGAACACCATCGACATCTCGGCCGCGAACATGAGGGCCGCCGCCGGCCTCACCCTGGGGCCGAGCACCTCCGGCAGCGTAAGGAGCTACTACGCGGTGGCTCGCGGGGTGGACAACGACAGCAACCCGAACGAGAACGACGGGGTCCTGTACGAGCTCCAGGTGGACCTCGGCGGTGGCAGCGCGCCGCAGAACACCCCGCCGACCGTCGACGCCGGGGCCGACCAGACCGTGGTCCTCCCCTCCGCCGGCTCGCTCGACGGGACCGTGCAGGACGACGGTCTCCCCGTGCCGCCGGGAGACGTGACGTCGACGTGGGAGCAGGTCTCGGGCCCCGACGGGGTTGTCTTCGCGGACAGCACGTCGCCGACGACGACCGCGACCTTCCCTTCCCAGGGCACCTTCGTCCTGAGGCTCACCGCGACCGACGGCGCCGCCACGAGCGCCGACGAGCTCACCGTGACCGTGCTGCCCGCGGGGAGTGACACCGACGCACAGGTGGTGGAGACCCGTGTCTCTGCGGGTTCCGACGACGTCGAGCAGCGACTCAGCGGCTGGGCCACCCTGGTGAGCTCCGACCTCGAGCTCACCACGGACGGCACTCGCGAGCAGGTCGTCGGCCTCCGCTTCGCGGGACTGCAGGTGCCCCAGGGAGCGACGGTCACGACGGCGTACCTGCAGTTCCGGGCCGACGAGGTGAGCACCGGTGCCGCCGCGCTGAGCGTCAAGGCCGAGGCGAGCGACAACGCGCCGACCTACACCAACACGTCGGGGAACGTGACGGCACGGGCGACCACGAGCGCCAGTGTGGCCTGGTCGCCCCCCGACTGGTTGGTCGTGGGTGAGTCGGGGGCGCGGCAGCGCACTCCGGACCTCTCCTCGCTGGTGCAGGCCGTGGTATCCCGCTCCGGCTGGGCCAAGGGGAACGCACTCGCGCTCCAGGTCTCGGGCACGGGTCGGCGGACCGCCGAAGCTTTCGAGGGTGGCCCCTCCGTGGCGCCGTTGCTGCACGTCGAGTTCACGGCGGCCGACGGTGGCGGCGGTACGACGAACGCCGCGCCCACGGTGGACGCCGGCCCTGACCGGTCGGTGACTCTCCCGAACACCCTGACGCTCGAGGCGACGGTCACCGACGACGGTCTCCCGGGGGCCGGCCTGACGCACACCTGGTCGCAGGTCTCCGGTCCGGGGACGGCCACGTTCTCGCCGGCCGACGCGGAGGACACCACGGCGTCGTTCACGACAGCCGGCACATATGTGCTGCGGCTGACCGCAGACGACGGCGAGCTGAGCGGCTCCGACGAGGTGACGGTCTCCGTCGCTGCCCAGCCGTCAGGAGGCGGTGGCACGCAGACCTTGGACGTCCGCGTGGCGGCCGGTTCCGACGATGCCGAGCAGCGGTTGACCGGCTCGACCTCGCTCACGAGCTCGGATCTCGAGCTGACGACGGACGGGACGACTCAGCAGGTGGTCGGTCTACGGTTCGCCGGTCTGCAGATCCCCGCGGGGTCCACGGTGACGAATGCCTACGTGCAGTTCCGCACCAACGAGGTGAGCACCGGTGCAGTGTCCTTGACGATCAGGGCCGAGGCAGCCGACAACGCAGCCACGTACGCCGCAACTTCGGGCAACGTCACGTCACGGGCGACGACGGCTGTCGGCGTGGCTTGGTCGCCGCCGGACTGGTCGGTCAAGGGTGAAGCAGCCGCTGCCCAGCGGACGCCGGACCTCACAGCGCTGATCCAGGCGGTGGTGTCCCGGACGGGCTGGGTCCAGGGCAACGCCCTGGCTCTGCAGGTCTCCGGCACCGGCCGGCGCACCGCCGACGCCTTCGAGTACGGAGCAGCCTTCGCCCCGCTGCTCCACGTCGAGTACACCACCGGGTGACGAGCACCCTCTCCCCGGCTCAGGGTGACCCCCCAGCCCGGCCGGGGAGAGGGCTCAGTCCGCGTTCCGGGCGGACCAGGCGGCAACTGCCGCGTTCCAGATGCTCAGATCGGTTGTCAGCCTCACGCCGCGGGGCAGCTTGTTCCTGCATCCGCCCGCCGTCGCGTAGTCACCCGGTCCCGTCCAGACCACGGTCACGTTCCGGAAGACCCCCGGAGGCCACTCCTGTGCGAGGCACGACGAGTAGGAGGGCAGGTCGAGGCGGAAGATGCTGTTGCGTATCTCCACGTGTGCGGCGGCCTGGTCCGACCACTTCCAGATCCCGTACGAGCCGAGCCATCCCGAGCCGTCCTCGACGCAGCGCCCGCGGTCGATGCTGTCCTCGTCGCAGTAGTTGTCGCCCAGGGGCTGGGGCTGCACATGGACGAGCGAGTTCTCGACCACGAAGCTCACGTCCGCGGTGCCCTCGCTGGTGCTCTCGGATCCGGGTGGCCGCTCGGCGAAGGCGGTGAAGCAACCGTCGAAGAAGGAGTCGTTCACGTAGACGGAGTGAACGCCCTGCTCGTTCTCGATGCAGTCGTCGCGGATGTACTCGGCGTGTACCCGTTCGAGATACGTGGAGGCCTCAGATGAGGTGGCGTTGGGGTCGTAGGCGTCCTCCGTGTCGTGGACGTAGAGGCCTTCGACGTACAGCCACGGGGATCTCGCGCCGCCGACGGTGATCGTGAACCCCTCACCGTCGGCTGCGCCGGAGTCCCCGTCGTACCACTCGTCCCGCGTCAAGGCCCGAGGTATTCCGCCGTCCACCTCGCCACCCCTCACGCATCCTCGGGTCCAGCGTTCGGACCGGATCGGGTAGGTCTCGCCGACCCAGACGGCCCCGGAGAGGTCCCAGGTGCCGCGGTCGTTGTCACGCTCCAGCGCCTCACTCTGCGGGCCGGTGAGGGTCAAGGTCGTGGGCGGGCACGTCGGGATCGCGAAGGCTGCCGGATCGGACGCCGGCTGGCCCCCGTTCGCGGACCAGCGAAGGACCGCGGACGTGGCGACGGCGGCAAGCGTTGTCGCCAGCAACACGACCGTCCCGACGGCGAGACGCCGTCGGCTGTCGGGGCTCTCCGGCCGTCGTGAACGCACCGACGGGGTCACAGCGACGGTGGGCGGACGGAGGCTTGCTCGCCGAGGAGCCGGGTGCCGCGGAGACGACCCGGCGCGGCGATCAGGTCGGCGAGCCGGCGCCCGACATCCGGCTTCTGGCCATCGACGACGAGCACCTGACCGAGGTTGTTGGAACGCCACTGGTCGAGCAACCGGTGCAGCAGTGCGTTCCCTGCTTCGAGCACGGCCACCTGCTCCTCACTCTCCATCCTCTGCACGCGGCTGTGCCGGGACTGCCGGCTCTGAAGTCTGCCGAGTGCGACGTGAGGTGGTACGTCGAGATGGACCACGAGATCCGCAGTGAGGGCCGCCTCGGCGACACGTACCAGCTCGTCGGCCGGCCCCCCGAGCTTCAGGAGCCATGCGGACCACAGCGCCTGGACCAGGCCCTCTTCCGCGATCGCCACTCCGGTGAGGCGCCGGCTCCGGGCGAGCACGTCCCTGGCCACCCACCACTGCACCGGCAGGGCGACCGCGTCACGACCGCTCGGCTGGTCGGAGCCCAGGAGGCGCGCGGCCGCAAGCGCGCCTCGAGGGTCGGCGGCCACGGCCCGCGCCAGTGCCGTCGCCTTGCGGCTGAGCCGGGCAACGCGTGGCCTGTCGGCGGAGACGCCCCGGTCGACCACCTGCGCCGTGACACCTCGGTCCGCCAGCCCGGTGGCCAGCTGGCCGGCGACCGTCGTCTTTCCTGCTCCGGGCAGGCCGCACAGCTCGACGACCAGGGCGCGGGTCTCTGTCCCGCTCACCGAGGGGCCCCTAGGAACGAGGCGCCGTCGTGGTCGCGTTCGTCGTCGTGGCGCCGCACCTCGGCGAGGAAGCCGCTGGCGACCATGAGCCCGATGAAGAACCAGGTCTGTTTGCGGTACTCCCAGTTGTGCAGGAGAGCGGCCAGCATCCACGCGCTGAAGAGGGCGAGCCACATTCCCCGGAGCTGTGGCGTCATCCTGGGCAGGCACGCGAAAGCGGCGATGAGGATGCCGATGAACAGGGCGAAGCCGATCACCCCTACCTCTGCCAGGAGCGACAGGGCGAAGTTGTGCCCGACCTTGTTGACCCCGACGGCCGCCCCGCGGAACGCGCCGGCGCCGACCCCGTGGAGTGGGTGGTCGACGATGAGACGGATGGCCTCCGCCCACACGGCGCCCCGTTCGTTCAGGTCTCCGGACTGGATGGCCGCCTCGGTCTCGCCAAGCCTCGTCCTCACATGGTCCGGCGCGAACGGGAAGGCCGCGACCGCAAGGCCGGCCAGCGCGCCGAGCGCGGCCACTGCGAGCGCAGGCCGACGACGGGCCAGGCGGTAGCCGAGGAAGACGATCCCGGGAAGGAGCGCCGCGATGCCGGTGCGCGAACCGGTGACGAGCACCGCGAAGCCCGCGAGCGGAAGGTAGAGGACGCCGAACGAGACGAGGAGGAAGCGCCAGCGACCCGACCCGGGTGTCACGACGAGATAGGCAGCCACGGGTACGCCGAGGGCCACGATCATCGCGACGTCGTTGGGATGGAAGGTCCCGACCGTCACCCGGTCGCCGGCGCCGGCCGTCGGATCCATGGAGGCGTAGCTCACCAACAGCGCGACCGCCGTGACGTAGCAGCCGGCCAGGTAGGCGAGCAGGGCTTTGGTGAGGGCGCCGAGCGTCGTGACGGTGTCCCAGATCACGAGTGTCAGTCCGAGCAGCTGGACATAGGTCAGCACACGTTCCTGGGTCGCTGGGCCGTCCGTGGTCCAGATCAGCGAGCAAGCGTTCCAGAGCACGAAGAGAAGGCCGAGGACGTGGACCAGGTGAGGCTCTCGGAGACGGCCGGACACCACGACGGCGATCACCCAGGCGGCGGCGACGAGCAGGCCGACGAGCTTGCTGAGGCTGCTGGCGCCGGGAAGGTCGAGGACCCCCTCCCAGGGCAGCGTGAACACCATGACCAGCAGCAGGCGGTACGTGAGCGCTCTCATCTGGTGCCTGCCCGCGACAGCAGGTCGAGGTACGCCTCGACGGAGGAGTCCTGCTCGTAGGGCTGCCAGCTCTCCCGCGGCGGCGCGGCGATGCGTCCGTCGAGCGCGTCGACCAGCGCGTCGGCCAATCCCGCGGGGTCACCGGGACGGACCAGCCGTCCGTAGCGGCCGCCGTCGAGGATCTGTCGTGGACCACTCGGGCAGTCCGTGGCGATCACCGGTGTGCCGCAGGACATGGCTTCGATCAGCACCCCGGGAGAGCCCTCCCACAGGGACGAGAGGACGAACACGTCGGCCGCTGCCATGGCAGGGTAGGGATTGGCGGAGAAACCGGGCATCGACACGTCGTCGGCGACACCGAGACGAGCTGCGAGCTGCTCCAGGTCCGGACGCAGTACTCCCTCACCGAGAATCACGAGCCGGGCAGGTCGGGACCGACGAGCTGCCGCGAAGGCCTCGAGAAGGGTCGCGAAGTCCTTCTGAGGGACGAACCGGCCCACGGCCACGACCGTCGGTGTGGTCTTGTCGCGGAGCCAGGGGTGCTCGACCGGCTCCGCCCGCATGCGCACCACCTCGGGCGTGACGACCGGGTTGTTCAGCACGTGGACGGAGTCGGGTCGCAGACCGCACAGGTCCACGAGGTCGGTTGCCACCCCCTCCGACACGGCGACGACTGCGTCCGCGTGGGGGTAGGTCAACCGGATGAGACGGGGCATCCAGCGAGTGCTCCGTCGCTTCGTGTTCGCCACGGCCGACGACAGCGTGTTGCGCTCGCTGACGACGAGAGGCACACGAACCCCGGACAGCGCTCTTGCGATGACAGTCACCACGTTGACGTAGTCGAGGGCGGAGAACACGACGGCCGGACGGTTCCGGCGCAGGTAACGAACCAGGGGGAGCAGAGCCGCCACCAGCCGCGGCGCGTCCAGATGCACGACGCGAACGGCGGGATGCAGCTCGGCCAGGAACGGACCTCCGGCCCGAGCCAGGACCAGGTCCACCTGCTCGCCCCTCTCCGCCAGCCCGGTGGCCAGCTTCGCCAGGGCGCGCTCGGCGCCCCCGCGACCCATCGACGCGATGACCAGGGCGATCGTGCCGTTCACCCGGCGCGACGACCCGCGCTCGGCGTCCTGGTCGGCGAGCCGGGTCATGACCTTCTCACCACCTTCATGACGCGGGTTCTGACGGCCCGACGCTGGCTCCCCCGGAGGCCCATGCCGTACGCCAGGAGCAGTGCCACGGCGCCCGTCACGGATCCGAGAAGGACGAGCGACCACCAGCCGTCGACACCGAGGAGACCGCGGGCCCAGGTCGCCGATGCGAGCAGAAGCGCCGACGCGACCACGGGACGCCCGGCTGCCCGCAGCTGTGAACGCAAGGGGATGTGGAGCATCCGGCCGACCAGCACGGGATAGGCAGCCGTCAGAGGTATCCGGCCCACAATGAACCCGATCACCAGGCCTGCGATCCCCATCTGCGCGGGGCCGACCAGGAGGATCGCCAGGCCGACCGACAACGCGGCGGAGAGCAGGCCGAGGAGCACCTTGGCCCGGACCCGGAGGGTCAGGTCGATGACGTTGGCGTCCACGCGCAGCAGCGCCAGCTGGAGCACCATCAGGCAGATCAGGAGGGTGGCGACCGTGCCTGCGTCGTACTCGGCGCCGACCCAGAGGTCGAGGAAGTCCGGCAGCCACACGAGGGCGGTCGTGGTGGAGGCGATCCCGACGATCCACGCGAGGACCAACGTCTCGCCACGCACTCGTGCGGCGCGGTCGAGCTCGCCCGCCCCGATCAGACCGCCCAACCCGGGCATGGTCGCCGAGACCACCATGAAGACGGTGTCGGTGATGGCGTGCGGTACGTAGCTCGTCAGGGTGTAGGTGGTGACGACGGCGACGCCGGCGACGGCGCCGAGCACGATCACGTCACTTCCCTTGACGACCTGCATGACGAGGTTCCAGAGCAGGAACCACCAGCTGAGACCGACGAACCCCCTGACCGCGCCGCGTGCCGGTCGTGCCACGCCCCACCAGGGGATCTGGGAACGCACGATCCTCAGGAACGTCACGCCGGACAACAAGGTGGTGGCAACGGTGGCGAGAGCCACGCCGAGGAGACCCCACCCGGCCCAGAGCGCGAGTGCGGTGAGCAACCCCCCGACGAAGAGGATGGCGGTCGACAGCCCGAGCCTCCGGTAGGCGAGGTTCTCTCCTTGCAGCACCGCCTGCGGAAGCCCGGCCAGACCGAGCACCATGACGTTCAGCACGAGAACTGCTGCGGTGGCCCGAACGACCCACTCGTCCTCGGCCGGCGTCCCCAGGAGAGTCGGCGAGAACCAGGCCAGGAAGCCGCCGAGGGCACCCACGACGGGCAGGAACAGCGCCCACACGACGATCGCCGTTCCGACCCTGCGTCGCTTGGACTCGAGGTCGGTCGAGGACTGCTCCTGGGCGACCACCCACTTGAGCGCCTCGCCAGGGCGGCCCCCTGCGGGTGTGGCGTGGCCGATGAGCTTCTGCAGCACCTGCCAGACCCCGTACCCGGCATCACCCAGGAACCTGAGCATGAGCGGCGCCAGGACGAGCTGGATGGCGATGCGTGCCGCGTAGTCGACGGCCGCCGCCAACGCGTTGAGCGACGCGCGCCGCGTCAAGTTCGGGCGAGGGCGGCTCGCGACGTCGGTGGCCGGACGGCCTCTGCTCACCCCGACCTCCCGGCGGGTCGGGGCAGGGCGCGGCTCACGATCTGCGTCAGCTCGTCCGGGCTGTGCCGCGACGTGTCGACGTGCAGCACGGGCACCCCCTCGCGAGCCATCAGCTCGAGCGCGCCCCCGTATGCGCGGCGATAGCTCGCCAGGAAGCGGTTCACCTCGGCGACCGCCACGTTGCGCACGCGGTGATCGCGGACCCGGCCGTTGATGCGCTCCAGCAGCACCTCGTCGGGTGCGTCGAGCCAGACCACCTGATCCAGGAGCGAGGCCCATGCCTCAGCCGTCCGAGACCACCACCGCCGGAACGCCGCGGTGTCCGTCATCGGTGGGCCGAGGGCCGTCACCGCCGCCAACCGGAACACCGGGCCGTGGTCGAGCAGCACGAGGCCGCCGGGGTGGTTGCGCATGGCCGTTCCGCGCCAGGCGCGAAGGTAGGTGAGGCTTCGGATCTCTGCTCGGGTCCACCACCGTCCGCCGCTCGACAATCTTGCGGCCGCGAGCGCGGGCGTGGTCGACAGCAGGGCGATGCCGAGTCCCAGACGGTCGCTGTGCAGCCCCAGGCAGGTCCCCGGATCCTGGGCGAGCAGGTTCGCGACCAGTGTCGTCTTGCCGGCCCCCGCCGGTCCGGCGATCTCGACGAGGTGGCCGGTCACAGCCGTTCCCACACCGTCGTCCGTAGGGAGGCCAGGACCTCAGCGGCGGTTCGCCCCGCGTCGATGCATACGGTGGAGTCGTCCCAGGACGCGTGCCAGACCTCCGTCGAGCGCCGACGCACGTAGTGCTCCTCCTCGTCCGTCTTCCGCAGCACGGCCACTTCGGGGTCGACCCGGAGCACGGCCAGCACATCGGGCCGGCTGAACGCCGAGTAGTAGCGGGTCTCCGTCTCCACGAGCGCCGCGCCGAGCCTGCTGAGCCCCGGGAGGCCGCGGGCCCACGCCGTGCGGGGTCCGTCCATGGTCCGAAGCTGGGGCAGCGGGTACCGGTCGCACACGACGATGCCCCCGTTCGCGGCAACCCGGCGGGCGCGCTTGTAGAGACGATGACGGTCGCGGGCGGTGAGCACGTGCCATGCCAGCCAGGCGCTCGACGGTGCCTTGTCGAGGTCGCTCGGGGGTGCGGTGGGCTCGGCGAGCTCGGGGAACATCCCCAGCCGGCGGCCCGCGCGCAGAGCACCCTTGAACGCCACGGTGGTCATGGACTTCCGGGGGCGGCCCAGATGTATCCGCCTCACGACGAACGCCCGTGACAGCCAGTCGGCGACGCCTTCGACAGCGGTCGACTTCCCTGCGCCGTCGCCGCCCACGATCGCGACCACGGCGCCGCCGGTCACCAGGGTCTTGCGAACCGGGCGCTGCAGGGCGTAGCGCTTGGCGCCCCAGAGCACACGTCGGGTCAGCCGCAGCCTCGTGTCCTCCCAACGCGGTCGGCGGGCGCAGGCCGCCAGGGCACCCGCCAGGTGGTGGGCGGCACGGACGCGCGCCGCGAGGGAGCAACCATTCTCGAGGGCCCTGCGGCACTCCGGCCAGACATCGACGAGGAACGGCAGGTGCTCCGCGACCACGGCGTCCACCCGCGACCAGTCGGTCCGTTGCTGGAGCCAGTCCAGCTCACGCCGCTCGCTCGCGGCGAGAGCGCCGCGGGCCTGCAACATCGCGTCCCAGGTCGAGTGCTTCAACACGAGCCGCAGCACCAGCACGGCCAGCTCGAACTCCGGCGCCGGCACCGGGAAGATCCCGTCCATGGAGCTCGAGGCGAGATAGGCGCGTTCGACGGGCAACCAGAAGTTCTTGGTCGTGTCGTCGCCGAGCACGAGACGGAAGTGGGCGTGCACGTGGACCAGGCGGCCCGACGGCTCGTCGAGGCCGTAGTAGTGGACGACGGCGGGCACCTCGCGGGCCGGCGGAAGCGCTGCAGCCTTGAACCCGAGACGGGCCAGGACCTCCAGGAACCGCCCCTGGTCGGACCGCGCGACCAGCAGGTCGAGGTCGTTGTCACCGCTCAGGGAGCGGTCGAGCGCCTCGTTGCTCTTCCAGTGGCAGTACACGACACCCTCGGCCGCCAAGGTCTTGCACAGTGTCTCGACGAGGTCGAGGGCAACCCGTGGTGACGGCTCCTCGGGCTCGAGAGCCTCGCGCCGGACATCCATGTCTGTCGTCATCGTGGTTCCCCTCCGGCCGCCGTGGCACCGTTGCCAGGACAACCCCTGTCCGTCACTGCCTGGTCCTTGCTCGCACCGCGACGCCGTTGGGCCTGTGGGGCTTCGTGCGCCTCGGGTCGGCGGTCGCCACCGGATGCCCTGCGGGGGCGTTCGGCGGTTCCGCGCCCACGGCCCTGAGCAGCTCCGCCCCGAGCGGCGGGTCCCCTCGTCGCCGCTTCCGCCTGCTCAGCAGCCAGATCCCGAGGACACCGAGGACGCCACCCACGAGACCCGCGATCCCTGCTCGCCTGATGGGGCTCGAGCGGTCCATGGCGGTGACGGTCGAGGCCTCGTCCAGCACCTGGAGGCCGCCGGCGTCCGAGCTCGGCTCGGTGCCGATGAGCTCCACGTAGATGCGCTGCCAGCTGCCGACCCGGTCCTCGGCGACGGTGATCTCGCGCCGGAGCTCCTCTGCTCGTTCGGGGTCGCTCGCAGCGGTCTGGGCCTCCGCCTCGAGACGGAGGATGCGCTCCTGGGTCTGCTTGATGGTCTTCTTGAGACTGTCGGCCTGCTCGTTGATGAAGGCCTGGTTGTTGCTGCCCGGCCTGGCCGGGCTGAGCGCGACCAGCTGGTCGACGAGCTCGTTGGCCACGGCGTCGGTCTCATCCTGGGTCTTGCCCATCACGGTCACCGTGACGAGCCGAAGGTTCTCGTCGGGCACGACGGCGCTGACCTGGTCGCGCAGCTCCGACCACGACTGCCCAAGGTCGAGCTTCTCCACGACGGGCTCGAGGATGATCTGCCGCCGGGCCATGTCGGCGTAGAAGTTGGCCAGGTCCTCGCTCGTCCGGATGGTCGAGGTGTGGGTGACCGCGCCGTTGGTGGGGCCGACCAGCACGGTGGCCTCCGAGCGGTAGATCGGCTCCACCTGCGCCGCCGCCGCGTTGCCGACCGTCAGGCCGGCCAGCGCCATGAAGGTGGGAATCCACCACATCCGGCGAAGATCCTTCGCCAGGTCCCGCAGGTCGAGCATCTCGCTCACTGTGTCCTCCGTGCAGTCGTGATCGTCGAGTAGACCTCGTGGTATCCGTCGGTCATCGCCCGGAGGCTGAACTCGCCGAGCACCCGTGCGCGGCCCCGGGCACCGAGGGCGGCGCGCTCACGTGCCGCCAGGCTCCGCAGGCGGCGCATCTCGTCCGCCAGCCCGGCGACGTCTCCGATCGGCACGACCGCGGCGAGGTCCTGGCCGCCCACGATCTCTCGATGCGGCTCGATGTCGGACAGTACGACGGGCAGCCCGGCGGCCATCGCCTCGAGCACGGCGACCGGGAGCCCCTCGCCCCTGGACGGCGAGACGAACACGTCGGCTGACCCGAGCAGCCGGTAGACGTCGTCACGGGGCATCAGGCCCGTGAGCCTGACCTGGTCAGTGATCCCCAGGGTTGCGATGCGCTCCTCGAGCGCAGGGCGGCACGGTCCCTCGCCGACGATGAGCAGGCGGTCCGTGGGCCGGGACATCCGCGCGAAGGCGGAGAGGAGGGCCTCATGGTCCTTCTCCGGGACGAGGCGGCCGACGGTCAGTACCGTGAAGCCGCCGACCGCGCGGCCGTCGCGGACGTGGCCGGCCTCAGGCTCGACCGTGGCAAGAGCCCGGTCCAAGCGGTCGACGTCGACGCCGTTGGGCACCACGTCGACTCCGCGTCGAGCCAGGTGGCGGACCGGTCGCGGGATGCTCTCCGAGGAGGCGCGGCCGCAGGCCACGACCGTCGGGAGCACCGCGAACGCCGCCACTGCCAGCATCTTGCTGCGCAGGCGGAGGTCGGGCCAGGTGGTGTGCAGCGTCATCACCGCGTTGCCGAGCCTCCGGCGTTCCAGCGCACAGGCCGCGACCAGCATCGCCGCGCTCGGCGGAGCATGCACGTGGACGGCGTCGTAGTCGGCTGCCCGCAGGGAGGCGCGGAGTGCCTCCAGGGCGCCCCACACCGAGCCGTCACCCTCGAACCGTGTGATGCGCGGGTCCGGTGCCACGGTGGCGGGGAACAGCGAGCAGACGGTCAGGTCGCGCTCGTCCGCCACCGGCACGCAGTGCTCGTTCCACTGGCTGTTGGTCGGGCCTGCCTGCAGCAGGACGTGCAGGATCCGCAGACGGGCCGCCGGCGTGCGGGCGCTCAGGACGGCGCCGTCCGGCTGACTTTCTTGCAACACATGGCCCCCCTGGTGCGTTCTTCCGCGACTTCACATCACGCTAGGTCGACCGTTGGTCCGATGCGTCCGCCTATCGGCGTAGACGTCGTACGACGGGGAGACGGGCAGCGTCAGCGTGTCCGCGGCCGCGGCGCGGCGGACCTGCTCCGGGACGGCCGGGGCCGTGCCGTGGTCGGATGCGACCGGGACCGGGAGCCCGAGCAGCTCGCAGTACAGCTCGTCCAGGGCGTTGCACATCACCGCGCGCGCGAAGTGCGACCGCACCATCTCCCGGCCCTGCACACCCATGCGCGAGGCCTGCTCGGGGTTGTCGAGCATCCACAGCACGGCGGCCGCGAGACCCTCCGGGTCCCGGGGCGCCGCGAGCAGGCCGGTGATGCCAGGCGCGACCAGGTCGGGCACGCCGTTGACCGCGGTGGCGACCACGGGGCGCGCCGAGGCCATCGCCTCGGTGACGGCACGCCCGAGTCCCTCGTACAACGAGGGGACCACGTATACGTCGAACGCAGCGGCGACGCGGGGAGCGTCCGGGCGGAACCCGGTGAAGATCACCGGCACACCGAGGCGCTCCGCCTCCCGGCGGGTCTCGGACTCGAGGTCCGCGCTCTCCAAGGTGGCGTCGCCGACCATGACGAACCGCACGTCGGGCCGCTCGGCATGGATCGTCGCGCACATCCGTACGAAGTCCAGGGGGCACTTCTGGGCGACGATCCGCCCCACGGTGCCGACCAGCGGTGCGTCATGGGGCACGCCGAGCTCCTGCCGCACCTCAGGCGCGGCGGTCACGGGGATACCGTCGAGGTCGACGGCCGAAGGCACGACCACGACGTCGCCCGGTGGAGCGATCTTCTGCTCGACCGCCTCCCTCGCGACGCGCGGCGCGACGGCGACGTACTTGTGCGCGAAGCGGCGGACGCATCGCTCGAGAATGCGGTAGACCAGCCGGGTGCCGCGGCCGAGGCCCTCGTGAGCGGCGAGGATGTGGAAGGTGTGGACGACCACGGGCACACCCGCGATGCGCGCCGCCACGCGGCCGATGAAGCCCGCCTTCGAGCAGTGGGTGTGCACGACGGTGAACTTCTCCCGCCGGATCAGCCGGACCAGCTCGAAGCACGCAAGGGCGTCGTGGACCGGCGAGATGCGCTCGCGCATGTGGGCGAGGGGAGCTGCGCGGACCCCCGCAGCCGTGGCCTGCTCCCAGAGCGGCCCGCCAGGCATTGCCGCCACCCAGCTCTCGTACCTCTGGGGGTCCAGGTCGGTGGCGGAGACAAGGGTGTTCCCGCCCGAGCCCGCGATGAACCGCGTGATCACGTGAAGCACCTTCACCTTGGGGGGCTCCGGTTGGGCCGGCATCTCGCGCCGAGGGACGACACGGGAGGGGAGCGCCGGCCAGAGAGACCTCACGGCGCCGGCTCCAGGTCGACATCGACGCTGACGAAGTCCCGCTGGGCGGCGACCATGCGTGCGAGCCCCTCACGAAGCGTGACTTGAGGGGCGTAGCCGAACCCCTCGCGGGCGCGCGTCGTGTCCGCCGCGGTGTGGCGGACGTCGCCGCGCTGAGCAGGGAGACGTACGACGTCGATCGGGCCGGCGATCTCCGAGAGCACGCTGATGACCTCGTTCATCGTGGTCCGGGAGCCACCGCCGATGTTGGCGACACCGGTCCAGGGTGAGAGCGCGGCGTCCCGCATCGCCGTCACGACATCGCCCACGTAGGTGAAGTCGCGGCTCTGCTCGCCGTCGCCGTACAGGAGGAACGGCGCCTGGTGCAGGGCCGAGTCGACCAGGCGCGAGAACGCCATGTCCGGCCGCTGCCGCGGTCCGTAGACGGTGAACAGGCGCAGCGACACGGTCGAGACGCCCGACGTGGTGCGGTAGAGCTCGCACAGGTGCTCGGCCGCCAGCTTCGTGACGCCGTACGGCGACACCGGTGACGGACGCATGTCCTCGGTCGTGGGGTAGCTCTCGGCCGCCCCGTAGACCGAGGAGCTCGACGCGTAGACGACCTTCCACAAGGAGACCTCCCGGGCGGCCTCCAGCACCCGCTGGGTGGCGCTGATGTTGCGGGCCAGGTAGGGCAGGAAGTTCTCGCCCCACGAGCCCCTGACGCCGGGCTGGCCGGCGAGGTGGTAGACCACGTCCGCGTTGGAGAACAGCGTCGTGAGAGGTGCGCTGGTGAGGTCGAGCCGCTGCTCGGTGAAGCCCTCGCGGGCCCGCAGCGGGACCAGGTTGGCCTCCTTGCGGCGCGGGTCGTAGTAGTCGGTCAGGCAGTCGACGCCCACAACCTCGTCGCCCTGGTCGAGCAGGTGGGAACACAGGTGGGAGCCGATGAACCCTGCTGCCCCGGTCACGATCGCGTGCATTTTTCTTCACCTCGTTCTGGTCAGTGCCCTGCTCAGCCGCACGGCGCGGCTGAGCAGGTGCATTCCGTTCGGATCTGCGCGCTCGAGCGACTCCATCGCCAGCTCGAGCTGTGCCAGCACCAGTACCTCGCGCCACAGCTGCGGGGGCACCGGTGTGTGCACGAGTACGGCGCCGAGGAACTGCCGGATCTCGCCGGCGAAGGCCGACTTGCCGGACAGCACCTCGGGCAGCCGTCCGCCCGCGACACCGACGGCGAACCGGCCGACGTCGCGCAGCGGGTCGCCTGCGATCGCGCCGGCCCCCCAGTCGTCCACGCCGACCACTCCCTCGACGTGGGTCACGTGGCGCGGGCACAGGCAGCCGTGGGTAAGCGTCTGGGGGACCTCGTGCTCGGCGATGCGCAGCCGGGCCCGCCGGATGGCGTCCATGGCCGGCTCGAGGCGAGGGATCGGCTGGTGCTGCTCCAGGACGCTCCGCACGTCCGCCGCGCCGAGGTCCGTGCGCGCCGTTCCGGACGCGGAGTCGGTCCACACCCCGCCGATCCAGCGCGGCATCGCGATGAGGAGCTCCCTGGTCCGCTGCGCGGTCCGCCGGCGCTCGCCGACGCTCAGTCCGGGGACTGCGGTGAGCAGGAGCCCGTCCAAGGAGCTGTACACCTCGATGCGCTCCCGGACCTCCGGGATGCTGTTCCGGAGACCTGTTCGCAGCACCCTGTGGGCGTGCCGCAGCACCTGCTCCTCGTTGTCGACGGCGTTGTTCTCCCGGGGACCGTGCGCCACCGCGACGACCCAGGCGACCTGGGTGCCGCCCGGGCGGCCGAGGAGGAGCCGTCGGCTCTCCGGCGCTGCTCCGCGCCTCACGTCGAGGATTGCGAGGTCGCGCTCACGCAGGAAGCCCAGGAAGTGGGACGAGGCATAGGGCGGTACCAGCCCAGGCTCCTCACCTTCCCCGGGCGGCCGGTCCTGCGGGTCCATTAGTAGTCGTCGGGGTAGGGCGCAGCGAGTGCGGGGACGGAGGGGACGAGGGGGCTGTACTCGGGGAGCAGCGCACGGAGGTGCGCCCGTACCGCCTCGCGGTTGTTGTTCTCGGCTGCGTGGTTGAGCGTCCGGAGCAGGTGGTGGAACCCCCGCGACGGGGGCGCCACCTCGGTGCGGAAGATCCGCGGGTGCTCCGTGCGAACCGGGTTCTCGTTCTCGCTGAACAGCGTCTCGTTGAGCTTCTCGCCCGGACGCATCCCCGTGAACCGGATCTGCACGTCACTGCGGTGCAGGAGCTGGGCGAACGAGTGCACGATGTCGACGATGCGCACC
This sequence comes from Nocardioidaceae bacterium, assembly GCA_035762105.1. Lineage (GTDB taxonomy): Bacteria > Actinomycetota > Actinomycetes > Propionibacteriales > Nocardioidaceae > Nocardioides_C. Next base: position 54,873 of record DASTPU010000228.1, on the reverse strand, counting down.
GGTTCACCCATGTCGAGGACGAAGACCTCGCCCTGGTCGGCGAGACGTGCCGCCTCGAGCACCAGGCCGGCGGCCTCCTCGATGGTCATGAAGAAGCGCGTCATCTCCGGGTGGGTGACCGTGACCGGCAGGCCGCTGTTGATCTGCTCGGCGAGCACGGTGAGCAGGGAGCCGCGGCTGCCGAGCACGTTGCCGAAGCGCACCGAGGCCACCTTGGTCGAGCCGCCGTTCTCCTGCTGCACCAGCAGCTCGGCCAGCCGCTTGGTCGCTCCCAGCACGGAGGTGGGGTCCGCCGCCTTGTCGGTGGAGATGAGGATGAACCGGTCGGCCGCGTGCTTCAGGGCCGCCCACAGGACGTTCTCCGTACCGGTGATGTTCGACTTCACCGCCTCGCACGGGTGCCGCTCGAGGAGAGGAAGGTGCTTGTGAGCCGCCGCGTGGAAGACGAGGTCCGGCTTGACCTCCTCGAAGACCTGGTCGATGCGTACCCGGTCCCGGATGTCGGCCACGCAGCAGTCGTCGTTGTCGAGCAGGCCCTCGCCCCAGAGCTCCAGCTGTAGCCGGTGGAGGTTCGACTCGTCGTGGTCGAGCATGACCAGCCGACCAGGCTCGAAGCCGAACACCTGGCGGCACAGCTCGCTGCCGATCGAGCCGCCTGCGCCGGTGACCAGGACGACCTTGTCCTTGATCATCTCGCCGGCTGCCGAGCTCACGACATGGACCTCGTCGCGACCGATGAGCTGACCGACGTCCAGCCAGCGCATGTCGCTGCCGACCACCCGCCGCTCCAGCGCTGCGACGAACGAGGGGAGGTAGCGCACGCTCGCGCCTGCCGCAGCCGCGCCCTGGGCGACCTTGCGGAAGACGTCCGGGTCGAGGCCGGGGATGGCCATTACGACGACCTCGATGTTCTGGATCAAGGCGATCTCCGCCACGCGGTCGAGAGGGCCGAGGACCGGGTAGTCGGAGACCTCCTTGTCCAGGTCGTCGTCCACGAACCCGATCGGCTGGAGCCCGAACTGCGGCGTCGCCCCGAGGTCACGAGCAAGGGCACGCCCCGCCACGCCGGCCCCGACGACCAGAGTGCGCAGGAGACGCCGTTCGACGGGTCGCAGGTCGGTGGGAAGGCTGACGCCGTTGACGATCGTCATTTCTGTGTGACCTCCGGGGTGAGTACGCAGGACTGAAGCTCTTTGATGCGTCGGGTGACGGTGTCCACCTCGTCGTCGGCGAGCCCCTGGTGCATGGGAAGCGAGAGCAGCTCAGGGAACACGGCGTCGGCTCCGGGCAGGCCCCGCACCGAGTAGTGCGCGGCAGCGCGGTAACGCGGCATGTGGTGGAGCGGGATGAAGTGCACCGACGTGCCGATACCATCGGCGCCGAGCCGGTCGATGAGGTCGTCGCGGGTGATGCCGAACTCCGGCTTCACCCGGACGACGTAGAGGTGCCAGGCGTGGCGTCCGCCGGCGGGGTTGCGCGGTAGCCCGAGGCCGCGGACGTCCTCGAGTGCCTCGTGGTACCTGCTCGCGATCTGGGCCCGGCGTGCCTGCCAGCCGTCGAGGCTGCCCAGCTGCACCCGCCCGATCGCGGCGTGCACGTCGGAGAGGTTCGCCTTCAGGCCAGGCTCCTCGACGCTGTACCGCCACGCCCCTCCCGGCTGGTAGCGGCGCCAGGCGTCCTTGGACATGCCGTGCAGCCGCGCGGACCTCAACCAGTCGTTCAGCTCGGGGTCGTCGGTGGTGACCATCCCACCCTCGCCGATCGGCAGGTTCTTCGTCGCGTAGAAGCTGAAGCACGTCGCGCGGGAGATGGCGCCGACCTGCTTGTCTCCGACCCACGTCCCGAGTGCGTGCGCAGCGTCCTCGATGACGCAGGTCAGCGGCACGCCGGCGGCGGCGGCGAGGTCGGCGACGGGCGCGGGGGAGCCCGCGTAGTGGAGGACGACGAGCCCCTGGACACCCCCGGCCTCGTACGCCGCGCGTGCACAGGTCTCAGGGGTCACCTCTGCGGTCTCCGGGTCGACGTCGCAGAGCACAGGCACGAGACCGGCGTGGACCACGGCCTCGACGGCGCCACAGAAGGTGATCGCCGGTACGAGCACCCGCGCCCCCTCGCGCAGGTGGAGCCCCCGCAGGGAGAGCTCGATGGCGGCCGTGCACGAGGACACGCTCACGGCGTGGCGGGCTCCGACGTACGCCGCGAACTCGTCCTCGAACGCGGCGCACTCGGGGCCCGTCGTGAGCCAGCCCGACTCCAGCACCCGGGCCACCGCCCTGTCGGTGCCGGGAGCCATCACCGGCCTCGAGAACGGAACGGTGTTGTGGTGCACGCGAAGACCCCCCAGAAACGACGAACCAGCCCCCGGGACTGGGGACTGGTTCGAATCTAGGTACGGACCTCGGTTGACGAATCGCGCAAGGTGCCGATGTTCCCTACGCCAGAGTGGCTACACGGGATTCCGCTTCCGGGCCCTGTCGTCCCACTCCCGGATGCCCGACTGGCGTGCGACGGACACGGCCGCGAGCACGCTGTGCACGTTCAGCTTGTGCAGCAGGTTGTTGATGTGCGTGCGGACGGTGTGAGGCGAGAGCGTCAGCCGCTCCGCGATCTCGCGACGGGTCAGGCCCTGGGCGAGGCAGGCGAGGATCTCGAGCTCGCGGTCGGAGAGGGGGGCCAGCGCCGAGCTCTGCCGGTCGCGTGCCCCGTCCTCGTCGAGCAGCGACTCGAGTACCGGGGTCATCAGCGCGGGTGGGTACCAGGTCTCGCCGCGGGACACCCCGTGCAGCACGCGCACCAGGTGCTCCAGGGAGGCTGTCGGCTCCACCCAGCCCCGTACGCCGGACCGGATCGCCGTGTTGAGCAGCGCCCGGTCGCGAGAGTCGCTGATCACGACCACGCCCAGCCCAGGGGCGTGTTCGAAGAGCCCGGCCAGCCTCTCCGCGATGTCACCCGCAGGTGCCTCGGCGTGCGTCAGCAAGATGTCGGCCTGATGCGCGATGACGGCGTTCCGCACCCACGAGGGCTTGGTGTGCGCCGTGATGACCTCGATGTCCCAGCGCGGGGCGAGCAGCCGCTCCAGGGCGTCCGCCCAGGTGCGCATGGGATGGCCGATCACCACCCTGAGCACGTCGTGGCTCTCGCGGGCCTCACCGACCGGTGGCACAGCCGGCCTCGGATGCCGGTGGTGCGGCATCGGGATCGAGCAGCGCGACTGCTTGCAGACGTGTGTGCACCCCGAGCTTGGCGAAGATGTTCTGGACGTGGGTCCGCACCGTGCTCTGGCTGACCCCGAGGACGTGCACGATCTCGCGTGTGCTCATGCCCTCCACCAGCAGTCGCAGGATGTGGTGCTCCCGCGGGGTCAGGTCGTCGACCGGTGTCCGCTGCCGCGGCACCCTCGGCGCGGGTCGCTGGACCCGCCGCAGCATGGCGCTGTCGATCGGGGCGCCACCCTGCCGGGCCAGCTCGAGCGCGCGGGCGATCGCGTCGACGGGCTGGTCCTTCGCGAGGTAGCCCGTGACTCCGAGCCCCAGTGCCTCCTTGAGGGGCTCGGCGTCCTCGGTGCCCGTCATCATCACCACCTTCGTCCGAGGGTGGTGCGCGATCACCTCCCGTGCGGCGTCCAGGCCGGACCCGACCGGGAACGTCACGTCGATGAGCAGGATGTCCGGGTCGTTGCTCGCCACGGCCTTGACCGCGTCCCCCGGCGAGTCGACCGCCGCCTCCACGGTGATCCCCTGAAGAGCAAGCGCGGTGGCCAGCGCCTCCAGCAGCAGCTGGTGGTCGTCACAGATGACTATCCGCATCTCACGCCCCCGGCCGGGAGAGGGGTGGAACCCTGCTCCCGTGGCAGATGCAGGGTCACCTCCGCGCCGTTCGGAAGAGCCTGACCCACGTCGAGCCGGCCGGCGTTCTCGGCCGCGAACCGTCGAACGGTCAGCAGACCGAGCCCCTGCTGGGGCGGGATGTTCCCGAAGCCGGGGCCGCTGTCGCGGACGACGATGGCGACCTCCTCGGGCTCCACCCGGACCTGGACGACGACCGTTCCCGCGTCACCGGCCGCGCGGACTGCGTTGTCGAGGAGGTTGCGTACCGAACGCTCGAGCTCGTCGCGGTCGACGCGTGCCCTTGCGTGGGCGTCCCGGACGAGCTGGATCGCGCACTCACACGTCGATGCCGTCGCGCACCAGGCGTCGGCAACGACGTCCCCCACGTCGAGGACCTGGGCGTCAACAGCTCGGGGGGCGGCACTCGAGACCAGCCTGGTCATCCACTCCGCCTCTGAGCGCATCTGGTCGAGGCGCTTGAGCACCTCGGGCCCGCGGTCGAGGGTCTTCTCGACCACAGCGGCCAGGGACATCACGACAGTCAGTGACTGCCGGACGTCGTGGAGGAGTCGCTGCTTCCGCAGCTTTTCCTCGGACGATGCGCCCGTTGTGGGCGCGTAAGACTGAACCGATAGCGACATAGGCCCCCCATGTTGCTCATTACCCCCGTGTTAACCGCGCGTGGACCGGGCGCGGCCGGCGCCTCGGACGGACGCGGGCCCCACACCCCCGTCGTCTTGCAGTCGCCTCATCAACTCAGGTGAACGACACTAGGTCGAAACCTCGCGTTTGGCTCTAGTTACGTCGAAGAACGGCCCGGTTGAGCCACCCTGGATGGGCACGTTCTTAGGGTCCACTACGCCGTTGTGAGGATGCCGACTACGCAACTCGGACGAAACCGGGCGGGCAGGTTGGCGGTCCGTGCCGTCGCTCACTACCGTGCCCGGCATGGAGTCCTTTGCCGCTGGAGAGACCACGCCCCCGCTGATCGAGGAGACGATCGGCGAGAACTTCGAGCGCATCGCGCGCGAGCACGCCGACCGGGAGGCCCTGGTCGACGTCGCCGGCGGCAGGAGGTGGACCTATGCCGAGCTGGACCGGGACGTCGACACCCTCGCTCGCGGGCTGATCGGCGCGGGGATCCAGAAGGGGGACAGGGTCGGGGTCTGGGCCCCCAACTGCGCCGAGTGGACGCTGGTGCAGTACGCCACCGCGAAGATCGGCGCGATCCTGGTCAACGTCAACCCGTCCTACCGAACTCACGAGCTGGCCTACGCGCTCAACCAGTCCGGCCTGCGCATGCTTGTCTCGGCCACCGAGTTCAAGACCAGCGACTACCGCGCGATGGTCGACGAGGTTCGGCCCGACACTCACGCCCTCGAGCGCGTGGTCTTCATCGGAACGACGGACTGGGACGCCCTGCTGCGCGAGGGGGACGGCCTCCCCGAGGACGCCGTCGCCGAGCGCATGGCGACGCTCTCCAACGACGACCCGATCAACATCCAGTACACGTCGGGCACGACGGGCTTCCCCAAGGGAGCCACGCTGTCTCACCGCAACATCCTCAACAACGGGTTCTTCACGACCGAGACCATCGGGTTCACGCACGAGGACCGGCTGTGCATCCCGGTGCCCTTCTACCACTGCTTCGGCATGGTCATGGGAAACCTCGGCTGCACCACGCACGGCGCGACCATGGTGATCCCGGCGCCAGGCTTCGACCCGGCGGTGACGCTGAGGACGGTCGCCGAGGAGCGGTGCACCGGGCTCTACGGCGTACCGACGATGTTCATCGCCATGCAGAACCTGCCCGACTTCGCCTCCTACGACCTCTCCACCTTGCGCACTGGGGTGATGGCCGGCTCCATCTGCCCGGTCGGGGTGATGAAGCGCTGCATCGAGGACATGCACATGGAGGGCGTCTCCATCGCCTACGGCATGACCGAGACCTCGCCGGTGTCGTGCCAGACCCGCAGCGACGACGACCTCGACCGTCGTACCGCCACCATCGGCCGCGTCCACCCGCACGTCGAGGTCAAGATCGTGGACCCGGTGACCGGCGAGACGGTCGAGCGCGGTGAGCCGGGGGAGCTCTGCACCCGCGGCTACTCGGTCATGCTGGGCTACTGGAACGACCCCGACAAGACGGACGAGGCGATCGACGAGGACGGGTGGATGCACACGGGCGACCTCGCGGTCATGCGCGAGGACGGCTACTGCAACATCGTCGGGAGGATCAAGGACATGGTGATCCGGGGAGGCGAGAACATCTACCCGCGGGAGATCGAGGAGTTCCTCTACAGCCACCCCGACATCGAGGACGTGCAGGTGATCGGCGTACCCGATGAGAAGTACGGCGAGGAGCTGTGCGCGTGGGTCAAGATGAAGGACGACGGCACTGGTCAGCGACGGCCGCTCGACGCCGCGAAGGTGCGCGAGTTCGCCACCGGCAAGCTCGCGCACTACAAGATCCCGCGCTACGTCATGGTCGTCGACGAGTTCCCGATGACCGTCACCGGCAAGATCCGCAAGGTCGAGATGCGCGAGGAGGCCGCGCGGCGCCTGGGTCTCTAGTTGACCGTGACGAAGGTGTGCTCCTCCGACCCTGCGTAGTGCACCGCGCCGAACCACCGGCTCGTCGGGTCCAGACCCTGCCACGAGAGGTCGACGGGGAACGGCTCCCCGGCGGTCACCGGGACGCTCTGGGCGACTGTGAGGTTGTCGGCGTCCTTGTCGCGGACCACCCACGTGTAGAGCTGGGCGGTCGTGGTGGAGCCGTTCGCGGCCACTGCGGAGGTCACGTAGAGCTCGTAGTCGCCCGAGGCGGGCTCCACCTCGGTGAGGATCTCGTCGGCCCCGCTGCCGGTGGCCGAGGCGACGAGCTCGCCCTCGCGGTACAGGTGGAGGTCGAGGTCGTCGCTGTCGCGGCCCTCCAGCTCGAGCCGCAGCACGGCGGTGCCGGAGGGGACCTCGACGGGGAACATCGCGGTGTCGGCGTCGGCCTGGGGCGCCGTCGGGTCGAAGTCGCCGGGCTCGAGCGTCAGGCCCACGGGGGTGGCGCCGGCCAGGCCGGTGACCGACAGGTCGATCTGCCCGTCGGTCCCGGAGAGTGCCTCGAACGACACCGAGCCCGACGCGCCGGAGCCGGCCGCCTCGGGGGGCGCCGACAGCGTCCTCGGCGTCACCACCACCGGGAGCCTCACCTGGTGGCGTAGCCCGGTCCACACGAGGTGGCCCTGTGCCGCGGTCTCGAGCTGTGCGCTCCCGCGGTCGACGAGTACGACGAACCGCCTGGTCTCGCCGGGAGCGAGGGTGAGCGTGCCGGGCCGCACCCGGACACCGAGGCCGTCGAGGCCGGTGACCGCGACCGAGTAGCTCTCGCTGCGCCCGGACACGTTGGTCACCCGGCGGACCACCCGGCCGGTGCCGGTCAGGTCGTCGACCGCGACGGAGGGGAGGTTCAGGTTGCGGGTCTCGACCCGGCCGGCGAGCCAGTCCCGGAACCGCCGGACGGGGGCGTCGAGGACCAGGCCGGGCTCGAGGACCTCGGCGGCGTCGACCTGTCCGGCGCCCTCGGACCGCGGGCCGCTGACCCCCTCGACGTCGTCGGCCGTCGTGGACATCGCCGACTTCACCATCGCCGGCGTCCAGCCCGGACGCTCGCCCATCACCAGTGCGCCCAGACCCGCGACGTGGGCGGTGCTCATCGACGTACCCGAGAGCTGGCCCCACAGCCGGCCGCCGTTCGAGGGCGGCGCCACGGCGGAGAGGACACCGACTCCCGGAGCGGTCAGGTCGGGCTTCAGCACGCCGGCGGCGTCGCCCTCGGCGGGACCTCGGGAGGAGAAGTGGGCGACCTGGGGCACGGGGGTGTCGTCGGACCCGGTCGGGTCGATCGCTGCCCGCGGGTCCACGGTCTCACGGACGTGGCGCTTGATCGCCTCGGCGGCGGCGACGTCGACGTGCACCGTCGGCACGGCGTGGAAGTCGGAGTCGACGGTGTCCGGGCGGACGTTCGCGAGAACCATCGCGGCGCCGCCGGCCTGGGCGACCGCCGCAGACTTCTCGACGCGGGCGACGATGCCGCGGTCGCAGACGACGACCTGGTCCTGCACGACGTCGGCGTCGAGGGTGCCGGGCTTGCACAGGCGGGCGTCCTCGGCGCTGCTGGTCGCGGTGGCCGCGCTGCCGGCGAGCACGATGCCGGTCTCGGGCACCGGCTCGTCGGAGATCATCGCGCCGACGAACTCGTCGTCGCCGTCGAGCACGAGAGCACCCTGCGAGCTGCGGTGGGTGGTCGCGCCGACCGTGGTCACCCAGGGGCTGGTGTGCGCGACGGTGGACTCGCCGGGCCCGCGGTTGCCCGCGGAGGTCGCGACGAACACACCGGCCGCGGTCGCGTTCAGGAAGGCCAGCTCGACGGCGTCCGGCCCGGAGGTCGAGGCGCCGGACACGGCGTAGCTGAGGACGTCGACGCCGTCGGTCACGGCCTGGTCGATCGCGGCGACGGTGTCGGCGGTGGCGCAGCCGTCGTCGGCGGGGTCGGGCGCGGCCCAGCAGGCCTTGTACGACGCGATGCGTGCCGCCGGGGCCATGCCGGAGGCCTCCCCGAACTCCTGGCCCTCGACCGCGACCTCGACGCCGTGGTTCCCGGCCGCGACGGCGGCGACGTGGGAGCCGTGGCCTGTGCCGTCGCGCGGTGAGAGGAACTCGGACGCGGCGAGGTCCTCCTCGCCGAAGCCCTTCACGAAGTAGCGGGCCGAGACCACCTTGCTGTTGCAGTCGGACTCGTCCCACTGCTCGCCGGTCTCGCACTCTCCGCTGAAGCCCCCCGGCCCGGTGAGGCTCGCGTCGGGCAGCGCGGAGAAGCTGGGGTTCTCGGGCCAGATGCCGCTGTCGACGACGCCCACGACCGTGCCCCGCCCGGCGTCCTCGGGACCACCCGCCGCGGCCCAGGCCTGGTCGGCGCCGAGGAACTCGGGGGAGTCGACGGAGTCGGTGCGCTGGGTGGTGCTCCGCTCGACCAGCACCACGTCGGGGTGCGAGCGCAGCTGCTTGACCTGGTCGCGGCTGAGCTCGGCGGCGAAGCCGTTGAGGGCGGAGGTGTACCGGTAGAGGACCTCGGGGCCTCCGACCTCGGCGAGGAGATCGTCCTGGGCGGCGCGGAGCGCCGTGGCCCTGCCTCCGGCGTCGGGCCGCTCGAGGGCGACGATGTACAACCCGGGGGAGGCGACCTCGACCGGGGTCGGGACCGCAGCGGCCGCGGCCGTCGTGGCGGGGACCGCGAGGAGGGCCGCGGCGAGGAGGGTGGGCGCCTTGCGGGCGCGCGCGGACGTGCTCACAGGTCCCCTCTCCGGATGGCATCGTTGGCTGCCCCGGCCGCCCTCCGTCGACCAGAACAATCCATGGTCGCAGGCGGATGGGCCCGATTCAATCGAAACCGTCCATACGGTGCCGTTCTGTGCGTTCCGTTACCCGGTCGTCGGCGGCTTCGGTGCCGCCATATCCTGGGAGCCGGGCCGTACGCCCGCACGCACACGAGTGGAAGAAGAGGTCATCCGGTGCCTACTGGCAAGGTCAAGTGGTACGACGCCGAGAAGGGCTTCGGCTTCCTGTCCAAGGACGAGGGCGGGGACGTCTACGTGCGCGCCGCGGCGCTGCCGGCGGGCGTCACGACGCTCAAGGCCGGTGCCCGGGTGGAGTTCGGCATCGTGCAGGGTCGCAAGGGTGACCAGGCGCTGCAGGTGCGGCTGCTCGAGCCGACCCAGTCGGTGTCGAAGGCGTTGCGCAAGAAGCCCGCGGACATGGTCGTGATCGTCGAGGACCTGTACCGCCTGCTCGAGAACCTCGAGAAGAACTACCGCAACAACCGGCACCCCGACCCGAAGACAGCCCAGCGGACCGCGATGCTGCTGCGGGCGCTCGCCGACGAGCTCGAGCTCTGACGGGTCAGGCCCCCCTCCGGGTCCGGAGCACGACCCCGCTCCACAGCACGAGGATCCCGGCAGCGACGCCGAGCCCGAGCTCCGGGACCAGCGGGAGCGCGATGCCGATGAACCCGCCGACCACCCACGACAGCTGGAGCAAGGTCTCCGAGCGGGCGAACGCGCTGGTGCGGGTCCGCTCGGGCACGTCGCGCTGGATCAGCGCGTCGAGCGAGAGCTTGCCCAGTGACTGCGCGAGGCCTGCGGTCAGGCCGAGGAGCACGGCGGTCGGCAGCCCGTAGAAGGCCGCGGCGAGCACCGCCATCAGCGCATCCGCGAGCAGCGTCACCACGACCGTGACCTCCGGCTTCACCGACCTCAGCAACGAGCCGGCCGCGACGCCGAGCGTGCTGCCCAGCCCCGCGGCGCCGATCACGAGCCCGAGGAGCAGCTCAGGCCGGTCCTCCCAGCCCGGGAACGGCATGTCGCGCAGCAGGAAGGCCATGTACATCGTGAGGAACCCCGACAGCAGGCGGAGCCCCGCGTTGCTCCGCAGGGCCACCACCACGTCGTGGGACACCCGCGCGCGGATCCGACGCCGGCCGCGGTTGCCGCCGGCCACCGTGGTCAGCGTGAGCTGCTCCTCGCCGTGGGAGGAGTCCACCCGCGCCGGCAGCAGGATCGCGAGGATCGTGGCGCCCACGAAGACCAGGAACGCGTAGCGCAGCGACCACTGCGGTCCGAACGACGAGGCGAGCACCGCGATCGGTGCGGAGACGGTGGCCCCGGCCACTCCGGCCAGCGAGATCCGGGAGTTGGCCTTGACCAGCGTGAGGCGGTCGGGAAGCAGGCGGGGTACGGCGGCCGCGCGCGTCACGCCGTACGCCTTGGACGCCACGAGCACCCCGAGCGCCGCGGGGAAGAGAGCGACCGACCCGGTGAGGACGGCGTCGGCGAGGACCCAGGCGAGGAACGCGCGCAGGGCCATCGTGCCGCCGATCGCCCAACGGCGGCCGTGGCTGAACCGGTCGAGGAACGGTCCGACCAGCGGCGCGACGATCGCGAACGGCAGCATCGTCAGCGCGAGGAACTGCGCGACCTGGAGCCGGGCCTCGCCGGTGGGCACCTGGAAGAACAGCGTGCCGGCGAGGGAGACCGCGACCGCGGCGTCACCGGCGGCGTTGAAGGCGTGCAGCTCGATCAGCCGGTACAACCCGGTGTCGCCGGCGCCCTCGGCACGGGTGGCCCGGCGGGCCTGGCGGTAGGTGTAGTTCGCGGCTCGTCCGGTCGCGGCGCCGGCGCGCCGAGCGGCGTGGCCGACGGCACGCACGCGTTCGCGCCCGGCTCCGCCCACCTGCTCCCGCGCCATGCCCCCATCCTGCCCGGCGACGCGCGGGAATGTGGCACCCGACGAGACACGGCTTGCCCGCATGGGAGACAATCGCGAGGTGATGGCAGCCGCTCGGACCCACAAGCCCGACACCGTTGGTGTGCGGGCTGTCGACGTCGCGCGCGACGCCCTCCTCGAGCTCGTCGACGAGAGCGACGTGGGGGAGCACCTCGGCTACGCCAGCGAGGACGAGCGCGTCACCACCCACTACTTCGAGTGCACGCGCGTGGGCTACCGCGGGTGGCGCTGGTCGGTCACCGTGGCCCGTGCGGCACGGCAGAAGCAGGTCACGGTCGACGAGGTGGTGCTGCTCCCCGGCGAGGAGGCACTGGTCGCGCCGGCGTGGGTGCCGTGGCGTGAGCGGATCCAGCCCGGCGACCTCAGCCCCGGCGACATCCTCCCCGTGGAGGAGGACGACCCGCGGCTGGTGCCCGGGTACCTCGCCGACGACGAGCTCGTCGACGAGGACACGCTCAAGGACGTCACCGACGAGGTCGGCCTCGGCCGGTCACGGGTGCTCTCGCTCGAGGGGCGCGACCTCGCCGCCCAGCGCTGGTACGACGGCAGCCACGGTCCGGAGGCTGCCATCGCGCAGTCGGCTCCCGCGAACTGCGGCAGCTGCGGCTTCCTGGTGCGGCTCGCCGGGCCCCTGTCACAGATCTTCGGGGTCTGCGCCAACGCCTTCGCCAACGACGACGGCCGGGTGGTCTCCTTCGACCACGGGTGCGGCGCGCACAGCGAAGCGCGGCTGCACAAGCGGAACCTCCCCGCTCCGCTTCCGGAGCCGGTGCTGGACACGCTGACCTGGGACGACCTCGAGACGTTCTGACGGAAGCGGTCCTGCGCGGCTCACTTGTGGCCGCGGACCGCCTGCCGCAGCGCCTGTGACTGACGCCGGCGCCGGCGGCAGTAGTCCCACCCGATGATGCCGAGCCCGAAGCCGGCGGCACAGGTCCACAGCCACCACAGCCGGCCCTCCTCCTCGAGGCGGCCGTAGAAGGGCAGCAGCAGCACGAAGGCGAGGGCCCACAGCGCGGTGCCGACCGCCACCGTGCGCACACCGTCCACGTCGAGGGGCTCGACGTCGGCGACGATGTACCGTCGCTTGCCGATCTCGTGCACCTGCACGTTCTCGACGCCTCCCTTCCCGGGGACGCCCTGGCTCCGCTCCTCCTCCACGTCTCCAACCTAGTCGATGCACAGAGCCGGTCGGCGCGGCCGGACCAGGCTCTGGCAGGATTTGCCCCCGGGCGCGGCTTCTCGGACGGTACGGCCCCCAAGACCCCGGTCGGCACATCACTCCTCGAGGGACTCACGTGGACAAGATCAAGAGCGCCGAGCGCAGCCCTGGACAGGGCGGCTTCGTCGACAGGTACTTCCGGATCTCCGAGAGGGGCTCGACGATCGGGCAGGAGGTGCGTGGTGGCCTCGTGACCTTCTTCACGATGGCCTACATCATCGTGCTGAACCCGATCATCCTGCTCGGTGCCGAGGACGCGGACGGCAACCTGCTGGCAGGCGGTGACTTCGCAGGCATCGCCGCCACGACCGCGCTCGTGGCCGGCCTGCTGACGATCCTCATGGGCGTCGCCGCCAACTTCCCGCTCGCGCTCGCCACCGGCCTCGGCCTCAACGCCTTCGTGGCCTACTCGATCGCCTCGGGCATGACCTGGGCCGACGCGATGGGCCTGGTGGTGATCGAGGGCCTGATCATCCTGATCCTGGTGCTGACCGGCTTCCGCACCGCGGTGTTCCACGCCGTGCCGTCCCAGCTCAAGGTCGCGATCAGCGTCGGCATCGGCCTGTTCATCGCGCTGATCGGTCTCGTGGACGCCGGGTTCGTCCGCCGTACCGGCGCTGGACCGGTGCCCGTCGAGCTGGGCTCCCAGGGCACCCTCGTCGGCTGGCCGGTGCTGGTGTTCGTGATCGGCTTCGTCCTGATGGTCACGCTCTACGTCCGGCAGGTGAAGGGCGCGATCCTGATCGCGATCGCGATCACCACGGTCATCGCCATCATCGTCGAGGCGATCGCCCAGATCGGCCCGATGGTGAGCGGCGACGACTTCAACCCGCGCGGCTGGAACCTCAACGTCCCCGCGATCCCGGACAACGTGATCGACGTGCCGAGCTTCCCGACGCTGGGGGAGTTCTCGTTGCTCGGCTCGTTCGAGTCCGTCGGTTTCGTGACCGCCGCTCTGTTCATCTTCACCCTGCTGCTCGCCGACTTCTTCGACACGATGGGCACGATGACCGCGATCGGTGCGGAGGCGGGCCTCCTCGACGACGAGGGCAAGCCGCCGCACACCGAGCGGATCCTGGTCGTCGACTCCCTCGCCGCCGCGGCCGGGGGCGCGGCCGGCATCTCCAGCAATACCTCGTACATCGAGTCCGCGTCCGGTGTCGCCGAGGGCGCGCGGACCGGACTCGCCAGCGTGGTGACCGGCGTGCTCTTCCTGCTCGCGACGATCTTCGCGCCACTGGTCGAGATCATCCCGAACGAGGCGGCAGTGCCGGCGCTGGTGCTGGTCGGCTTCCTGATGATGCAGCAGGTCAAGAACATCGAGTGGGACGACGTCGAGATCGCGATCCCGGCCTTCCTGACGATCGCGTTGATGCCGTTCACGTACTCGATCTCCGCGGGCATCGGCGCCGGCTTCGTCACCTACGTGCTGGTGAAGGCGGTGCGCGGCAAGGCCCGTGAGATCCACCCGTTGATGTGGGTCGTCGCGATCCTCTTCGTCATCTACTTCGCGATCGACCCCATCAAGCAGATCGTCGGGGCATAAGTCCCTGACGGTCGGCCTCCGCCGGTGACAAAGTGGAGGCATGAGCACTGCGATCTCTGTCTCGGGCTTGGTCAAGACGTTCGGTACGACGGTCGCCCTGGACGGCCTCGACCTCGAGGTGCGCACAGGCGAGGTGCATGGCTTCCTCGGGCCCAACGGCTCGGGTAAGTCGACCACGATCCGGATCCTCCTCGGTCTGCTTCGTGCGGACCGGGGCGAGGTGACGCTGCTCGGCGGTGACCCGTGGCACGAGGCCGCGTCGCTGCACAAGCGGCTCGCCTACGTTCCGGGCGAGGTGGCGCTGTGGCCGAACCTCACCGGTGGCGAGGTGATCGACCTGCTGGCCAGGCTGCGCGGCGGCATCGACAGGAAGCGCCGCGCCGAGCTGCTCGAACGGTTCGACCTGGATCCGACGAAGAAGACCCGCAGCTACTCCAAGGGGAACCGGCAGAAGGTGGCGCTGGTGGCGGCGCTGGCCTCGGACGTGGAGCTGTACCTCCTCGACGAGCCGACCTCCGGGCTGGACCCGATCATGGAGGCGGCGTTCAAGCTGTCCATCGGAGAGCTGCGCGCCCACGGCGCGACCGTGCTGCTGTCCAGCCACATCCTCGCGGAGGCGGAGGCGTTGTCGGACCGCGTGAGCATCATCCGCGCCGGCCGCGTCGTCCAGAGCGGGACGCTCAAGGAGCTGCGTCACCTGACCCGCACGACGGTCGTCGTCGAGACCGAGCGGCCATCGGACCGGATCGGGCTCGTGCCGGGTGTCGCCAACGTGGTGCACGAGGACGGCCGGGTCGCCTTCGACGTCGACACCGACCACCTCGACGAGGCGATGGACTACCTCGTCCCGCTGCGGATCACCTCCCTGGTGAGCCACCCGCCGACCCTGGAAGAGCTGTTCCTGCGGCAGTTCGGCGAGCACGTCGAGGCGGAGGAGGTCGTGCGGTGACTGCCCTCACGGGCGTCGGGCCGCTGATCCGGTTCGTGCTCCGGCGCGACCGCGTCTTCCTGCCCGTGTGGATCGTCGCGATCGTCGTCGTCGTGTACGCCTCGCTCAGCGCGGTCCGCGACCTGTACACCACACCGTCGGCGATCGCGGCCTACGCCACGACCGTGGGCGGCTCGCCGGCGTCGATCGCGCTCGCCGGACCACCGTTCGCGATGGACCAGATCGGCGGGATCCTGATCTACGAGACCAGCCTGACCGCGCTGCTCGGCGTCGCGCTGATGGCCGTGTTCACCGTCGTGCGCCACACCCGGCGCGAGGAGGACGCCGGCCGCGTCGAGCTGCTCGGCTCGACCGTGGTCTCGCCGCACGCCGTGATCACCTCGGCCGTCCTGGTCTCGGCCCTCGCGTCAGTGCTGGTGGGAGGCGGCATCTCCGCGGCGTTCCTCCTGGAGGAGCAGCCGCTGAACGAGTCCCTTCTCTACGGCGCCTCGATCGCCGCGCTCGGCGTCGTCTTCACCGGGGTCGCCGCAGTGGCCGCGCAGCTGATGAGCCACGGTCGCGGTGCGGTCGGCGTCTCGCTCGCGTTCCTCGCGGTCGTGTACGGCGTGCGCGCGATCGGCGACGTCGGGGAGAACTTCCTGGTGTGGCTCTCGCCGATGGGCTGGTCCCAGCAGGTCGGTGTCTACGAGCTCGACCGCTGGTGGCCGCTGGCGCTGTCGGTCGGCTTCACCGTCGTCCTGTTCGCAGCGACCGTCGTGCTGGAGGCGCGGCGCGACCTCGGGTCCGGCGTCCTCACCGCCCGTCCCGGACCTGCCTCGGCGAGCAGGTCGCTGGGCACGGTCGTCGGCTTCGCATGGCGCCTGCAGCGCGGTGCGCTGCTCGGCTGGGTCATCGGGGTGTTCGGGATGGCGGTGCTGCTCGGCTCGTTCAGCGAGTCGATCGAGAACATGATCGAGGAGAATCCCGCGATCGCCGACGTCTTCGCGGCCACGGCCGCCGAGACCCTTGTCGACTCCTACATGGCGATCTCCCTTCTCCTGCTCGGGATCGGCGCCGCCGGCTACGCGGTCTCGTCCGCTCTGCGCATGCGGAGTGAGGAGTCATCCGACCGACTCGAGCCGATCCTCGCCACAGGCGTCTCCCGGGGACGCTGGTTCGCGGGCAACCTGCTCGTGACGCTGGTGGGGACGACGTTCCTGGTCGCCTCCGGGGGCCTCGGTCTCGGCATCTCCTACGCCATGACGAGCACACGGCCCGACGAGGTGTGGGCAATGACGTGGGCGTCGCTCGTCTACCTTCCCGCCGTCCTTCTCGTCACCGGGCTGGCCGTGCTGCTCTTCGGCCTGCTGCCCCGCGCTTCCGGCCTCGCGTGGGTGGCCGTCGCCTTCGCCTTCATCATCGGCTGGCTCGGCAGTCTGCTCGAGTTCCCGCAGTGGGTCGACAACCTGTCGCCGTTCACGCACACGCCGGCCGTGCCGGCGGAGAGCGTCGCTGCCGGACCGCTGCTCGTGCTTGCGCTGCTGACCGTGGCGGCCGTCGTGATGGGCTGGGCCGGCTTCAGGCGCCGCGACATCGGCTGAGGGCGGATAGTCGGCCGAGGCGGCGCGTCGTGCAGATCTGCCGGCGTGTCTCAGATCGTGGTCATTCCTGACGGAACGACGAGGCACTGCGACGCGTTCGCCAGGGCATCTACCCGGACATGGTGACGCAGTCACCCGGAGGCGGATCGGCTCAGCGTCGTCACGCGGGAGGCGGCGTAGGCTGAGTCGCGTGGAGCGTGTCGTGGTCGACCGCTTCGGCGGCCCCGAGGTCCTGAGGGTGGTGGAGGAAGCCGATCCCCGCCCGGGGCCGGGCGAGGTCCGCGTGAGGGTCCTGGCATCGGGCGTGTCGTTCACCGACGCGCTGATACGCGCAGGCACGTACCTCGGTGGGCCGAAGCCACCGTTCACGCCGGGCTACGAGCTCGTCGGCGTGGTCGAGGAACTCGGTCCGGGCTGCTCGAGCTTGCGCGAGGGGGACCGTGTCGGCGCCCTGACGGTCTGGGGCGCCAACGCGGAGCAGGTGTGCGTGCCGGAGAAGTACACGGTCGAAGTTCCCGAGGACCTCGACCCGGCGGAGGTGGTCAGCCTCGTCTTCCCGTACA
The DNA here is from genome assembly GCA_035762105.1 of Nocardioidaceae bacterium. Taxonomy (GTDB): domain Bacteria; phylum Actinomycetota; class Actinomycetes; order Propionibacteriales; family Nocardioidaceae; genus Nocardioides_C. The sequence goes on along the minus strand of DASTPU010000228.1, from coordinate 37,854 downwards.
TGACCGCCTACCAGATGCTTCACCGTGCGGCGAGGGTGCAGCCGGGCGAGACGGTGCTGGTGCACGGTGCGGCCGGCAGGGTGGGCACCGCGGTCCTCGAGCTCGGGACGCTGGCGGGGCTTCGCCTGTACGGGACAGCATCAGCTCGCGACCTGCCCGCGGTGGAGCGGCTCGGCGCGGTGGCGATCGACTACCGCAACGAGGACTTCTTGGCGCGGGTGCGTGCTCTGACCGGCGGAGAAGGTGTCGATGTCGTGATCGACGGGATCGGTGGAGCGGTCGCGCTTCGCTCCTTCCGCGCGCTGCGGCGCGGGAACCCGGTCCGGGGAGATCCCGGCGGGAGGCTCATCACGATGGGCAACTACGCCACCCTCGCGCAGGGGCGCAAGAGCTGGCGAGGGTGGATGGAGTGGTACCCGGCGACTGCGGCCGTCGCGCTGTGGGGCTTGCTCTCGCCGTTCCGGCGGGTGCTCGGCTTCCGGGTCCAGAAGCTGCGTATCGACCACCAGGACTGGTTCCGTGAGGACTTCGGCGTGCTGCTGGAGCTGCTGCGTCGTGGCGAGATCCACCCGGTCGTGGCCGAGCGCCTGCCGCTGTCCGACGTGCGTCGCGCTCACGAGCTGCTCGAACAGTCGGCGTCGAGGGGAAAGCTCGTGCTCGTGCCAGGAGGCGCCCAGAGCGCTCCTTGACGCGCGTGAGGGCTCCGGAACGGCACAGGTAGCGACGGCCTTCGTAGTCGCTGCGTGGCATGGTCCACAACTTGCCCCCGCAGAGTCCGCAGCGGAGGAGACCTGAGAGGAGGTGCCGGCGTGCGGCTCGGTTGGTTCGCCGGTTGGAGATGCTGAGGATGGTCTGGTCGTGCTGCTCGGGGGTGATTGATCGCGGGCCATGCGGCCTTGCCGATGACCTGACCTTGGTGCTCGCGGAGGCCTGCGATGCGGGCCCTGCACAGGAGGTTGCGCACGGTGGGGCTGCGCCACTGCTTGCCGTTCACGGTGCGGATCTCCCCCTCAACGAGCCAGCGCGAACCAGACTCGCGATGCTCTCCCCGGCCAGGAACCGCGAGACAACTTCGCGGATGGCATCGGCCTCGGCCTCGTTCACCGCCTCGCGGTCGTCGCCGTTGGACAGGTCGTTCACATCGCCAGTAAGCGTCACCACGTCCTTGACGCTCGCTGCGGTGCAGACGTCCACGACCTCCTCGAGTTCGATGGCACGGCGGGTCAGGCGGTCGAGGTTCCACGATGTACTCCTGAGCGACCAGCCAGCTTCGACGCCAATTTCTGGGACAGTCTCGCGATGTGAGACATCACGTGATGTCGGTGGTCGCCGATTGGGTCTACCTATGACAGTTCAGCAGCTCAGGGCACCTGTGATCGCGGGGTGGATCGCCTCCGCGCGTGAGTCGATCGAGTCCGCGGCCGCGGTGCCGACCGGCTCGCTGAGGACGAGGCCGACACGGGCACCGACGCGTGGGCGGCGAAGCTGACCGGGACCACCAAGGCGGTGATGGCCGGCGGTCTGTGGCTGGCGCGCGCATGCTGCAGACCAAGTACGACGCGACTCGCGAAGCGTTCGCGAGGGGTCAGATTGAGATCGAGCAGGTCCGCGTGATCGTCAACGCCGCCGAGAAGATGCCTGCCGCCGCCACTTCGGAGCAGCGCAAGGAAGCTGAGGAGGGGCTGGTCGCCCGGGCGGTTGCCGGGATGAACGCGCGCAGGCTGCGGCATGCGGCGCGGCGGATGCTCGAGGACGTCTCCAAGGAACTGGCCGACCAGCAGGAGGCCGACATGATCGAGGACGAGGAGGAGCATGCCGAGCGCGAGACCTGGATGACGATTCGCGATAACGGTGACGGCACCGTGTCCGGCAGGTTCGTGACCCCCGAGCTGCACGCCCACTTGCTCCGCGCGACCCTGGAGCGGCTGTCCGCGCCCCGCAGGTGGTCGCGGGACAGGGCCGGCGAGCCGGTGACCGACCCGACGCTGCCCGGGGGCGGTCCAGGCCTGAACTGGTCCGAGCAGATGGGCACAGCGTTCACCGAGCTTCTCGAGCACCTGCCTGCCGAAGGGTTGGGCCAGTCCGGCGTCACGGTGGTCGTGAACCTCGACTACGAGCACCTCCTCGACGGTCTCGGGTCGGCAGGGCTCGACACCGGTCTTCGGATCTCGGCGGGACAGGCTCGGCGGCTCGCCTGCAACGCCGGCATCGTCCCGGCCGTCCTCGGGGGTAAGTCCGAGGTGCTCGACCTCGGTCGCAGCCGACGACTGCACAGTGTCGCGCAGCGTCGGGCGCTGTCACTGCAGTACGACACCTGCGCGGCGGAAGGCTGCGAACGTCCCTTCGCCTGGTGCGACATCCATCATCCGGAGCCATGGAGTCAGGGCGGCCGGACGAGCACGAAGAACGGCAAGCCCTTCTGCGGCTTCCACCACCTGCGGATCCACGACCCGCGCTACATCACTACGGACCTGCCAAGCGGTGAGGTCCGGTTTCGTCTCAGGCGCCGGCGCTGAGCCGAGGGCCACAGCATCGTGACGGCCGTCTCTGCGATATCCGAAATGCTTAGCAACGCTAATGAGTTAGGCTAAGTATATGGCTCCGACGATCGAACAGATGGTGCGCACCGACACCGGCCTCGCGGCCGGTCTGCGCATCGCAGTCGCGCGCCTGACAAGGCGGATCCGCAGCGAGCGTGACCCCGACAACGAGCTGAGCCTCGGCCAGCTCTCGGTGCTGGGCTCGCTGTACCGCGGCGGCGCCTGTTCCATCGGCGAGCTCGCCGCCCTCGAGCGCGTGCAGCCGCCATCGATGACGCGCACGGTGAACTGCCTCGAGGAGTCCGGGTACGTCGTCCGTACCCCGCACGCCACCGACGGCCGGCAGGTCGTCATCGGCCTCGCGGACAAGGGACGCGAGACCCTCGAGGCCGACCGCCGTCGCCGTGACGCCTGGCTCGCGCAGCGCCTCCGCGAGCTCACCCCCGAAGAACGTTCCGTGCTGCGTCAGGCAGCCCCGATCCTGGAAAGGCTGGCACAGGCTTGACCACCCCACGAAGCCACTCGCTTCGCTCCCGCCTTCGCAGGGACCCCGGATGAGCCCTACCTTCCGTGCTCTCTCGAACCGCAACTACCGGCTGTACGCAGCCGGTGCTGTGGTCTCGAACATCGGGACATGGATGCAGCGTGTGGCCCAGGACTGGCTCGTCCTCCAGCTGACCGGCAACTCCGGCACCGCCCTCGGCATCACCACCGGCCTGCAGTTCCTCCCCATCCTGCTGCTGTCTCCGTACGCCGGCGTCATCGCCGACCGCTTCCCCAAGCGACGCCTGCTCCAGGTCACGCAGGTGATGATGGCCGCACCCGCGCTCCTGCTCGGCGTCCTCGCGATCACCGGCGTGGTCGAGGTGTGGCACGTCTACGCGCTCGCGTTCGTGTTCGGTGTCGGCACGGCGTTCGACGCCCCGGCGCGGCAGTCGTTCGTGAGCGAGATCGTCACCCGTGACGACCTGTCCAACGCGGTCGGCCTCAACTCGGCGTCGTTCAACTTCGCCCGGATCATCGGCCCCGCGGTCGCCGGCTTCATGATCGCCGGGCTCGGCGGCGGAGCGCAGGCGACCGGCTGGGTGATCGCGATCAACGCGGTGTCGTACGTCGCTGTGGTGCTCGCGCTCCAGCGCATGCGCGAGAAGGACCTCGACACCCCTGAGCCGCAGGGACGTCAGAAGGGCGCGATCCGGGACGGCATGCGGTACATCCGCAGCCGCCCCGACATCATGATGATCCTGGCGATCGTCTTCTTCGCCGGAACGTTCGGCCTCAACTTCCAGATGACGTCGGCGCTGATGGCGACCGAGGTGTTCGACAAGGGCGCCTCGGAGTACGGCATCCTCGGCACGACGATGGCCGTCGGCTCGCTCTCCGGGGCGCTCCTCGCGGCCCGGCGGGGCGTCGTGCGACACCGGCTCGTCATCCTCGCCGCGCTGGCGTTCGGGGTCGCGGTCGTCGTCGGCGGACTGATGCCGACGTACCTCACCTTCGCCCTCTGGACACCGGTGATCGGCATCACCGCGTTGACCATGATCACGGCCGCGAACACCACCATCCAGCTCAGCGTCACGCCCGAGCTGAGGGGTCGCGTGATGGCGCTCTACATGATGATCTTCATGGGCGGCACGCCCATCGGCTCCCCGATCGTCGGGTGGATCGGGGAGGTTCTCGGCGCTCGGTGGACGCTCCTCCTCGGCGGCGGCATCACCGTCCTCGGCACGCTGCTGGCCGTCGCGGTGTTCAGCCGGACCCAGGGGCTGCTCGACCCCGAGGTCAACGACCGCCCGCGGCTCCTCGCGATGCGAACCAGGGGTGGTGCAGGTCAAGGTAGGTGACGTCGTGCGTCATCTTCTCCCAGTCCTGCATCAGGTGGCGGACGTTCTCGGTCGTCGGCATCGCCTTCTGCTCGCCCTCACGGGCCGCTGACTCGTCGGTGAAGAACACCGACTCGGTGAACGTCCCGTCCTCCTCGATCGCGAACGTCGACCCGATGATCTCGGGCCTCGCCTCGTGCAGCATGTTCGACATCTCGTCGAGCTCCGCCTCGAGCAGGGCCGGGTCGTCGATCTTGCCCCGGATGACCTGCACGAAGCCGGCGTCGTCCGAGCCGCCCTCGAGCATGAGCAGCACCTTGTCGGCGTTGTGGAACTCCACCGGGCCGTCGAAGAGCTGCTCGGTCTCCGCCCACCACGCGGACTGATCCGGACGGTCGGAGTTGGCCATCGCGGCCTCCCTCGACTCGAAACGGACCATCCCGACGAACATGTCGTCGTCGGTGAATCCGTAGGTCCCGCCGAGCCACCCCTCGGCGTGCGGGGCGATGTCGCGGAGCCACTTGTCGGTCTGGGCGCGGAGCTCGTCTGGACGAGTGCACTTGCCCTGGATGATCTGTACGAACACGGCTGGCCTCCTCGGGGTATGCAGGCCGCTTCACGCGAAGTGGTCTGTGTTCATCGACCGACGTTATGCCTGGCCCCACGCGGCCTCCATAGCCCGATGGGGCCAAGGTGGGGCTCGTTAAACTCAGGCCCATGAACCCCCGCTACCGCCGCTTGGTGATCCCCGGTGCCCTGGTGGCGCTGATCCTCCTCGTGGTGGTCACCGCGCTGGTACGGGGCTGACATGCCGGCCGAGCCCCTCCTTCGCGTCCTCGCCCGGATGCGATCCCTGATCCTCGACGACCAGGCCCTCGTGCGAGCGGTCGCCTCCGGCCGTCAGAAGGGCCGGACGCCGAGGTGGCGGCGGGTCGAGCTGAGGTACGTCGACCTCAAGGCGGGCCGCCACCTCCAGGTCACGGCGTACGACGACACGCAGGCCCACACGTCCAACCACGCCGTGGGCGACGCCGCCAGGGTCGCCGTCGACGACCTGCTCGACGAGCCCTTCGGCAACTGGCACGTCGAGACCGTCACCGAGACCCACCAGGTGCGGGTCACGAAGAAGCTCGAGGCGATGGTCCATTCCGGCCTCCGCCGGGCTCAGGCCGCCGAGGGCGAGGAGCCTGCCGAGCCGCAGCGGCAGCACGACCGTGCCAAGCCGCGGCTGCTGCCGGAGAACGACCCGGCGCTGGTCGCGGTCGGTATCTCCGACGAGCAGGGCCGGGTCAAGCCCAGCCGGCAGGCGAAGTACCGCCAGGTCGAGGAGTTCCTCCGCGACCTCGGCCCGGCCCTCGACGACGCGCTGTCGTCAGGCCGGCTGCGCACGCCGACCGCCGAGGAACCGCTGAAGGTCGTGGACCTCGGCTGCGGGAACGCCTACCTCACCTTCGCCGCGCACAGCTACCTCACCCGGGTCCGCGAGCTGCCGGTCCGCGTCGTCGGCGTCGACGTGAAGGAGCAGTCCTTCCGTCACAACACCGAGATCGCCGAGCGGCTCGGGATCGCCGAGACGATGCGGTTCGTCCAGGGCGACATCGGCTCGGTCGAGCTCGACGAGGCGCCGGACGTCGTGCTCGCCCTGCATGCGTGTGACACCGCGACCGACGACGCGCTCGCCCGCGCGGTGCTCTGGGACGCCTCCCTCGTGCTCGCGGCGCCGTGCTGCCACCACGACATCGCCGCACAGCTCCGCAGGGCGCCGACGCCTGCGCCGTACACGCTGCTGACCCGGCACGGGATCCTCCGCGAGAGGTTCGCCGACACGCTCACCGACGCGCTCCGGGCGGGCGTGATGCGGCTGCTCGGGTACCGCGTCGACGTGATCGAGTTCGTCGAGAGCAAGCACACGCCGCGCAACACGTTGCTGCGGGCGACGCGGACCGGTGCGGCCCCCGGACCCGCGGTCAAGGAGGAGCTCGAGGATCTCGTGCGGACGTGGAACGTGCATCCCCGGCTCGCGGACCTCCTCGAGGAGCGGATCGCACGGGTCGTGGTGGAGCGCGCCGATGAGCCGGCACGCTAGCCACTACGCAGCCGGAGCGCTCGCGACCCTCCTGGTGGTGGCGCCCCCGGCGGCGGGCGGTCAGACCGGGACCGATCGGGCCGAGGTCGTCGTCACGCTCCGCGACGAGGCGATCGACGAGTCCAGCGGCGCGGTCGTGCAAGGGCGCCGGCTGTTCACGGTCAACGACTCCGGCGACGGCCCCTACCTCTACGAGGTCGACCTGCGCACGGGCGAGACCGTGGGAGTGACGACGTTCGCTGCCGACGAGCCCGAGGACGTCGAGGCGCTCGCGCCGGGGGTGGGCGGCGCGCTGTGGGTGGGTGACATCGGCGACAACCGCACCTCCCGCGACTCGATCCACCTCTACCGGGTGGTGCCGCAGCGGGGCGGCGGCGAGGTGTCGGCGCCGCGCTACGAGCTGGAGTACCCCGATGGCGCCCACAACGCCGAGGCGTTGCTCGTCCACCCGCGCACGGGCCGGGTCCTCGTGGTGACCAAGACCTTCGCCCGCGGTGGCACGGTCTACCGCGCGCCGCGCAGGCTGGACCCCGACGGGCCGAACCGGCTCGAGAAGATCGGGGCGGTGGCCGGCATGGTCACCGACGGCGCCTTCCTGCCCGGTGGCGACCGCCTGCTCCTGAGGACGTACGGCAGCGGCGCGGTGTACGCCTACCCGGCGGTCGAGGAGGTCACGAGCTTCGGGCTGCCCGCCCAGGAGCAGGGCGAGGCCGTTGCCGTGGGGGACGACGGTCGGGTCTACCTGACCTCCGAGGGCGAGCGGTCCGACGTACTGGTCATGGACCTGCCGAGCCCCGGTGCCGGGCCGAGCGCGGAGCCGAGTGACGACGACGAGGCTCCGGCCGAGCAGACCGGAGACACCGAGCCGAGCACACGCTACGACCCGGAGCCCTGGATGGGGCTGGGGCCGGCAGGTCTCCTGCTCGCGGTGCTCGGCTCGGGGATAGCGCTCGGCCTGGTGTGGTGGTTGGTCAGAGCCTCTCGACGACGTGGTCGACGCAGGCCGTGAGGGCCTCGACGTCGGCCGGGTCGATCGCGGGGTACATCGCGACGCGCAGCTGGTTGCGGCCGAGCTTGCGGTAGGGCTCGACGTCGACGATCCCGTTGGCACGCAGGGTCTTCGCGACGGCGCCGGCGTCGATCGACTCGTCGAAGTCGACGGTGCCGATGACCAGCGAACGGTGCTCCGGGTTCTCGACGTACGGGGTGGTGTACGACGTCTTCTCGGCCCAGCCGTAGAGCCGGTTGGAGCTGTCCGTCGTACGACCGACGGCGAATTCGAGCCCGCCCTGGCTGTTGAACCAGTCGAGCTGCTCGGCCATCAGGAACAGCGTCGCGATCGCCGGGGTGTTGTAGGTCTGGTTCTTCAGCGAGTTGTCGATCGCCGTCGGCAGGTCGAAGAACGCCGGGACCCAGCGGCCCGAGTCGGCGATCCGCGCGGCGCGCTCGAGCGCGGCGGGCGACATGACCGAGATCCAGAGGCCGCCGTCGGAGGCGAAGCACTTCTGCGGCGCGAAGTAGTAGGCGTCGACCTGGGTGATGTCGACGGGGAGACCGCCGGCGCCCGAGGTGGCGTCGATCAGCACGAGGGCGTCGTCGTCGGCGCCCTCGACCCGGTGGACCGGAGCCATGACCGCGGTCGAGGTCTCGTTGTGGGCCCACGCGTAGACGTCGACCCCCGCCTCGGCGCGCGGCTCGGGCCGGCTGCCGGTCGGCGACTCGATCACGGACGGGTCGGCGAGGAACGGAGCCTGCTTGGCGGCCTTGGCGAACTTCGAGGAGAACTCGCCGAAGGACAGGTGCTGGCTCTTCTCCCGGATCAGGCCGAAGGTGGCGATGTCCCAGAAGGCGGTCGCGCCGCCGTTGCCCAGGACGACCTCGTAGCCCTCCGGGAGGCTGAACAGGTCGCGGACGCCCTCGCGGACCCGGCCGACGAGGTTCTTCACGGGAGCCTGGCGGTGAGACGTACCGATGAGGGAGGTGCCGGTGGCGGCGAGCGCCTCGACGGCCTCGGTCCGGACCTTCGACGGCCCGGCGCCGAAACGGCCGTCGGCAGGCTTGAGGGAGTCAGGGATGGTGATCGCGTCGGTCACGAAGAGTCCTCGTCTGTTCGAGTGGTGGTGACCTGACCTCGTTGTCAGTGGGGCGTGGGCGCGAAGCGGGCCCGCTGCTGCCCTATTGTGTCACCCCGCAGGACCAACTCACGAGACGGGGACGAGACATGAGCAACCACACGCCAGGCGCACAGCCCCAGCGGAGCGCAGGCGCGCGGACGGCCTTCCGCGTCCTCGGCCTCGTGGTCCTGGTCGCCGCGATCGCTCTGGTCGCCACGGCCTTCGCCGACCTGATGAACGCGGACCTCTACCACGAGCCGACCAAGTTCTGGATGGGCTTCGTGGGCGTCCCGCTGCTCGGCGTCGGCGGCTTCCTGCTCAGCCTCGGATTCGGTGGCGCGCACGCGAGGTACATGGCCGGCGAGTACTCGCCCGCGATCCAGAGCGTCGCCCGTGACCTCGGCCTGGGCAACGACGCACCGGCCGGCGGTCCGTACTGCCGCTCCTGCGGCACCCAGAACGACCAGAGCGCACGCTTCTGCGACAGCTGTGGCACGTCCATGAGTGCCTGAGGGCGATGGAGATCAGGCGTCTGGCCTTCACGCATCCCGACGTGGCCACCCTCGTCGAGGAGGTGCAGGCCGAGTACACCCGGCGCTACGGCGGGCCCGACGAGACGCCGCTCGAGCCGACGACGTTCGACGCCCCTTCCGGCGCCTTCTTCGTCGGCTACCTCGACGGCCTGCCGGTCGCCATGGGCGGCTGGCGGTTCCGTGCCGACGTGTCGGCGTTCGGTGAGTCCGCGGTCACCGAGATCAAGCGCATGTACGTCGCACCGCGGGCACGCCGCGCCGGCCTCGCCCGACGGGTCCTCAGCCACCTCGAGACCACGGCCCGCGACGCCGGGGCGGCCGTGATGGTGCTCGAGACCGGGATCGAGCAGCCCGAGGCGATCGCGCTCTACCTCTCCTCCGGGTACGAGACCGTCGAGGGGTTCGGCCACTACAAGTGGTCGTCGAAGTCCCGGTACTACGGCAAGCGCCTGGCCCGTTCCTGACCCAACCGGGTCAGGCAATCAGGAGAAACGGGTCAGATCTGGCAATAGCCCTGACGCCCGGACCCTCCCCGCCTACCGTCGAGGACGGGGGAAGACCGGGCTCCCTCGCGACCGCCCGGAACGCCACAGAGGTCTGAGGACGATGGAACTGCTACTACTACTCGCCGTCGTACTGCTCGGCGTGAGCGCCGTGCTGGTGCACCGTCACATGCAGGTGACGGCCTGGGACCGGGAGCTCGACAAGGCATTCGGCGTCACCGCCGACCGCGAGATCCCGCGTCACCGCACGCTCTGACACGTGCCCGACCGCCGGTCCGGGTCGCCGAGGCGAACCGGACCGGCGGTCCGCTTTTCGGGACCAACGACCCCGGATCCGGGACATCCGGACCATTTGCCGCGCTCTAGCCCCGACGGACGATGCAAGTCACCGATATCGTCCGGGGAGGCCATGATGCCGAGGATCACCGCCGTAGGAGGCGTGGCCGCGGCCGCCCTCGTCGTCGCGCTGGGGGTGGCGGCCCCGGCCGCGGCCGTGCCGTGGCCCCCGCCGCTCCACGGAGGGGACTCGCCGAGCGCCGAGCCTTCCGTGGCCGCCGACCACGCGGACCACGTGACGGGGATGGACCACGGCGACCACGGCGAGCACGAAGCGGGCAGCGCGGCGCCGGAGGACCACGGCGACCACGGCGCGGAGAGCGCGGTGCCGGAGGACCACGGCGACCACGGCGAGCACGAAGCGGAGAGCGCGGCGCCGGAGGACCACAGCCGGCACGGCTCGCCGGCCGAGGAGGACCCAGGGCACGACACCGGCCACGACACCGGCCACGACAGCGGCCATGGCGGTGAGCCCGACACCGTCTCCGACCAGACCCGGGTCTCCGTGCTCGGCGGGTTCGGTGCCCTGAACGCAGCCGTCGTGGGAAGTGCCTTCCTGCTGCGCCGCCGCGACCGCCGTACCGGCACGAAGCCACGAACCGACCGGGGGAGCCACCGATGAGCACCACCCAGGAGCGCGAGGAGCGCGGCAGCCGCGTCGACCTCGGCATGCCCCACGTCCCGCGCCCGGCAGAGCGGAACCTGCTCGACAACCGCTGGTTCGGGGGGCTGGTGCGGAGCCGGTGGTACCCGGCCGTCTTCCAGGTCCCGGTCGCGGCCGTCTTCGGCCTGGTGGCCTACCAGCTCGTCTCGGGGCCGGCGACTGCGCACGACAACGCCGGTACCGCGCTGATGTGGGTGCTGTGGTGGCCGGTCGTCCCGATCACCTTCCTCCTGGTGGGGCGGTTCTGGTGCGCGGTCTGCCCGTTCGCGACGCTGAGCGACCTGGTGCAGAAGCTCGTCGGCCTGCACCGGCCGGTGCCGCGTTTCCTCAAGGTGTACGGGATCTGGGTCATCGACGCGTCGTTCATCGCGATCACCTGGGCGGACCACGTGTGGGGCATCGTCGGGTCCCCGTGGGGGTCGGGTGTCCTGCTCCTGCTGCTGACGACGGCGGTGGTCGTCAGCGGGGCGTTCTTCCAGCGTCGTACGTTCTGTCGCTACCTGTGCTTCCTCGGCGGGCTGTCCGGCAACTACGCGCGGGCCGGCATGGTGCAGCTGCGCGCGGACACCGACGTCTGCGCCACCTGCACGTCACGAGCCGCCTGTTACAACGGCACCGAGTCCACGCCGGCCTGCCCGCTGTTCACCTTCCCCCGGACGATGGACAGCATGGCGAACTGCAACCTGTGCGCCAGCTGCGTCAAGTCCTGCCCGCACGACGCCATCTCGATCACGGTCCGTCCGCCCGCCAAGGAGCTCTGGCTGGTCGGCCGGGCGCACATCGAGGAGTCGTTCCTGGCCATGGCGATCATGGGCATCGTCCTGATCCAGAACGTCACGATGCTCACCGTCTGGCAGGACCTGCTCGACTGGATCGCGGCCACCACCGGGATCACCAGCTACCCGGTGATCTTCACGATCGCGTTCGTGGTCGCGGTCGCGCTCCCGGTCGGCGTGCTGATGCTGGCGTCGAGGCTGGCCGCACCGGCGAGCCGGGAGAGCGTGAGGCAGAACTTCGCCCGGTTCGGCTACGCGCTGATCCCGCTCGACGTCGCGGCGCACGTCGCGCACAACCTCTTCCACCTGCTTGCCGAGGGCAAGGCCGTGGTCTTCACCGTGGGTGGGCTGTTCGGTACGACGTCCGAGGGGTCGGCCGCCATCGCGGGGACCGGGACGATCCAGGTGCTGCAGTACTCGCTCCTGGCTGCGGGCGTCGCGCTGTCGGTCTTCACCGCCCGCAAGATCGCGGTGAACCGGCACGGCGAGACCGCACGCGCCCGCAAGGTCGCCGTGCCGATGGTGATGACCGTGCTCCTCTTCGGTGCCGTCAACGCCGTGCTCTTCGCGCTGCCGATGGCACACCGCATGTGAGCACGTGACGGCTCGCCCCGGCAGACGGGACCGGGCTCACGCCCAGCCGGGGTTCCAGCCCTCGACGTCCTCGGCCTTGCGGGTCCCCGGGCCGACGTACTTCGCCGACGGCCGGATCAGGCGGCCGGTGCGCTTCTGCTCCAGGATGTGCGCCGACCAGCCTGCCGTGCGAGCGCAGGTGAACATCGAGGTGAACATGTGCGGCGGAACCTCGGCGAAGTCGAGGACGATCGCGGCCCAGAACTCCACGTTGGTCTCGAGCACCCGGTCGGGGCGGCGGGCCCGCAGCTCCTCGAGCGCGGCCTTCTCGAGAGCCTCGGCCACCTCGTAGCGCGGAGCGTTGAGCTCCTTGGCAGTCCGGCGCAGCGTCCGGGCGCGCGGGTCCTCGGCGCGGTAGACGCGGTGCCCGAAGCCCATCAGGCGCTCGCCGTTGTCGAGGAGCTCCTTGACGTAGGCGGAGGCGTCGCCGCGCTGCTCGACGTCGCGGATCATGCCGAGCACCCGCGAAGGGGCGCCGCCGTGCAGCGGGCCGCTCATCGCGCCGATGGCGCCGGAGAACGCGGCTGCGACGTCGGCGCCGGTTGAGGTGATCACGCGGGCGGTGAACGTGGAGGCGTTCATCCCGTGCTCGGCCGCGGAGCTCCAGTACGCGTCGATCGCCTTGACGTGCTTGGGGTCGGCCTCGCCCTTCCAGCGGATCATGAACTTCTCCGCCAGGGTCGTGCCCTTGTCGACCTCCTTCTGCGACACGATCGGCTTGTCGATGCCACGCGCTGCCTGGGCGGCGTACGACAGCACCATCACCGCGACGCGGCTGAGGTCCTGGCGGGCCTGCTCGTCGCTGATGTCGTAGGTCTGCCGCATCCCGAAGGCCGGGGCGAGCATCGCGACCGCTGCCTGCACGTCCACGCGGATGTCGCCGGTGCGGACCGGGATGTTGTAGGGCTCGGCGGGAGGGAGGCCGGGCTCGTAGGCGCCGTCGATCAGCAGCCCCCAGACCTTCTCGAAGGGCACCCGGCCGACGAGCTCCTCGATGTCGACGCCGCGGTACCTGAGCGCGGAGCCTTCCTTGTCGGGCTCGGCGATCTCGGTCTCGAACGCGACGACGCCCTCAAGGCCGTGCTGAACCTCGCTCATCGGTGACTCCTTCGTCGGCTGGTGGTCCAACGACGCATTCTGCCCGTCCACCTCCGGCGAGTCACCTCGCGCCCCCGGTGCGGGGACTAGATTCACCTTCGTGGATGCGCGAGAGCTGAACGACCTGCGCCGGGAGTACGCCGCCGGCGGGCTGCACGAGTCCGACCTCGAACCGGACCCGCTCACCATGTTCCGCCGGTGGATGCAGGACGCGCTCCGCGCCGGGCTGTACGAGCCCAACGCGATGGTCGTCGCGACCGTGGACGCGACCGGCACGCCCGCCCAGCGCATCGTCCTCCTCAAGCGGATCGACGAGCACGGCTTCGTGTTCTTCACGAACTACTCCTCGCGCAAGGGTGAGGAGCTCGCCGCCAACCCCAGGGCGTCGCTGCTGTTCCCCTGGCAGCAGCTCGAGCGGCAGGTCCGGGTCGAGGGCACGGTCAGCAGGCTGAGCGAGGCGGAGAACGACGCGTACTTCGCGACCCGGCCGCGCGCCTCCCAGATCGGCGCCTGGGCCTCGCCGCAGTCGCAGGTGATCCCGGACCGGGCCACGCTGGACCGCCGGTACGGCGAGGTGGCCGAGCGTTTCGGCGAGGGCGACATCCCGCGGCCCCGGCACTGGGGCGGCTTCTGCGTCGAGCCCGAGGTCGTGGAGTTCTGGCAGGGGAGGATCGGGCGCATGCACGACCGGCTCCGCTACCGCCGTACGGCAGACGGGTGGGCGACCGAGCGGCTCGCGCCATGACGACCGGTCCGGGTGCCCGCTGATGCTGCTCCGGCTTCTGACGGCCTACCTCGCGCCGTACCGGAGCGCGCTGCTCGCGGTCGTCGTGCTGCAGTTCTTCGGGACGGTGGCGGCGCTCTACCTGCCGAGCCTGAACGCCGACATCATCGACAACGGGGTCGCCCGGGGGGACACCGACTACATCGTGCGCACCGGCTCGGTGATGCTCGCGGTGGCCCTGGTGCAGATCGGATGCACCGTGGTCGCGGTGTACTTCGGCGCGCGCACCGCCATGGCGTTCGGCCGGGACGTCCGCGGCCGGATCTTCCACCAGGTGGGGACCTACTCCGCGCGAGAGGTGGGCCAGTTCGGGGCGCCCTCGCTCATCACCCGCAACACCAACGACGTGCAGCAGGTGCAGATGCTCGTCCTGCTGAGCAGCACCATGATGGTGGCCGCGCCGATGATGCTGGTCGGCGGCGTCGTCATGGCGATGCGCGAGGACATCGGGCTGTCGTGGCTGCTGGCCGTCGCGGTCCCCGTGCTCGTGGCCGTGGTCGCGCTGATCGTCTCCCGGATGCTGCCCGGCTTCCGCGTCATGCAGGAGCGCATCGACAGCGTGAACCGGATCCTGCGGGAGCAGATCACCGGCATCAGGGTGGTCAGGGCGTTCGTCCGCGAGCCCTACGAGACCCAGCGGTTCGACACGGCCAACGCCGAGCTCACCGGCGTGGCGATCACGGTCGGCAGGTGGATGGCGACGATGTTCCCCGCCGTCATGCTGGTCCTCAACGTCTCGAGCGTCGCCGTGCTGTGGTTCGGCGGCCACCGCGTCGACGCGGGCCTGATGGAGGTCGGCTCGCTCACCGCCTTCCTCGCCTACCTCGTGCAGATCCTGATGTCGGTGATGATGGCGACGTTCATGCTCGTGATGGTGCCCCGGGCCGCGGTCTGCGCCGACCGGATCCAGGAGGTGCTCGACACCGACTCCTCGGTCGTCCCGCCCGCCGCGCCGACGAGACCCGACCGGTTCCGCGGGCTGGTCGAGCTCCGCGACGTCGAGCTGCGGTACCCCGGCGCCGGGACGCCCGTGCTCCGCGACCTGACCTTCACCGCCGAGCCCGGGCGGACGACCGCGATCATCGGGTCGACCGGGGCCGGCAAGACCACGCTGCTGAACCTCGTGGCGCGGCTGTTCGACGTCACCGCGGGTGGTGTGTACGTCGACGGGGTGGACGTCAGGGACCTCGACCCCGGGATCCTCTGGGGAGGGATCGGCCTGGTCCCCCAGAAGGCGTACCTGTTCTCGGGCACGGTGGCCAGCAACCTCCGCTACGGCAAGCCCGACGCGACCGAGGCCGAGATGTGGGCCGCGCTCGAGGTCGCCCAGGCCCGGGACTTCGTCGAGGACATGCCGGAGCGCCTCGAGGCTCCCATCGCCCAGGGCGGCACGAACGTCTCAGGTGGCCAGCGCCAGCGACTGGCCATCGCCCGCGCGCTCATCCACCGGCCCAGGATCTTCCTGTTCGACGACTCGTTCTCCGCACTCGACCTCGCCACGGACGCCCGGCTCAGGCAGGCCCTGCGTCCGGTCACGGCCGACGCCACCGTGATGATCGTCGCCCAGCGGGTCTCCACGATCGTGGACGCCGACCAGATCCTGGTCCTCGAGGACGGCCTCGTGGTCGGCCGCGGCACGCACCAGGAGCTGATGGAGCGTTGCCGGACGTACCAGGAGATCGTCGGGTCCCAGCTCACCGCCGAGGGTGCCGCGTGAGCACGATGAGACAGACCGAGCGGCCGGTCGCCGGGCCGGGGCCCGGGCACGGCCCGTTCGGCGGCGGGATGGTGGGGCAGAAGTCCGAGAGCTTCGGTCCCTCGGCCAGGCGGCTGGCCCGGCGGCTGGCCCCGGCGCGTCTCAAGGTGGCCGGCATCGGGATGCTCGCGGTGGCCAGCGTGGCCCTCGCGGTCATGGGACCGAAGATCCTCGGCCGGGCGACCGACCTGATCTTCGCGGGGCTGTTCGGGCGGAACATGCCTCCCGGGATGACGCAGCAGGAGGCGGTTGCGGCGGCGCGCGCACGCGGTGAGGGCCGGGTCGCCGACATGCTCGCCGCGATGGACCACCTCGTCCCCGGCCGAGGAGTCGACTTCGACGCCGTCGGCGCGGTGCTCCTGCTCGCGCTCGCCGTCTACCTCGCCTCGTCGGTGCTTGCCTGGCTGCAGGGCTACATCCTCAACGACGTCGTACAGCACACGGTCTTCCGGATGCGCGCGGACGTCGAGGACAAGATCAACCGGCTGCCGCTGCGGTACTTCGACAAGCAGCCACGCGGGGAGCTGCTCAGCCGGGTCACCAACGACATCGACAACGTCAGCCAGACGCTGCAGCAGACGATGAGCCAGCTGCTCACCTCGCTCCTGACCGTCGTCGGTGTGGTCGCGATGATGTTCTACATCTCGCCGACGCTCGCACTGGTCGCACTCGTCACGGTGCCGCTCAGCGTGGCGGTCACCGGCGCGATCATGAGGCGCAGCCAGCGCCAGTTCATCGCCCAGTGGCGGGGCACGGGCCGTCTCAACGCCCACGTCGAGGAGGCCTTCAGCGGACACGCGCTGGTCAAGGTCTTCGGCCGGCAGCGCGAGGTGGAGGAGGTCTTCGCCCGGGAGAACGAGGCGCTCTTCCACGCGAGCTTCCGGGCGCAGTTCATCTCCGGGCTGATCATGCCCACGATGATGTTCATCGGGAACCTGAACTACGTGGTGATCGCGGTCCTCGGCGGGCTGAGGGTCGCGAGCGGCACGATGTCGCTCGGGGACGTGCAGGCGTTCATCCAGTACTCCCGCCAGTTCACGCAGCCGCTGACGCAGGTCGCCTCCATGGTGAACCTGCTGCAGTCCGGGGTCGCGTCGGCGGAGCGGGTCTTCGAGCTGCTCGACGCCGACGAGGAGCCGCCCGACACGGCCCGCGCGGAGGAGGCGCCGGTTCAGCGCGGCGAGGTCGTGCTCGAGCACGTCTCGTTCCGCTACGAGCCGGACGAGCCCCTGATCGAGGACCTCTCGCTGGTCGCCCGTCCGGGGGAGACGGTCGCCATCGTGGGGCCGACCGGCGCAGGGAAGACGACCTTGGTGAACCTGGTGATGCGGTTCTACGACGTCGACTCCGGACGCATCACGCTCGACGGGGTGGACATCGCCGCGATGCCCCGTGCGGACCTGCGAGCGCAGATCGGGATGGTCCTGCAGGACACGTGGCTCTTCGGCGGGACCATCCGTGACAACATCGCGTACGGCCGGCCGGACGCGACCGAGGAGGAGATCCTCGCGGCCGCACGGGCGACCTTCGTCGACCGGTTCGTGCACTCGCTTCCCGACGGCTACGACACCGTCGTCGACGAGGAGGGAGGCAACATCAGCGCCGGTGAGCGCCAGCTCGTCACGATCGCCCGCGCGTTCCTCTCGGACCCGGCGCTGCTGATCCTCGACGAGGCGACCAGCTCGGTCGACACGCGGACCGAGCTGCTGCTCCAGCACGCGATGGCGGCGCTGCGCACCGACCGGACGAGCTTCGTGATCGCGCACCGGCTCTCGACCATCCGGGACGCCGACCTGATCCTGGTCATGGAGTCCGGGCGGATCGTGCAGCAGGGCACGCACGATGCCCTGCTCGCCTCGGGCGGCGCGTACGCCGACCTCTACAACGCGCAGTTCACCGCTGCGCTGGCTGAGTGAGCGCCTCGACCCGGATCATGATGATGTCGAGCTCGATCACGCGGAGGCGCTCCCCGTCGCGGCTCACCGGGAAGATGCCGGTGGTCTCGAACCCGGCCGACTCGTAGGTCTCGACGGCCTCCGGCATCCGCGGCATCCCGTCGTACAACGGCACGCAGGAGATCTCCGACTGCAGGCCGAGCACGTCCTTGATCCGGTCGCCGGCGCCGGCGAAGACCCGCAGGTCGTAGCCCTGGGTGTCCATCTTGAGGAACACCCGGGGGTCGTCCAGGCCGGCGACCGCCTCGTCGAAGACGTTCTCGAGCCGTCGGATCGACACGGTCTCCTTGCGGATCCCCTCGAGGCGGGGCGACCACTTCCGGCCGAAGTCGCTGACGGGAAGCAGCGAGCTCGTCTTGCCTCCGGCGGCGACCACCGTCATCTCCTGCTCGGTCTCCTCGTCGCCGAGCGCATAGTTCATGACCTGCCACAGCGGGTCCGGGTCGGCGTGCCTGTGCAGCTGCTCGGCGAGGTGGGGGAGCGGCTCGAAGGAGACGATGCGGCCGGCGTACCCGGCCTTGCGCAGCCGCTGGCCGAACTGGCCGGTGTTGGCGCCGACGTCCAGCACACAGTTGATGCCGAGCTCGCGGAGGACCCAGGCGATGTGCTCGGCAGAGATGTAGTGGGCCAGCTTCATCTGCTGGACCGGCAGCCCCTTGCGCGCAGCCCGCTGGTCGACCACCAGGTGGGTGCGCAGGTCCGGTGGGCCCATCCGCTTGGCGACCCGTCGCCGGCCGCGACCACGCTGGACCAGCCACGTGCGGTCGTCGAGGGCGTCGACCTTGAGCCGTTGCCCTGGCTCGGCCACCACGACCGCGCCGGGGCCGAGGGGTCGGGACACCAGGCCGAGCCTGGGTAGCAGGGTCAGCAGCCGACGTCTCCATGGGCGAGGCATGGCCGCGAATATACAGAGCGCTGCTGGGGGGCGCGGCGGCGACATTCGGGCCGCCCGCACGAACAGACGACCCGCAGGCGTGTGCGGCTCCGCCGTCATGGACGGCGGTCGCTCCCCGGGCGGACTTCCCGGGGCACCTGCGGGTCGGGTGACTGCTTGGTATTGCCAGCCGCTCACCGGTCGCGTACCGGTGGCTCAGTCAGTGCTGGCCGGTGCGCTGCTAGCGAGCAGCCACCTCACGAGTCCGACAAGAACACATTCTCTGGACCACCTCCCTTCTCGTGTGCGTCAAAGGTACGACGCGGTCCACGGCCCGACAAGGCCATTTCCAGCCGCCGGGAGCCGCCCTCACGCGGTGCGGAACCAGGCGGCCGCGTCCGCGGGGACCCGGCCCTGCTCGAGCGGCGCGCTCGCCAGGACGAGCTCGCCGGCCTCGACCGGCACCGGCGCGGCGTCCGCGCCGCAGTTCAGCACGCAGACCAGCTCGCCGCCGCGGACGAATGCCAGCGTCTCCGGGGCGCTGTCGAGCATGCTGACCTCGTCGGGCAGGTCCTCGGTGACGTCGCGCCGGGTGCGCAGAGCGAGCCGGTAGAAGCTCAGCGTGGAGTCGGGGTCGTCCTGCTGCGCGGCCACGCTGAGGGCGCGCCACGACGCCGGCTGCGGCAGCCACGGCTGCCCCTGGCCCGTCCCGAACCCGAACGGCGGCTCGTCGCCCGACCACGGGATCGGCACCCGGCAGCCGTCCCGGCCGACCCCGGCGCCGCGGAAGTACATCGGGTCCTGGCGGTCCGAGGGGGCGACCTCGACCTCCTCGAGCCCGAGCTCCTCGCCCTGGTAGACGTACGCCCCGCCCGGCAGCGCGAGCATGGTCAGGAGGGCGGCCCTGCCGCGGGCCAGCCCCTCGGCCCCTCCGCCGTACCTCGTCACGTGCCGGACCACGTCGTGGTTGGACAGCACCCAGGTCGCGGTCGCGCCGGCGAGGCCCACGGCGTGCAGGCTCTCGTCGATGACGTCGCGGAACGCCTTGGCCGACCACGGCGCCTCGAGCCAGTGGAAGTTGAACGCCTGCTGCAGCTCGTCGGGACGGATGTAGCGGGCCATCGACTCGGGGGAGTCGGTCCACGCCTCCGCGACGGCCATCCGGTCCCCGTCGTACTCCTCGAGGATCTCGCGCCAGCGCCGGTAGACCTCGTGCACCTGCGGCTGGTCCCACATCGGGAACTTCTCCCCGGGCAGGGTGTCGGCCATCTCCTGCGGCGTGTAGAGGCCGTGAGCGACATCGATCCGGAAGCCGTCGACGCCGCGGTCGAGCCAGAAGCGCAGGATCGACTCGAACTCCTCGGCCACCGCCGGGTTCCACCAGTTCAGGTCCGGCTGGGTGGGGTCGAACATGTGGAGGTACCACTGGCCGTCGTCGACCCGGGTCCACGCCGGCCCGCCGAAGACCGACTGCCAGTTGTTCGGGGGCTCCTCGCCGTCGGCGCCCTTGCCGTCGCGGAAGACGTAGCGGTCCCGCTCGGGGCTGCCGGCCTCGGCGTGCAGCGCCTCCTGGAACCACTCGTGCTCGACCGAGGTGTGGTTCGGTACGAGGTCGACGACCACCCGCAGCCCGAGCTCGTGCGACCTGGCCAGCATCGAGTCGAAGTCCTCGAGCGACCCGAACAGCCGGTCCACGTCCCGGTAGTCGGCCACGTCGTACCCGTGGTCGTTCTGCGGCGAGGTGTAGAACGGCGTGATCCACAGCGAGTCCACGCCGAGGTCGGCGAGGTAGGGAAGGCGCTGCTCGATCCCGGTCAGGTCACCGACGCCGTCCCCGTCGGAGTCGGCGAAGCTGCGGATGTAGACCTGGTAGCAGACGGAGTGCTTCCACCAGGGGCTGGTCGCGGGGGTCTCAGGGATTTGCACGTTCCAATCCCAGCCAGCACAGGGGGTGCGTGTCAAACGCGGCGGCTCAGCCGAAGTCGGCGGGGTCGATCGCGATCCAGGTGTGCCGGGCGCGTGCCACGATCCGTCCGTCGGAGTCGTAGACCGTGCTGGCGGTGAACGTCTTGCGTCCCTCCGAGCGCAGCTCGGCGCCCAGCACGACGTGCGTCTCGCCCACCACGGGGAGCGCGTCCACCTGGGCGGCGATCTGCCCGAGCACCATCGGCCGGCCCTCGAGGTCGGTGGACCAGCCGCCGACGCAGTCGAGCGCGGCCCAGGCCGTGCCCAGGCCCACCCGCTGGACGCCGGGGTCGAGCAGGTCGGAGGCGACGGCGAGGCTCTCGTGCGGCACCCACACCGACGCCACGCGGCCGTCGCCCACGGGGCCGGGGAAGATCCGCAGCCCGTCGCCCTCCTCACGCTCCGGCCCGCAGGCGAAGCAGCGGGGGAACGGGTGGGAGCGGAAGCCGGGATAGTCGCGCATCGCCTCGACGGCCCGCGCCACGGGAACCTCCTCGACCGGCTGGAGCTCCTCGTCGGTGCACCGGGCCTCGGCGACGAGGGTCTCTCCGTCGAGGAGGCGGGTCACCGGCGCGTCGAGGCGGTGCTCGACGCGCAGGTCGGTCTCCAGCGGGGGTGGCTTGCGCAGGGTGACCTCGACGACGGGGCAGTGCTCCGCCGGGGCGGGGTGGTTGGCGAACCGCTCCGCGAGCAGGCCGGCGGTGTACCCGCCGTTGCCCGAGCTCGTCGGGCCGCAGTACCTCGCGGGGATCACCAGCGCGCTGTCAGTGGCGGGCATCGTGCATCAGCTCTTCATCCGCTCCAGTCGTGCGAGCGCCTCGCGGCGCTCCTCGGCGTGCTCGACGAGTGGTGGCGGGTACCCGTCCGGGGGACCGCCGGGCTGCGTCGAGGGCTCATGAATGTACGCCGTGTCGACGTCGCCGAGCTCGGCGACCCACCGGCGGACGTACGCGCCGGTCGGGTCGAACCTCTTTCCCTGGCCGGTCGGGTTGAAGACCCGGAAGTACGGCGCGGCGTCGGTGCCGCACCCGGCGACCCACTGCCAGCCGTGCTGGTTGGAGGCGAGGTCACCGTCGACGAGCCAGCGCATGAAGTGCCGTGCGCCGTGCTGCCACTCGAGGTGCAGGTCCTTGACCAGGAAGCTCGCCACGATCATCCGCACCCGGTTGTGCATCCACCCGGTGGCGCGGAGCTGCCGCATGCCGGCGTCGACGACAGGGAAGCCGGTGCGGCCCTCCTGCCACGCGACGAGGTCGTCCCCGGGCTCGTCGTACTCCATCGCCGCGAACTCCGGACGGAGGTACGCCCGCGCGGTCTCCGGTCGGCGGTGGAGCACGTCGGCGTAGAACTCCCGCCAGGCCAGCTCGCTGCGGTACGTCGACGCGCCGCTCCCGCTCCGTCGGCCGAGGTCGGCCAGCAGCGTCCGGGGATGCACCTCGCCCCACTTCAGGTGCACCGACATGCGCGAGGTCCCGTCGAGGTCCGGGCGGTCCCGCGACTCGTCGTACTCGTCGACCTGGTCGAGGAACTCCCTCCACCGTGCGAGAGCGGCCTGCTCTCCGCAGGGCGGAAGCGACATGCCCTCGGGCACGGGTACGGCCGGGATCCCGTCGGACGACGCCTCCAGCCAGACCCGGTCACCGGGCGGCGCATCGGCCGGCTCGCGCCAGCCGTGGTCCGCCCAGGCCTTCGAGAAGGGCGTGAACACCTTGTAGCCCTCGCCGCTGCCGTTGACGACGGTGCCGGGGGCCACGGCGTAGGGCGAGCCGAGGCGCCGCAGGGCCACGCCCTCCGAACCCAGCGCCCGCTCGACGGCGAGATCGCGCCGGGAACCGTACGGCCCGAAGTCGGAGGCCACGTGGACGGTGCCCGCGCCGACCTCCCGGGCCGCCCGGGCCACCTCGCGGACCGGGTCGCCGTGGCGGACGACGAGCCTGCCGCCGACCGACTCGTCGAGAGCGGCGAGCGACGCGGCGAGATAGGCGCGGCGCGCCGGTCCGGCCGGGCCCCACAGGCGCGGGTCGACGACGAACAGCAGGAGCACGCCGTCGCGGCCGGCGGAGCACGCGTCGAGCAGAGCCGGGTTGTCGGAGAGCCGGAGATCTCGGCGGAACCACATCACGGAGTGCTCGCTCATCGTGTCCACTCTGCCAGCGCAGACAAGGGTGAGACAGAATGAGCCGCGTGAGCGATCTGATCGACACCACCGAGATGTACCTCCGCACGATCTTCGAGCTGCAGGAGGAGGGCATCACGCCCTTGCGTGCGCGGATCGCCGAGCGGCTCCACCAGAGCGGCCCCACCGTGAGCCAGACCGTGGCGCGCATGGAGCGCGACGGCCTGCTCACCGTCGAGGGGGACCGCCACCTGCAGCTCACCGACGAGGGGCTGCGCCTCGCGACGCGGGTCATGCGCAAGCATCGGCTCGCCGAGCGGCTGCTCACCGACGTGATCGGCCTGGACTGGGAGCTCGTGCACGCCGAGGCGTGCCGCTGGGAGCACGTGATGTCGGAGACCGTCGAGCGCCGGCTCGTCGAGCTTCTCGGGCACCCCACCGAGTCGCCGTACGGCAACCCGATCCCGGGTCTCGACGAGCTCGGCGAGCGCAACAACCACGAGGACTTCATGCACGACGTGGAGCCGCTGGACCAGGTCGCCACCTCGAACGAGCAGGTCCGCGTGCTGGTCCGCCGGATCAGCGAGCCGCTGCAGGCCGACGAGACCCTGATGGCGGCGCTCCGCCGCGTCGGCGCCGTCCCGGACAAGGTCGTCACGGTCACGTCGGGCGCCGAGGGGGTCATGGTCGGCAGCGGCGGGGAGTCCATGGAGATCGACCCTGAGGCAGCCTCCCACGTGTTCGTGCGCCGGCTGTGATGGCGCGGGAGGGAAGACAGGTCGACGTCGTCGGCCTGACCAAGATGTTCGGCGCGCTCAAGGCGGTCGACGACCTGACCTTCTCGGTCCGTCCGGGCGTGGTCACCGGCTTCCTCGGCCCCAACGGGTCCGGCAAGACCACCACGCTGCGCTGCGTGCTCGGGCTGCTCCAGCCGACCTCCGGGACCACCGCGATCGGCGGCGTCCACTACCGCGACCTGCCCGACCCGATCGGCACCGTCGGCGCGTCGCTGGAGGCAGCCAGCTTCCACCCGGGTCGCTCCGCCCGTGCGCACCTCGAGGTGATGGGACTCGCCGCAGGCATGGACGGCGCCGCCGCCAGGAGCCGCGCCGACCAGATGCTCGCCCAGGTCGGGCTCACCGAGGTCGCCGGCAAGCGCGTCGGCGGCTACAGCCTGGGCATGCGCCAGCGGCTCGCCCTTGCCGCGGCGCTGCTCGGCGACCCCGAGGTGCTCCTGCTCGACGAGCCCGCCAACGGCCTGGACCCGGCCGGGATCGCCTGGCTGCGCCAGTTCGTACGCGCGCTCGCCGCCGAGGGACGCACCGTCCTGGTGTCCAGCCACGTGCTCAGCGAGGTGCAGCAGACCGTCGACGAGGTGGTCGTGCTGTCCCGCGGCCGCCTCGTCCGCCAGGGCACGCTCGCCGGGCTGGACACCGGCCCCCGCGAGGTGCTGGTCCGCACGCCCGCACCGGAGGCCCTGCGAGACGCGCTCGCGGCCCGGGAGCTGGCCGTGCTCGGCACGGACGGCTCGGGCCGCCTCCGCGTCACCGGCGGTACGACGGACCTGGTCGGCCACGTCGCGTACGAGGCCGGCGTGGAGCTGCACGAGCTGGTGGCCGAGGCGAGCGACCTCGAACGGGTGTTCCTGGAGCTGACCGAGGGAGGTCACGCGTGACCGGCCTGGTGCGTGCTGAGCTGTTGAAGATCACCTCCACCCGGCTGTGGTGGGGCCTGCTCATCGGGGCCGTTGCCTTCAGCGGGATCCAGTCGCTGGCGACCGCCCTCGTCGCCGGGATGGAGGCAGGCGCGGGGGCGCCGGCCATGCCCGGCCTGGAGACGCCGGAGGCGGTCCGGTCGGTGTACCCGATGGCGATGTTCACCGGCACCTACATGTTCGCGCTGGTCCTCGGCATCACCGGGATGACCGGGGAGTACCGGCACCAGACGATCACCTCGACGTTCCTGGTCGCGCCGCGGCGGGCCAGGGTCGTGGTGGCGAAGATCCTCGCGCACGCACTCATGGGAGTCGTCTTCGGGCTCGTCGGCCTGCTCACCGTGCTCGTCGTCGGTGGCGCCACGATGAGCGTCCGCGGCTACGGGCTCGGGCTGGACGCCGACCGGCTCTGGGTGACGAACGCCCTCGCGGTCCTCGCGGTCGCGATCTGGGCGGTGCTCGGCATCGGGGTCGGCACGCTGGTCCGCAACCAGGTCGCCGCGATCGTGGCGGCGCTGCTGTTCACGTTCCTCGTCGAGCCCCTGGTGACCTTCGCGGTCACCTCGATCGAGGGGCTGGACCTCGACTGGCTCGTGAAGTGGCTGCCGTCGAACGCGTCGTCGGCGCTGATGGCTCCCGGCGACGTGATGCTGCGGTACCTCGACTGGTGGGCCGGGGGCCTCGTGCTGCTGGCCTACGGACTGGTGCTCGCCGCGCTCGGGGTCGTGGTGTCGGTGCGACGCGACGTGTCCTGACCCGTCGTACCCGTGAGCGTGGTCGTCGGACCGGCGAGCGCGGTGAGGAAGTCAGCGCAGCCGGCGTCGACCTTGTACGTCGCCAGCTCGTCCCCCCGTGTGTGGCCGCGGTTCACGATCACCACCGGGATCCCGAGCCGGTGGGCGTGCCGGACGAACCGGAAGCCCGACAGGACGGTCAGCGAGGAGCCGGCCACGAGCAGCGCGTCGCCCGCCTCGACCGCGTCGTAGCAGCGCTGCACCCGCGGCTTGGGGACGTTCTCGCCGAAGAACACCACGTCGGGCTTGAGGGCCCCCCCGCACACCTCGCAGGGCGGCACCCGGAACCCGTCGGTGCTCTCGAGCTCGACGTCGCCGTCGGGGCGGGTGAGCACGTCGGCGTTCCGGTCGGCGAAGCCGGGGTTGAGCACCCGCATCCGATCCTGGAGCGTCGTCCGGCTGGTCCGGTGACCGCAGGACAGGCACACCACGTCGGCGATCCGGCCGTGCAGCGCGCACACCGCCCTGCTCCCGGCCCGTTCGTGCAGGCCGTCGACGTTCTGGGTGACCAGCAGCGGGACGCGGCCGGCCGCCTCGAGGTGGGCGATCGCGTGGTGGCAGTCGTTCGGCTCGGCCGAGCGCATCCGGGACCAGCCGAGGAACGAGCGGGCCCAGTAGCGGCGCTGTGCCACCGGGCCGGAGACGAACTCCTGGTAGGTCATCGGGGTGCGGACCGGCGCCCCGGGCCCTCGGTAGTCGGGGATGCCGGAGTCGGTGCTGACGCCCGCGCCGGTCAGGACGGTGAACCGGCGGGAGGCGAGCAGGTCGAGCGCTGCGTCCACCCGTCCAGCGTACGGGGACGAATCGGGCGACCACTGGGCCAGTCGACCGCGATGTCGAGGCGAGATTTGTCGATGCCGGGCCTGCGAAGGTCGATATCCCCATACTCTGGGCGACATGCGATCTGAGTGGGTTCCGGTGTCGGCTGCTGCCCTCGTGACGGGCGTGATGGCGCTGGTGCTCGGTCAGATGCTCAACCCTGGCGGAAGCGACACCTCGCCTGCGGGCCAGATGCTGGTCGCCGCGGCGTACCCGGGGCGGTGGCTGGCGATGAGCATCCTCTACTTCGGCGGCGCCGCGATGCTGGTCCTCGGCATGCCGGCGGTGATGACGCTGTTCCAGGAGCGGCGCGGGCGGGGCCTCGGCATCGCCGGAGTCACCGTCTTCACGGTCGGCTGCGTCGGCGTCGGTGGGCTGGCCTCCCTGATGCTGATGTTCCGCGCGCTCGCGCTGCAGGCCACGCTCACCGAGAACGGCCGCGAGATCAAGATGGTGACCGCGTCGCTGGAGGACCCGGGGCTGAGCATCAGCCTCAACGTGTGGGTCTACGGCTTCCTGCTCGGCGTGCTGCTGATGGCGCTGGGCCTGTTCCGCAGCCGGGTGGTCCCGGCGTGGGTCCCGTGGTTGCTCATCGCCTTCCTCGCACTGCAGGTCGTCATGCCTTTCCTCGAGGGAACCACCGCCTCGCGGATCCTCGCGGCGGTCGGCCTGATCCTGCTCGCGGGTGGCTTCACCGGCATCGCGACGAGCGCGGCGTCACCGCGCAGCACGATCCCGGTCACCCACAGCCTCGTGCGCTCCTGACCGCCCGGCCGGTCTCAGGGCTCGATGAGCGGCACGAACGAGTACCACCCCTCGTGGTGCACCTCCGGCTCGCCCGCGGTGCGCCGGACCACCGTCATCCGGCCACGGACGGGCACGACCATCACCCCACCGACCACGAGCTGGTCGAGGAGCTCGGTGGGCAGCCCGGAGGCCTCGGCCGACACCAGCACCCGGTCGTAGGGGCCGAGGTCCGGGACGCCCAGGACGCCCTCGGTGGCCTGCTCGACCCGGGTCCAGGGCAGGGCGTACGACGCGACGTTCTGCCGTCCCCACGTCACGAGCTCGGGGACGATCTCCACCCCGACGACCTGGCCCTCGGGACCGACGAGGTGTCCGAGCAGCGCGGTCGTCCACCCCGACCCGCAGCCGACGTCGAGGATCCGCTGGCCGGGCTCGACGTCGAGCAGGTCCAGCATGTCGCGCACCGTGCTGGGCTGGCTGTTGGTCTGGCCGTAGCCGATCGGGACCGCGGCGTCCTCGCGGGCGAACCCGCGCATCTTCCTCGGCAGGAAGTCCCGGCGGTCGACCCGCTCGAAGGCCGCATCGAGGCGGGCGCGGTCGGTCATGACCGGCTCAGGCGTAGCGCGCGGCCGCCCTGGCGCGGGCCTTGGTCGCCTCCACCTCGCGGTTCCGGGGCGGCGCGGCCGTGGTCAGCCCCTCGAGCAGGCGCGCGGTGGCCTCGGCGACCTCCCGCACCGCCCGGTCGAAGGCCTCCTGGTTGGCCTGCGAGGGACGGGTGCTCCCGCTGACCTTGCGGACGTACTGCACGGCGGCGGCCTGGACCTCCTCCGACGTGGCGGGCGGGTCGAAGTTGTGGAGAGTCCGGATGTTGCGGCACATACCAGGGAGCGTACGACGACCCGCCGCCCTGGTCAGGGGGTCAGCAGCTCGACGCCTGCTCCGGTGACCAGCGCGACCCGTCCGTCGCCGAGCGGGAGGGTGCGGACCAGGGCGCCGTCCCAGCCGGCGACCTTGCGGGTCCGGTCGACGCGCAGGCGACCCTCCTCGCCGACCTTCATGACGGTCAGGTGGGTGCCGCCCCTTCGCCAGTCGGACAGCGTGGCCAGCACGGTCCGGGTCTCCGGCAGGTACGTCAGCGACCGCGGGTCCCACGAGGCGAGGAACTCGGTGTCAGGGCCGAAGCCTGCGGTGTCGAGGCGCTCGGGGGCGGTGAGGTCGCGCAGGTCGAACACCGCAGCCTGCGCCCCGCGGGTGCGACCCCCGAGGTCCGCGTCCTGGCCGAGACCCAGCAGCAGGTCGTCGCCCAGCGGGTGCAGGTAGGCGGAGAACCCGGGGATCTTCAGCTCCCCGACCACGCGGGGAGCCGTCGGGTCGGACAGGTCGACGGTGTAGAGCGGGTCGACCTGGCGGAACGTGACGACCACGGCGAGGTCGTCGAACCAGCGCACGGACTGGATCTGCTCCCGGATGCCCATCCGGGCGACGCGTCCCACCTCGACGAGGTCGGAGCCGCTCTCGCGCAGCACGACGACCGCGTTCTCCTCCGGCTGCCACGCGTCCTTGCCGAGGGCGGTGGCCACGCGCAGGTGTCCGTCGTACTCGCTGAAGGACCAGCGGTCGCGGACGTGGCCGGGGACGGTGCCCGAGGCGACGTAGGTGGACTCGAGGCCATCCAGGGCGAAGGCGTGGACGCCGCTGCTGCGCCGCTGCCGGGTGGACAGGTAGAGCCGGTCGGCCGAGGAGTAGACGAGGTCGCTGCCTGTGGTCACGGCGGTGGTACGGCGGTCGGCGGGGTCGCCCGGGTCGAAGGAGACGACGGTCACCGTGCCGTAGCCCGACGCCTGGTCCGGGTGGTGCACCGAGGAGCAGTCGACGAGCCGCTGTGACGAGCCGGCCCCTTCGACCCGGGGCAGCCAGTCGTCGATGCTGCTCGCGCGCACCCGGCGGCGGTTCTCCTCCTTCGCCTCGGCGGGGCCCAGGCCTCGGCGCGGCTGGACGAAGTCGATCGCGGGTGACTGGGTGGAGACCACGAGACGGACCGCGTCGCCGTGCTGGCGCGCCGAGACCAGACTGCCGTCGATGGTGGTGTCGTGCTCGACGCGCGGCGACGCGGGGTCGCCGACGTCCACGACGAGGGCGCGTGTGGACCCGGCCTCGCCCCAGCCCGGGGCGACCAGGTCCCGCGAGGTGTCCACGGGGATCGGCCCGCCCCAGCCACCGGCGGCGCCGAGCACGACGATCCGGTCGCCGACGAGCAGCAGCTCGACGGCGCCGAGGGCACGGGGAAGCCCCAGGGTCGACAGCTCCCGCGGCTCGGCGCCGCTGACGTCGCTGACGACCAGCCGCCGGCCGTCGACGTGCGCGAGGATCCTGCCGTCGGTCTTGGCCAGGTCCGGCTCGTCGACGCCCGCCTCCTGGACGTTCGTCCCGGTGGCACTGCCGGCGACCGCGTCCTCGGCGACGTCCGCGTCCCGCGGTGCCGCCTCGGCGGCGCCGGCGACGGCGACCGCCCGACCGGTCGTGAGCTCGACCGGCCACCCGCCGAGGCCCCATGGGCCGACGTGGGGCAGTGCCGCGTCGACGTACCACCGGAGCAGGTCGTCGCAGCCGTCGAAGGTCTCGAGCTCGGCGGCGGCCGCCGGTGGTGTGACGACCTGGCCGAGCGGGCTGCCGGGGTTGCTCGCCACGCCGCTGAGCACGGCCGTGGCCGCGACCGTGGCGGTGGCGCCGATGCCGAAGGAGGCCCACGTGCGTCGTCTCATGGTGATGGGACGCACGTTGTCCTCGGCCGGTTGCACCCGCCAGAGTGGACGCCCATGAGCCAGGACCAGCGCAGCCACGACATCGTCCTCTTCGGCGCGACCGGGTTCACCGGTGGCCTGACCGCGGAGTACCTGGCCCGCACCGCGCCGCAGGGCCGCCGCTGGGCGCTCGCCGGCCGCAGCCTGTCCAAGCTCGAGGCGGTCCGCGCACGCCTCACCGAGATCGACCCCTCGCTGGCCGACCTTCCGCTGCTGACCGCCGACGTCACCGACGCGGCGTCGCTCAAGGCGGTTGCCGAGTCCGCACGCGTCGTGATCACCACGGTCGGGCCGTACATCGAGTACGGCGAGCCGCTCGTCGCCGCGTGCGCCGAGGCCGGGACCGACTACGTCGACCTGACCGGCGAGCCGGAGTTCGTGGACCGGATGTACGTCCGCTGGCACAAGGTGGCGCAGTCGACCGGAGCCCGGATCGTGCATGCGTGCGGGTTCGACTCGATCCCGCACGACCTCGGCGTGTGGTTCACCGTGCAGCGGCTGCCCGAGGGCGCGCCGCTGCGGGTCCGCGGCATGCTCCGGGCCGGTGGCCGGCCTTCCGGCGGCACCTTCGCCTCGGCGATGACCGCCTTCTCCCGGGCGCGGCAGACGAGGCAGGCGGCCTCCGAGCGTCGTCACCTCGAGCGCCGGGCCGAGGGCAGGAAGGTCCGGGCCGTGGCCCGCCCGCCGCACCGGGACCGCTCCACCGGCTGGTGGCTCGTGCCGCTCCCGACCATCGACCCGCTCGTGGTGAAGCGGTCGGCGGCGGCGCTCGACCGGTACGGCCCCGACTTCGAGTACGCCCACTACGCCGCGGTGAAGCACCTGCCCGTCGCGGTCGGTGGGGTGGCGGGAGTCGGCGCGCTCGCCGCCGCGGCCCAGGTCCCGCCGCTGCGCAAGCTGCTGATCAGCCGCGTCCCGCAGGGCGAGGGGCCCAGCGAGGAGCGCCGGGAGAGGTCCTGGTTCCGGATGCGGTTCGTCGGTGAGGGCGGCGGGCGCCGGGTCGTCACCGAGGTGTCCGGAGGAGACCCGGGCTACGACGAGACCGCGAAGATGCTCGCCGAGTCCGCGCTGTGCCTCGCCTTCGACGACAACCCACCGACCTCCGGCAGCGTCACCCCCGCGGCCGCCATGGCAGCCAACCTCCTCGACCGCCTGACGAAGGCCGGGATCCGGTTCGACGTGCTGGAGAACACATAGCCCGAACGGGCTGTATCCGGGCGAACCCCTGCGCCGAGATCGTTCCGTTACCTAGCGTGATGTCCGGGTAAGGACGGGATGTGATTGCGCGATGACGACTGCGTGGGGACGTCGGGTCAGGGGTCCGCTGAGTGCTGTGCTGGCACTCGCGCTCGCCCCCGTCGTCGCGGTCGCCTCGGCACCGAGCACGCCCGCCGCCCACGTCGGCGCGTCGGCGCAGCCCGAGCCGGCCTTCACGGAGGACCCGTTCGAGCACAACGCCGACTACTACTCGGTCGCGCAGGCCGCCGTGCTCTCGGCCGGTCCGGCCCGGATCTCCCGCTCGCGGGACGGCAAGGGCGAGGAGAAGCTCTCCCCGAAGGGGCGGCTCTGGGAGGTCAGCGAGCTCGGCGACAACGGCTTGCCCAAGGCGGCCGAGAAGGCCTACCGCCGTGCCGCGGCGCAGATCGCGCTGAGCGACCCCGGCTGCCAGCTGCCGTGGACCCTCCTGGCCGGGATCGGCCGCGTGGAGTCCGACCACGGCCGGTACGGCGGGGCACGGCTCGGCGCCGACGGGTACAGCAGGCCCCGGATCATCGGGGTCCAGCTGAACGGCGCCG
Organism: Nocardioidaceae bacterium; assembly: GCA_035762105.1. Classification (GTDB taxonomy): domain Bacteria; phylum Actinomycetota; class Actinomycetes; order Propionibacteriales; family Nocardioidaceae; genus Nocardioides_C. The sequence continues at coordinate 6,627 of DASTPU010000228.1, read as the reverse complement.
GCCCGGTGGCGGCGATCCGTGACACCGACGACGGCAGGCTCGACGGGGACAGGAAGTGGGACCGAGCGGTGGGCCCGATGCAGTTCATCCCCTCGACCTGGGAGTTCGCCGCCCGGGACGGTGACGACGACGGGCGGATGTCCCCGCACGACCTCGACGACGCCGCGGCAGCGGCCGCGTCGTACCTCTGCTCCGGCTCGGGAAGCCTGCTCTACCCGAGCACGCAGGCGGCGGCGATCTACCGCTACAACCAGGACGAGTACTACGTCGCGCTGGTGCAGGCCTTCGAGGTCGGCTACCGGACGGGGGTCTTCGTGATCCCGGCCCCGCCGCCGTCGGAGGAGGAGCTCGCCGAGCTGCGCAGGAAACGCCGTGCTGCGAAGCAGGCCAAGCTCCGGGAGGAACGTCGCGAGCGTCGCCGGCTGGCGGAGGCTGCAGAGGCCGCGGAGGCGGAGCAGGAGGCCGAGCCCGCGCCCAAGCCGTCGCCGAAGCCGACCAGCTCGCCGTCGCCCTCGCCCTCACCGACCCCGAAGCCGTCACCGAAACCGACCCCGACCGAGGAGCCGGACCCGGCGCCGTACGAGACCAGCGGCAAGCTCACGAAGTCCGACGGCGCCTACTACCTCGCCGGAGAGCTGCTCGACCTCGGAGCTGTGGCGCAGCTCGACGCCGAGGCGGCCGGTGACTACGACGAGGACGGCGCCGTGGAGACCAACGGCGTGGAGCTCGAGGGCCTGGTCGCCATGGACCAGGTGACGATGGTGGTCGTCGAGATGGACGACGGGAAGCTCGGCATCTACAGCATCAACGGGAAGTCGGTCTCGGGGTAACCCTTCGCCATCCGTGTCGTTGAAGAGCACGTTGGATCCCCTCGTGCGAAGGCGACGGCATGACTCGACCTCTTCTCGGCGCACTGGTGGGAACGGCGGCGCTTGCGCTGACGGCTCTCACCGCGACACCCGCACTCGCCCACGGCGAGCAGGAAGGCGACCTCCCCACGAACACCCGCGGTGACACCGTGGCGGAGACAGGGACCGGCGAGGAGATGTCCTTGGTCGCGAACCTCCAGTACGACGGGTCCGGCGAGGCGCAGAACGGCTCGGACATCGAGTTCCTCAAGGTCGGGAAGAGGGAGTACGCGCTCGCCGGCACCTTGCGCGGCGGGATGCAGATCGTCGACATCACCAGCCCGCGGAAGCCCTTCATCGCGGCCGTGTACGACTGCGCGGTCAGCCAGGGCGACATCCAGGTGTGGAAGCACGGCCGCCGGATCCTCGCGAGCTACACCGCCGACGGCACGTTCGGTGAGGAGGGTGCCGCGTCGAGGTGCGGGCGAGACCTGAAGCTCGGGCCTGACGCCGCGGGCACGGTGATCGTGGACCTGACCACGCCGACCTCGCCGCAGACGGTCAGCTACCTGGCGGTGCCGCGCGGGTCGCACAACATGACCGTGCACCCGAGCGGGAGGTACCTCTACAACTCCAACTCGGACCTGGCCACCAGCACCGCGCCGACGATCACCATCTACGACATCTCCCAGCCCGAGCAGCCGCGGAAGGTGCAGGACTTCGCGATCCCGTTCGTGCCCACCTCGCTCGGCTCGGAGTCGCACGACATCACGTTCAACAGGCGCGGGACCCGGGCCTACTCGGCGGCGCTGTCGCAGACGCTGATCCTCGACACGACCGACCCGGAGAGTCCCAAGCAGGTCGGCCAGATCGTCGACCCTGCGGTCAACGTCGCGCACCAGTCGGACCCGGTCACGCTGACGCGCGAGGACGGCACCAGGCGCGAGGTGCTCATCGTGACCGACGAGCGCGCCGGCGCCGCGGCAAGCGCCGAATGCCCTGGTGGCGGCCTGCACCTGTACGACATCACCGGCGACCTGGAGCAGGCGCCGGAGAAGATCGGCACCTGGTTCATCCCCGCGGCGACCGTGCAGGACGGCGCGACGTGCACCTCGCACGTGCTGCGCGTCCACCCGGACCAGGAGCTGCTCACGATCGCGTGGTACGCCCAGGGCGTGCGCGTCGTAGACATCTCCGGTCTCGCCGACCTGGAGGGCTCGCCGGTCACGGTCGGGATCGGTGACGGGGCAGGGATGCGCGAGGTCGGCCACTACGTGCTCCCGGACTCCGACACCTGGTCGTTCAAGACCAACCGGATCGCCGCCGACGGCTCGTTCTTCGGCTACGGCAACGACCTCGTGCGCGGCTTCGACGTGTACCGGTTCTCCGGTGCCGGGCTGAGCGTCCCGCCGCTGGAGCCGCAGGACCTTGCCTCGAAGCGTCCCTCGCGTCAGGGTGCGACCGGCCTCGCCGCAGGTGCGGTCGTGCTCGGCCCCGCGATGCTCACCGCCGCGGCCCTGCGCCGCCGGACCAGGAAGCTGCCCTGAGCGCCCGGGCCGGGGGGAAGAGGGCAGCGCGGGGGAAGCGGAGGGCAGAGCCGTCCCTGGAGCTGCGACTCCGCGAACGGCGGACGCGGGACCGGGGCGTCCGGGAGCGGCACGTGCGTGACCGGCGTGGGAGCTGGGTGGGGTCTGCAGCGGTGACCGCCGCCGTGGTCGCGCTCGGGTCCGTCGCAGGCGGCTTCGCGACCCTGCTGCAGCAGGACGGCGGGGGGCAGCGGGCAGCCGCCGCTGCGGCGGAGGTCGACTCCGTCAAGGAGTACGACGCGACGCTGGACCCGCTCCGGAAGGAGTCGGACGTGCTGGAGAAGCGGTTCGCCCATGTCCAGGGCAGGGGCTACGCCGGGCAGGCCAGGGTCCGCGCGGTCCTGGAGGAGATCGTCCCGGAGTACGCCGACCTGGTCGACGAGGCCGAGGCGATCGAGGTGCGCGGGAAGGCGCTCGGCCGGGCCCACAGGAAGCTGCTCGCCAGCCTCGCTGAGCAGCAGCGCGGGCTGGAGCTTGCGCTGGAGGGGCTCGTGAACGACGACACGCTCCTCGTCGCGAAGGCGGGGGCCAGGCTCGACCACGCGCAGCAGCTTCTCGTGCAGCACCGCCGGCTGCTCGCAGCCGCCCGGCGTTGAGCCGACGTGGAACACTGCCGACCATGACGCACCCGAAGCTCGAGGTCCTCAGCCGCACGCCGTCGCAGCCGACGGGCAGGCCGCCGTTGCTGTTCGTGCACGGCCTGGGCCACGGCGCGTGGTGCTGGGAGAACTGGATGGACGCCGCGGCGTCGGCCGGCTATCCCGCGCACGCGGTGTCGCTGCGGGGTCATGGCGACTCCGAGGGTTCGCTGCGCGGCTCCAGGATGGGCCACTACGTGTCCGACGTGATCCGGACGGCGGCGGCGCTGCCCGAGCCGCCGGTCGTGGTCGGGCACAGCATGGGCGGGCTCGTGACGCAGATGGTGATGGCCCGCCATCCGGTGCGTGCCGGTGTCCTGGTCTCACCGGTCCCGGCACATCCCGCGCTGGGGTCCCTGCTGTCGGTGGCGCGCCGGCATCCCGTGGACGCGCTGCGCATCGTGGCGTTCATGTCACTCCCGCTGCGTCCGTCGTACCTCTTCGAGCGGCTCGATCCCGCGACCGCCGACGCCTACAGCGACCGGATGGGGCCGGAGTCGCCGCTGGCGCAGTACCAGCTGCTGCTGCACCGCCCACAGCGCAAGCCGGTCAACGGCGCGCCGGTTCTGGTGCTCGGGACGCCGGAGGACCGGCTCGTGCCGATCGCCGACGTGCGCAGGACCGCGCGGCGGTACGACGCGGAGCTCGAGGAGTTCCCGGGGATGGGGCACGACCTCATGCTCGACGACGGCTGGGAGAAGCCGTTCGGCGCGATCGAGCGGTGGCTGTCAGGACAGGAACGCGCGTAGCTCCCGGGCGTACCTCTTCGGCTCCTCGTCCCAGGCCCTGACGTGGCCGGCGTCCTGGAAGACGACGAGCTCGACGAGGTCCTCGTGGCGACGGGACAGCCAGATGCTGGTCCGCAGCGGCACGGTGAGGTCGGCGTCGCCGTGGATCACGAGGGCGGGGACGTCGAGCCAGTCCGGCTCCCCGACGTAGTCGAGCGCGTCCCAGTCGACGTCGTACCGTGCCGACGCGAGCTGCTTCGCGGTCCAGGTGAGGGATGCCGGCAGCTCGCCGACGGCGGGCAGGGTGCGCTGGGACGCGCCGAAGCTGACCGTCTCGCCGAGGTCGAGCATGGGGGAGTCGAGGACGACCCGGGACACGGCGTCGGCGAGGTCGGAGCGGTCGAGGAAGGCCGCGGTGATCGCCCCGCCCATGCTGTAGCCGACGAGCACGACGTCCTTCGCGCCGTGGTCGAGGGCGTAGCGCACGGCGCCCTCGAGGTCGCGCCACTCGGTGCTCCCGTAGCCGTACAAGCCTGTGGGGTCCTCGGGCAGTCCGCTGTCGTTGCGGTAGCTGATGGCCATCGAGGGCATGCCGAGCGCGACCGTCGTACGCATCGCCCGGAGCGTCTCCGACGGTTCCCCGCCCTTGCCGTGGGTGAGGATCGCCCAGGTCGAGTCGTCACCGGGCACGAACCAGGCCGGGAAGGTGCCGACGCTCGAGCTGTACTCCACCGTGCGCACCTGCTTGCCGAGGACCCGCTCGGCCTCTCGGGTCGCGTCCGGTGCGGGCGTGTCGTCGCGGACCGCGAGCGCGTCGGCGTGGATCTGGCCGGCGAAGTACCAGCCGCCACCCACGTGGAAGACGACGAGGGCGAGAACGGCCAGGCCCAGAAGGCCGTGCAGGAGACGCTTCACGGCGACAAGTAGACCCGAACCGGCCCGACGCCGCAGGGGTTCTGGTACTCAGGAGTGTGGGTACAGGCGTTCCCGTGGGACGGATCCGGATCGGCATCTCCGGGTGGAGCTACCCGCGCTGGCGCGGCGACTTCTACCCCAAGGGCCTCGTGCAGCGACGCGAGCTGGCCTATGCCGCCGAGCGGTTCGGGTCCATCGAGATCAACGGGTCGTTCTACTCGCTGCAGCGGCCCTCGTCGTACACCGCCTGGCGGGAGCAGACACCGGACGACTTCGTGTTCGCGGTGAAGGGTGGGCGGTTCATCACGCACATGAAGAAGCTCGCCGGGGTGGAGACACCGCTGGCCAACTTCTTCGCCTCCGGTGTGCTCGCTCTGGGTCCGAAGCTCGGACCTGTGCTGTGGCAGCTGCCGCCGAACCTCGGGTTCGACTCGCAGAGGCTGTCGGCGTTCTTCGACCTGCTGCCGCGTACGACGGGCGAGGCGGCCGAGCTCGCGAAGGAGCACGACGCCAAGGTGCCGGACGACCGAGCGCTCACCGTCGCCGAGGACGACCGACCGATGCGTCACGCCCTCGAGGTGCGGCACGAGACCTTCGTGACGCCGGAGGCGGTCGAGCTCCTCAGGGCCCACGACATCGCCTACGTCGTGGCGGACACGGCCGGCAAGTTCCCTTTGGTGGAGGAGGTCACCTCGGACCACATGTACGTCCGGCTCCACGGCGACACCGAGCTCTACGTCAGCGGGTACTCGTCCGAGGCGCTGGACCGGTGGGCCGAGAAGGTGCGGCGGTGGGCGGACCTGGGGCAGGACGTCTACGTCTACTTCGACAACGACGCGAAGGGGTACGCGCCCCACGATGCGATGGGGCTGATCGAGCGCGTCTAGTGTTGCGGGCGTGATGCTGCTGCGGGGCGCCCTGTCGAGTGATGATGGGGTGCCGGTCGACCAGGCGCTCGAGATGGCGATGGCCGACGCCATGATGAGGCGGGTCGCCCGTGGGGACGCCGGCCCGATGCTGCGGGTGTACCGGCCTTCGGGACCGGCTGTGGCGTTCGGGCGGCGTGACGTCCGGCTCGCAGGTTTCGCCGATGCCGTTGACGTCGTACGACGGGAAGGGTTCTCGCCGTGTGTGCGCGCATCGGGTGGGCGGGCCGTCGCCTACACGACCTCGGCCTTGGTGGTCGACCACGTGAGCCCCGACCCGGAATGGCCGTCAGGTCTGGAAGGGCGGTTCGGCGAGTTCGGAGAGCTCTGGACCGGGATGCTGTCGGCGCTCGGTGTCGACGCTCGGATCGGTGAGGTGCCGGGGGAGTACTGCCCGGGCTCGCACAGCATCAACGCGCGCGGTGTCGTGAAGCTCGTCGGCACCGCGCAGCGGATGGTGCGGGGGGCGTGGCTGTTCAGTGCGGTGCTCGTCTTCGGCGACGCGGCGGTGCTGCGCCCGTTGCTGGGGGAGGTCTACGGGCATCTAGACCTGCCGTTCGACGTGGCGTCGGTGGGGTCTCTCGTGGAGGAGGTCCCTGGGCTGTCGCTGGAGGGCGTCGAGAAGGTGGTGCTCGATACCTACGACACCAGGTACGGCCTCGCCGCCGCGGACCTTCCGGAGGGTCTGCTCGAGGAAGCGCTTCTGCGGCTGCCCGACCACAGCGTCTGATCGGCGAGTGCTCGTCGCGGCTCAGGCGACCCAGTCGTCGTTGATCCTGGCGAGCGCGAGGGTGGGTGGGCTCTGGCCGGGTGGGCCGAGGTCGGTGCGGGTGTGTCCGGTGGGTTGGGGTCGGCGGACCTGGCGGGTGCCGGTGTTGTCGACGAGGAACACCGACCCGTGGGGGCTCAGCCACAGGTAGATGCCGGGGAAGGGTTGTGCGACCTGCCAGCCGCCGTGGGTCTTGGTCCGGTGGTGGAAGCCGGTC
>DASTPU010000227.1:0-38544 GCA_035762105.1 Nocardioidaceae bacterium | reverse complement strand
GCGTTCGCCAGCCCGCCTCGAACAGCTCGCGTGCCGCGGCCACCGCGATGTCGGCGGAGATCCGGGTCGAGAACAGCTGGGTCAGCACCAGGAGCTGGAACAGGGCGGCGGGCTCGTCGTCGAGGTCGATGCCGGCCTCGGCGGCGTAGGTCTGCCCGTGCTCCTCGAGCAGCTCGTCGACGATCGACCGGTGGGACATCACGGCGCCGTACCCGGCGGCGGGGGCGCACAAACCGTCGGAGCTCCAGCAGCCGTGGCTCCGCGGCTTCGCCTTGCCGGCCGGAGTCGGTCGGCGCAATCGCGATGGCCGGCCGGTCGCGACGCGAACCGGCCTGCCATCCGACGAGCAAGGGGTTACTTCGTCAGGGAGACGGTCACGCCGTCGCTGAACATGGAGTCGTGGAGCTCGATCGAGCTGGGGATCGCGTTCTTGGGCACATCGAAGACAACAACGCCGTTGATCGAGTTGCCGGGGTTGATCTCTTCCCACAGCGTCTGGGCGTTGTCCATGTAGATGGCGGCCTCGGTGTCGGCAGAGAACTCGCGGCCCTCCTGGTCGAACATGAGCTGGTTGTCACCGAACATGCTTTGGGCCTCGTCTCCGATGTTCTCCACCTTGACGTTGACCAGGCAGAACTGACCCTGGGCCTTGGTGCCGAACATGGAAGTGCCGATCTGGGTCTTTCCGCAGTCCACCTTCTTGACCGTGAACTCGAACTTGCCGTCGCGGACCGCGTCATTCACGCCCGGCGTCGCCTCGGGGGCACTGGCTTCCTTCGCGTCGCTGCCGGACTCGGTGCCAGAGGCGGAGGCAACGGTCGGCTCCGCGCCTTCGTCGCCACCGCCGGCCGCAGCCATCGCGGCAATCGCGACAACGCCGATGGGGAGAATGAAGCGCTTCTTCTTGAACCACGGGCGCGTCGCCTTCGCGTAGGCCTTGGCAGCCTTGGCTTGCGCTTTGGCGTCCTTGTTCGAGGCGGGGGTCTGCTCGGTCCCGAGATCTGTCATGGTCGTTCCTGTTCCTTGGTTTGTTTTGGGTGCAGGTACGAGGATGTGTGCAAAGACCTAGCAATGAGGCCGAACTGGTAAAGAGGCTCGCAGTCCGTATCGAAATGGTCTTAACGGGCAGTTGGCAGTAGTCCTAACTGACTACTTGGATCAAGCAACTGAACTACTTCTGAGGACTCGTATCGGATCTGTGCGGCAGCTCGTGGGCTGGGTGCCGCGGGGCGGGCGCGGCGCACCGCGCAATCGGTCGGTCGGCCAGAGGCTCCGGCGAAGCGCCGCGACCCGCCGGACGTCGTCGGATCTGTCGGCGGGCCGTGACATCCTGCAACGCGTGACACTGCGGATCCATCGCGCCGAGCGCACCGACCTCCTCGCCGACGGTCTGGGCGACCTCCTCGGGTCCCCCCTCGAGGACCCGTTCGCCGAGGAGCTCGTGGTCGTGCCCGCGCGCGGCGTCGAGCGGTGGCTCACCCAGCGGCTCTCGCACCGGCTCGGCACGGGCGCGCGTGGCGGCGACGGGGTGTGCGCGGGCGTGCGCTTCCTCAGCCCCCACTCGCTGGTGGCGATGCTGCTCGGCAAGGAGCGCGACGACGCCTGGGACCCCGACCGGATGGTCTGGCCGCTGCTGGAGGTGATCGACGAGGCGATGGGGGAGCCGTGGTGCGCGACGCTCGCGACACACCTCGGCCACGGCGTCGACGGTGACGAGGGCGACCTGCGCCGCAGCCGGCGCTACTCCGTCGCGCGCAGGCTTGCCGGTCTCTTCGCGTCGTACGCCGTGCAGCGGCCCCGGCTGGTCAGAGACTGGCGGGAGGGCCTGGACACCGACGGCGCCGGCAACAAGCTCGACGACGACCTGCTCTGGCAGCCCGAGCTGTGGCGGCGTCTGGTGGACCGGGTGGGGGAGAGGCCCCCGGACGTCCGCCACGCCGAGACGCTCGACAGGCTGCGCAGCGGCGGAGACGGGCTCGACCTCCCGCCCCGGCTGTCGCTGTTCGGCCACACCCGTCTCCCGGTCACCGAGGTCGAGCTGCTCGGCGCGCTCGGTGAGCTTCGCGACGTGCACCTCTGGCTGCCGCAGGTCTCGGCGGCGCTGTGGCAGGACCTGACCCACGTCGCTGCGGCCGGTCCCGCGCCGCGTGAGGAGGACCGGTCGAGCGAGCTGGTCCGGCATCCGCTGCTCGGGTCCCTGGGGCGCGACGCCCGCGAGCTGCAGCGCACGCTCTCGGCGGCCGGGGAGAGGACCGTGGTCGAGCCGGTCGGGCAGGTCGACGACGAGCCCGCCACGCTGCTCGGCTGGCTCCAGCACGACCTGCGCGCCAACACCGAGCCGGACGCCGCCACGAGGGAGGCACGCGTCCATCGGGCCGGCGATCGGTCGGTGCAGGTGCACGCCTGCCACGGCTCGGCCCGCCAGGTCGACGTACTCCGTGAGGTCTTGGCCGGGCTGCTCGAGGACGACCCGACGCTGGAGCCGCGCGACATCCTCGTGATGTGCCCCGACATCGAGGCGTACGCACCGCTGGTGCACGCCGGCTTCGGGCTCGCCGACGTCGCGGGAGCCGGGGAGGGGCACCCGGCCCACCGGATGCGCGTCCGCCTCGCCGACCGGGCGCCGACCAGCATCAACCCCCTGCTCACCCTCGCCGCCGCCCTCGTGGAGCTGGCCGGCGGTCGGGTGACCGCGACCGAGGTCCTCGACCTCGCGTCGGCGGAGCCGGTCCGCCGTCGTTTCGGCTTCACCGACGACGACCTCGCACAGCTCACGCTATGGGTCGACCAGGCCGGCATCCGCTGGGGTCTCGACACGCCCCACCGCGGTGTCTACGGGCTGACCATCGGCGACAACACGTGGTGGACCGGGCTCGGCCGGATCCTTCTCGGCGTCGCGATGGCCGAGGACGAGCAGCGGCTGGTCGACGGTGCGCTGCCGGTCGACGACGTGTCCAGCGGCGACATCGACCTGGTCGGTCGCTTCGCCGAGTACGTCGACCGCCTGCACGCGTTCGTCCGGGCAGCGTCCACGGCGTCGACCATCGAGCAGTGGACGACCGCGCTCTCCGAGGTGGTCGGCCAGCTGGCCGAGGTGGCGCCGCGCGACGCGTGGCAGCAGGCGCAGCTCGACAGGGAGCTGGCCCGGATGCACGACTCCGCCCGTGAGGTCTCGACGCGCGCTGCCGGCGACCGTGAGAGCACCCCGCTGCTCCTCGCCGACGTGCGCAACCTCCTTGCCCACCGGCTCGGCGGCCGGCCCACGCGGTCGAACTTCCGCACCGGCACGCTGACCGTCTGCACGATGGTTCCGATGCGCTCGGTGCCGCATCGCGTGGTGTGCCTCGTCGGCCTCGACGACGGTGTCTTCCCGCGCACCAGCTCCGCCGACGGCGACGACGTGCTCGCGCGGAACCCGATGACCGGTGAGCGCGACCTGCGCAGCGAGGACCGTCAGCTGTTCCTCGACGCGATCCTCGCCGCCCGGGAGACGCTCGTGGTCACCTACACCGGCGCCAACGAGCACACCGGCGCGCTGCGACCCCCGGCCGTGCCCCTCGGTGAGCTGCTCGACACCCTCGACGTCACCGCCGCCGAGCCGGTGCGCGATCACGTGCTGGTCAAGCACCCGCTCCAGCCGTTCGACGTCCGCAACCTCGTCCCGGGCGAGCTGGCCGGCAGCGAGCCGTTCAGCTTCGACCGGGCTGCTCTCGCCGGCGCGAAGGCGGCCCGGGAGCCCCGCGAACCGGTGACCACGCTGGTGACCGGTCCGCTGCCGGCGCGACCGCTGGAGGACATCGCGCTGGAGGACCTGCAGGCGTTCTTCGCCCACCCGGTGAGGGCGTTCCTGCGTTCGCGGCTCGACGTCTCCTCACCGCTCGAGGCCGAGGAGACCCTCGACGCGATCCCGATCACCCTCGACGGCCTCGAGAAGTGGGCGATCGGCGACCGGCTGCTCACCGCGGTCCTCGGCGGCACCGACCCGGCGACGAGCGTCCGGGCCGAGCGGATGCGCGGTCTCCTCCCGCCCGGCGAGCTCGGCGCCCGCACCCTGCGCGCGGTCGAGGAGGAGGTGCGGCCGCTCGTCATCCAGGCGAACGGGCTGCGCCAGGGGGCCCCGCGCACCCTCGACGTGGACATCGAGGTCGGCGGCGGACGCCGGCTCACCGGCACGGTGTCCTCGATCTTCGGGAACCGGGTCGTGACCGTCACCTACTCCCGGCTCGCGGCCAAGCACCGGCTGCGCGCGTGGATCGACCTGCTGGCGCTGAGCGTGGGCCGGCCCGACGAGAGCTGGACCGCCCACGCGCTCGGGCGCGGTCGGGCCGGCACCACCCGTGCCCTGTCCGGGCCGCTCGACCACCGCGCGGCGGGATGGCTGCGCGACCTCGTCGACATCTACGACCGGGGGATGCGTGAGCCGCTCCCGCTGCCGGTGAGGACCGCGTGCGCGTACGCCGAGGCGAGCCTCATCCGGCGCCGGGGGGCGCAGACCGACCCGCTCGACAAGGCCCGCAAGGACTGGGAGACCGACCGGTTCTCCCCGACCGGGATCCCCGGCGAGGACGACGACCTCGCCCACGTTCGGGTCTTCGGCCAGGCGGCGCCGCTGGAGTGCCTGCTGACACCGCCGCGCCCCGACGAGACCTGGAACGACGAGCCGCACCGGCTCGGGCAGTACGCCTGGCGCCTCTGGCAGCCGCTGCTCGAGGGAGCCGAGAGAGTGGGACCGCTGTGAGCCGACAGACGAGAGTCGCCTCCACGGGCGGGGCCCCCGACGACCTCGAGGTCTTCGACATCTGCGAGCCGCTGCCCACGGGCACCACGCTGCTCGAGGCCAGCGCCGGCACCGGCAAGACGTGGACCATCGGGGCGCTGGTGACCAGGTACGTCGCAGAGGGGATCGCCACCCTCGACCAGATGCTCGTCGTCACCTTCGGTCGCGCCGCCAGCCAGGAGCTCCGGGAGCGGGTCCGCGCCCAGCTCGTCGAGGCCGAGCACGCCCTCGCGCGGCCCGACGAGACGCCGGCCTCCGACCTGGTCGCGCTGCTCCTCGACACGACAACGGCGGAGGTCGCCCGGCGCAGGCAGCGGCTGCGCGACGCGCTCGGCTCGTTCGACGCCGCGACCATCGCGACGACGCACCAGTTCTGCCACATGGTGCTGCGCAGCCTCGGGGTCGCCGGCGACACCGACGCCAACGCCACGCTGGTCGAGGACCTCGACGACCTCCTGCAGGAGGTCGTCGACGACCTGTACCTGCGCGAGTTCGCGGCCGGCGACGACGAGCCGCCGTTCTCCCACAAGGACGCGCTGAGGCTCGCCCGCGCGGCGGTCAACGACCCGCAGGCCTGGCTGGAGCCGCAGGACGCCGAGCCCGAGTCACTCCCGGGTCGCCGGCGGGGCTTCGCCGCCGAGGTCCGCGCCGAGCTCGACCGCCGCAAGCGTCGGCTGGGCGTGCTCAGCTACGACGACCTGTTGTCCCAGCTCGCCGACGCGTTGCTGTCGGACGAAGCGCCCGCGCGGCAGCGGATGCGGCAGCGGTGGAAGGTCGTCCTCGTCGACGAGTTCCAGGACACCGACCCGGTTCAGTGGCAGGTGCTCGACCGGGCCTTCTCGGGCCACGCCACGATGGTGCTCATCGGTGACCCCAAGCAGGCGATCTATGCCTTCCGCGGCGGCGACGTGACGACGTACCTCCAGGCCGCCGCCACCGCGCACACCCGCAAGACGCTCGGCACCAACTGGCGGTCGGACGCCGCCCTCGTCGACTCGCTCCAGGTGATGATGCGCGGTGCCGCGCTCGGTGACCCGCAGATCGTGGTCCGGGACGTGAGTGCCTCCCACCAGGGTTCCCGGCTGACCGACGCCGGGGCGCCGTTCCGGCTGCGCGTGGTCAGCCGCGAGGTGCTGGGGAGGCGGCCGACCACCAAGCTCGCGGTCGCCGACATCCGGCCGCACGTGTACGCCGACGTCGCCCGTGACATCAAGCGGCTGCTGACCTCCGACGCACGGTTCGACGGACGGCCGCTTCAGCCTCGCGACGTCGCGGTGATCGCCTACAAGAACGGCGACCTCCAGGAAGTGCAGCGCGCGCTCGCCGAGATCGGCGTCCCGGCCGTGGTGGCCGGGAGCGGCAGCGTCTTCGCGACGCCTGCCGCGACCGAGTGGCTCCAGCTGCTGGAGGCGCTCGAGCAGCCCCACCGGTCCGCTCGGGTGCGCAGCGCGGCGCTGACCTGCTTCCTCGGGCACACCGCCGTCGAGCTCGACGAGGGCGGCGACGCGCTCACCGACCGGGTGGCCGAGCTGGTGCGCGACTGGGCCGAGCTGTTCGCCACCCGGGGCGTGGCCGCGGTTCTCGAGGCGGCGACCGCGTCTGGTCTCACCGCGCGCGTGCTGTCCCAGGTCAACGGCGAGCGGCTGCTCACCGACCTGCGCCACGTCGGCCAGTCGCTGCACCAGGTGGCGTCGGAGGACCGGCTGGGTCTCGTCGCACTGCTCACCTGGCTGCGCGGCCAGATGGCCGACGACAAGGTCGAGGTCGCCGGTGACCGGACCCGCCGCCTCGACAGCGACGCTGCCGCGGTTCAGCTGGTGACCATCCATGGCAGCAAGGGTCTGGAGTACCCCGTCGTCTACCTGCCGACGCTGTGGGACCGCTTCCCCCAGAAGCCGGCGGTGCCGCTGTTCCACTCCACCGCCGACGGCGACGGCGGCCGGCGCTGCATCGACGTCGGCTCCGGTGGCCCGCAGTGGCCGGGGAACGTCGCCCGGGCGATGCTCGAGGACGACGGTGAGTCGCTGCGGCTGCTGTACGTCGCGATGACCCGTGCGCGCTCGCAGGTGGTGGCCTGGTGGGCGCCCGCCCCGCGGAACACCCCGTGCTCGGCGCTGCAGCGGATGCTGTTCGGCCGCCAGCCGGGCTGGCCGGACGTGAAGCCTTCGCAGGAGCTGCATGCCGAGGCGGACGTCGCGCGGATTCTCGACGTGTGGAGGGGGCTCGGCGGGCCGTCGTGGGAGGAGGCACGGCCGGCGCCTCTGCCCGACGTGGCGCTGCCCGCCGACGACCGGCCGTTGTCGGTGCGCACGTTCACCCGCTCCGTCGACACGACGTGGAGGCGTACGTCGTACACCTCGCTGAGCTCGGTGCCGACCGAGCCGGAGCCGGCCCACGCCCGGGTGGGCAGCGAGCCGGAGGAGCGGCCGAAGGAGGACGAGCCGGACCTGAGCACGGTCGTCGAGCCCACACCCGAGCCCTCGCCGGACGCGGTGGTGTCGCCGATGGGCGGGCTGCCGGTGGGGGCGACGTTCGGCTCGCTCGTGCACGCGGTGCTCGAGCACGCCGACCCCGAGGCAACGGACCTCCGGGTCGAGCTGCTGGACCACATCGTCGAGCAGCTGGTCCGGTGGCCGGTCGCGCTCGACCGCGAGGAGCTCGCGGACGCGCTGGTGGCCGTGTGCGACAGCCCGCTCGGCCCCCTCGCCGGTGGCACCTCGCTGCGGCGGATCCCGCTGCGCGACCGGCTCCGGGAGATGGAGTTCGAGCTACCGCTGTCGGGCGGCGACGTGCGTGGCTACCCGGCCGCGCCGGTGACCCTGGGCGACGTGGCGCCGCTGCTGCGCACGCACCTGCCGGAGGGCGACCCGCTGCTCGCCTACGCCGACGCGTTGGCCGCGCCGGGGCTCGGCGGACAGGACCTGCGGGGCTACCTCACCGGGTCCGTCGACGTCGTGCTGCGGATCCCGTCAGGCGGCGCGACGCGGTATCTCGTCGTGGACTACAAGACGAACTGGCTGGGCGGCTTCCCCGGCGAGGGCGGCCCGCCGCTGACCTCCGACGACTACCGGCCCGCCGTGCTGAACGAGGCGATGGGCCACTCCGACTACCCGCTGCAGGCGCTGCTGTACGCCGTGGTCCTGCACCGCTTCCTGCGCTGGCGGCAGCCGGGGTACGACCCGGCCACGCACCTCGGTGGCGTGCTGTACCTCTACCTTCGCGGGATGTGCGGGCCCGAGACCCCCGTGGTCGACGGGCACCCGTGCGGGGTGTTCTCGTGGCGGCCGCCGGCGGCGCTGGTCGCGGCGCTCTCCGACCTGCTCGACGGTGTCGCGCCGGACGGTCCGGGCGGCCCGGTGGAGGGAGTGGCATGACCGAGCTCTTCGAGGTCACCGACCCCTACGACCGCCGGCTGGCGCTGCGTGCGGGGGGCGTGCTGCGTGAGTTCAACGACGCCGGGGTCCTGACCGCGGCCGACGTGCACGTGGCGCGGCGGCTCGGCCAGCTGACCGGCGAGGCCGACCAACGCGTCCTGCTCGCGACCGCGTTGGCAACCCGGGCGGTGCGGCACGGGTCGGTGTGCCTGGACCTCGCGGCCGTCCCCGACCTAGCACCGGAGCTGGTCTGGCCGGCCCACGACGCGTGGGTGTCGGCGCTGGTCCAGAGCCCGTTGGCCGACGCTGGCGTTCTGCGCTGGGAGTTCGACCTGCTCTACCTCGACCGCTACCGGCACCAGGAGGTCGAGCTCTGCGCCGACCTCCGACGACGGCTCACCCAGCCGCCGCCGCTGGTCGACACCGCTGTCCTGGCGGCGGGTCTGCAGCGGGTGTTCGGGGAGGAGAAGTACGCCGAGCAGCGGGAGGCCTCACGCCGCGCTGCCCTGCAGTGGACCACCGTCCTCACCGGTGGGCCGGGCACGGGCAAGACGACCACCGTGGCGGGCCTCCTCGCGCTGCTCTCCGAGCAGGCCTCGCGCACCGGCGACACCCTGCGGATCGCGCTGACCGCGCCGACAGGGAAGGCGGCCGCCCGCCTCCAGGAGGCCGTCGCCCAGGCCGGCAAGGACTTCGCGCCCCAGGACAGCCAGCGGCTCGGGACCCTCGAAGCCTCCACCCTGCACCGGCTGCTCGGCACACGTCGCGACAACGGCACCCGGTTCCGCCATCACCGGGCCAACCGGCTGCCGCACGACGTGATCGTCGTCGACGAGACGTCGATGGTCTCGCTGACGATGATGACCCGCCTGGTCGAGGCGGTCCGGCCGGACGCCCGGCTGATCCTGGTGGGGGACCCCGACCAGCTAGCCTCGGTCGACGCGGGCGCCGTGCTGTCCGACCTGGTGTCCGGCTTCGCCGGCGCTGAGTCGAGCCCGGTGGTGCGGCTGGCCACGACACACCGGTTCGGCGAGGAGATCGGCCGGCTCGCCACCGCCCTGCGCGACGGCTCCGCGGACGACGTCGTCGCCGCGCTGCGGGCCGGTTCGACCGAGGTGGAGTACGTCGAGTCCGAGGACCCGGCCACGCTGCTCCGGAAGCCGGTGCTGGAGGCCGCGCTCGCGGTCCGACGGGCGGCGGAGGACGGCGACGCCGCGACGGCGGTAGCCGCGCTGGAACGGCACCGGCTGCTGTGCGCGCACCGCGAGGGACCGTACGGCGTGCGGCACTGGAACAAGCAGGCCGAGCACTGGCTCGCCGAGGCGACCGGCGACCCGCTCTACGAGCCGATGTACGTCGGCCGTCCCCTGCTCGTGACCGCCAACGACTACGGGCTCGGGGTCTACAACGGCGACGCCGGCGTCGTGGTCCGCGAGGCCGAGGGCAGGCGCGCCGTCATCGCGGGGTCGCACGGGCTGGCCGGCTTCGCGACCAGCCGGATGAGCGACGTGGAGACGATGTTCGCCACCACCATCCACAAGAGCCAGGGCAGCCAGGCCGAAGAGGTCACCGTGCTGCTGCCGCCGGAGGACTCGCGGCTGCTGACCCGGGAGCTCTTCTACACCGCGGTCACCCGTGCCCAGAAGAAGGTGCGGGTCGTGGGCCCGGAGTCCTCGGTGCGCGCGGCGGTCGAGCGACGTGCCCAGCGGGCGAGCGGACTGAGCCGGCGGCTGCGTGCGGAGGTGCTCGGGCAAGGCGTCTGACCCGCGTGGGGCGCTCCCGGGACCGGTCGTCGGCGGCCCCCCGGATCCGCCCCGACGGAGGACGTCCGCGGGACCTTGGCCTCTGCCGCCTCCGCCGTGCCGGGCGTTGTCTGGCGGTATGGGCGCCACGAGCCGCCAGCGGCCGGCACCCTCGCCGGCATCCCGGCCGCTCATCGAGCGGGCGAGCGCGACCGACCGTGCCTTCCTGGCGATGGACATCGGTGACGTGCCCGAGCAGTTCGGCGTGGTCCTCGAGCTGTCCGGGCACCTGACGCTCGCGCGGGTGCGGGATCTCGTGGGGGAGCGGATCCAGGCCGTCCCGCGCCTGCGGCAACGGCTGGTCGGTGTGCCCATCGGCTGCGGCGGTCCGATCTGGGTGGACGACGCCGCGTTCGACATCCGCCGCCACGTCCGCGAGGTGGAGTGCCGGCCGCCCGGCGACGAGCAGGCGCTCCTCGACACTGCGCTCGCGCTGGTGATGAGCCCGTTGAGCCGCAGTGCGCCGCTGTGGTCGGCGGTCCTCGTGCCGGGGCTCGAGGGCGACAGGGTCGCGCTGGTGGTCGTGCTCCACCACGTCCTCGCCGACGGGATCGGCGGGCTGGCCGTGCTGGCCGGCCTCGTCGACCCCGGCCCGGGCTCGACGGACCGCGCCTTCCCCCGGCCCCGTCCGACCGGCCGGAACCTCCTGGCGGACGCACTCGTCGCCAAGGCCCGAGCGCTCGGCGGGGTCGGACGGTCCTGGCGCCTGCTCCGTACCTCGATGGGCGCCGGCGGAGGCCTGCGGCCGCCACGGATCGCCGACACCTCGTTGACGCAGCGGACGGGTCCGGACCGGCGCGTGGCGGTGGTGCGCGCGGACTACGCGCGTCTCCGTGCTGCGGCGCACCGGCACGGCGCCACGACGAACGACGCGGTCCTCGTCGCGGTCGCCGGGGCGCTCCGTCGTGTGCTGGAGGGACGGGGTGAGCGGATCGAGTCCGTCGTGGTCACCGTGCCCGTGTCAGGTCGTCGTACCGACGGGGACCCGGACGCCGGACCGGCGCTGGGCAACCTGGTCAGCCCGCTGCTGGTCCCGGTACCGACGACCGGCAGCACCGACCAACGGCTGGCCGAGGTGGCGGCGCTGGTCCGGGCGGGCAAGGCGGACGCCACCGGCCCGCCACCGATCGCGGTGCTCGGGTGGCTCTTCCGGCCACTCGCCGCGCTCGGCGGCTACCGCTGGTACATGAACCGTCAGCGCCGCTTCCACACCCTGGTCAGCCACCTCCGCGGACCGGCCGAGCCGCTCACGTTCGGCGGCCTCCGGGTCGAGTCGGCGGTCCCGATCGGCGTCGCCGAGGGAGGCAACGCGACCGTGTACTTCGAGGTCCTGTCGTACGCCGGAGTGGTGACCGTCGCGGCGATGGTGGACCGGGACCACTTCCCGGACCTCGGCGCGCTCGTCGATGCGCTGCGGACCGAGCTCGACCTGGTCACCGCCGACACGCACGTGGCCATCCCCGAGCAACGGCGGCCCGGTCCCGCCCTTGACAGGCCCGTGAGGCCGTGACGACGCTCGAACCGAGCAACCCCGCATGGAGGAGTCATGGGCGAGGAGAAGCGCGTGCGGCTGGTCCGGCCGGAGGAACGCGTCGAGGGACAGCAGACACCCGGGATGCACCGCGAGCAGGCGGTGTCGACCGACCGGAGCTGGGCCGGGTACGTCACCACCGACGCCGGGATGGTGTCCGGCTGGCACCACCACGGTGACTACGAGAGCCACATCTACGTCGTCTCCGGTGCCCTGCGGATGGAGTCCGGGCCCGGCGGGCAGGACGTGGTCGACGCGCAGCCCGGTGACTTCGTGTTCGTGCCGCCACACACCGTGCACCGTGAAGGGAACCCCACCGACGCGGAGGCGGCGGTGATCGTGGTCCGGGCCGGGAACGGTGAGCCGGTGTTCAACGTCGACGGCCCCGACGAGGGGTGACGGCGCGCTGGGCGGTGCCCCGTGGCCCGTCGAGGGGCGAGGACAGGGACCGAGCGGTCCGAGGGCGTCGGAATGACCGCGGCACCCTTGCTGCGAGCCTTCCGTCGGCGGTTTAGTGCAACTGTCCAGCCCCGCGACCACCGGAGGTCTTCGATGAGCAGCCAGTCCCGCCGTTCCTGGACAGGACGGCGAAGCCTCGCCGCCGTGGCCGCAGCCGCCACCCTCACCCTCCTCGCCGCCTGCGGCGGCACCACCGGAGAGGAGACGACCACCGGTGGCGGAGGCGAGGGCGGGGAGGACCTTCCGCTGATCTACGGCGTCTTCGCGACTCCGCTCGAGGAGCCCTGGGACGGCGCCATCCACGCCGCCTTGCAGAGCGCGGTCGACGACGGTGTGATCGAGTACAAGCACGTCGACAACGTGAACACCTCCGACGCCATGGAGCGGACCCTCCGCAACATCGCCACCAGCGAGCAGCCCGACGCGATCATGGGCGACGCCTTCGCAGCAGAGGAGGCGGTGCGGAAGGTGGCCGCGGAGTTCCCCGAGATCCCGTTCGCCTTCGGCTCCGGCGAGGACCCCGTCGAGCCCAACATGAGCGTCTTCGACAACTGGCTGCAGGATCCGGCGTACCTCGCCGGCATGCTCGCCGGCGGCCTGACGAAGAGCAACGTGATCGGCGTCGTGGGTGCGATGCCCATCCCCGAGGTCAACCGCATCGTCAACGCGTTCGTGCTGGGCATCAAGGAGACCAACCCCGAAGCCACCGTGAAGGTCTCCTTCATCAACACCTTCTTCGACCCGGCAGCTGCGAAGCAGGCCGCGCAGGCACAGGTCTCCGCCGGCGCCGACGTGCTCTTCGCCGAGCGGGACGGAGTCATCGCCGCCGCGGAGGAGGCGGACCTGCCGGCGATCGGGATGATGGTGGACCAGAAGGAGGAGGCCCCCAACCACGTGGTGACCTCGCTCATCTGGCACATGAGGCCCACCGTCGACGCGGTGGTCGAGCAGGCAACCGGCGAACCGCAGGCCGTCGACCTCGGCAAGTACTCCTTCATGAAGGAGGGTGGCAGCGAGCTGGCCCCGATCAACACCGACATCGTCGGGGGTGTGCCCGACGAGCTCGTGCAACAGGTCGAGGAGAAGGAGCAGGCCATCCTCGACGGGTCCTTCACCACCCCGGTCGACGAGTCCGCCCCGGCAGGCTCCATCGACGTCTCGAAGCTGTGAGCCCCGACGAGCCACTCCTGAGGCTCGAGGGCATCACGAAGCGGTTCGGGGACCTCGTCGCCAACGACGCCGTCAGCCTGGCGGTGGCCCCCGGCGAGGTGGTCGCGATGCTCGGCGAGAACGGCGCCGGCAAGTCCACGTTGATGAAGGTCGTCTACGGCCTCCTCCGACCGGACGGCGGTGTCATCAGCATGGAGGGCCGGGAGCTCGACATCCGGTCACCGCGTGACGCGATGGCTGCCGGGATCGGCATGGTCACCCAGGAGTTCTCGCTGGTGGAGACCATGACGGTCACCGAGAACGTCGCGCTGTCCTCGGTCGGCCTCGGCAGGGTCGACGTACGCGCTGCCCGTCGCCGGGTCCTGGAGGCGATGGACCACGTCGGCGTGCACATCGAGCCGGAGCGGCTGGTCTCGACGCTGTCCATCGGCGAGCGACAGCGCGTGGAGATCGTGAAGGCGCTCTTCCACGAGTGCCGCGTGCTGATCCTCGACGAGCCGACCGCAGTGCTGACCCCTCAGGACGTGAGGGCTCTGTTCGCGACGGTCGAGCGGCTGCGGGGCAGCGGGATGGGTGTGCTGTTCGTGTCCCACAAGCTGCGCGAGGTCGCCGAGATCTCCGACCGGGTCGTCGTGCTGCGCCGCGGAGCCCTGGTGGGAGAGCGGGTGACCGAGCAGGTGAGCAGCCACGAGCTCGCCGGCCTCATGATGGGGATCGCTGCCACCCCCGACGAGGACACGAAGGCTGCGGTCGGCCTGTCCGCCGACCACGCGGAGCCCGGTGCTGTCAGGCAAGAGGCCAGGAGTACGGCGGACCGCGCGCCCGTGCTGGAGGTCGCGGACGTGACTGTCGAGGGGCGGGGACGCCCGCGCCTCGACCACGTCTCGCTCCAGGTCATGCCCGGCGAGATCGTGGGGCTGGCCGGCATCAGCGGCAACGGGCAGACCGAGCTGATGGAGGTGCTGGTCGGCGCCACGACGCCGAGCAGCGGACGCGTGGTCGTCGACGGCACCGATGTGACAGGTCTCGACGTCGTCGGTCGGCTCGCCGCGGGCCTCGGCCGGCTCACCGAGAACCGGCGGGGCAGCGTGGTCCCGCAGCTGAGCCTCGAGCAGAACCTGGTCCTCGAGGACCTCGGCTCGTTCACCACCCGCCGAGGCATCCTCGACCAGGCAGCCGTGCGGCGCCATGCACAGAGGATGATCGAGCAGTTCGACATCCGCGCCACCCCGACCGACCAGGTCGCGACGCTGTCGGGCGGAAACGTGCAGAAGGTCCTGCTGGCCCGGGCGCTCGCCCGCAGGCCACGCGTCCTGGTGGTCGCCCAGCCGACCCGCGGGCTCGACGTCGGTGCGTACCGGTACGTGCACACACAGCTTCAGGAGCTTCGCGAGGACGGCCGCGGCGTGCTGGTGATCTCGGAGGACCTCGACGAGCTGCGCAGCCTGTGTGACCGGATCCT
The DNA here is from genome assembly GCA_035762105.1 of Nocardioidaceae bacterium. GTDB lineage: Bacteria > Actinomycetota > Actinomycetes > Propionibacteriales > Nocardioidaceae > Nocardioides_C. The sequence continues at coordinate 23,969 of DASTPU010000227.1, read as the reverse complement.
CGTGCTGTTCCGCGGCAGCCTCACCGGTGAGGTCGCCGCGGGACAGGCGACCGGCGACCGGCTCGGCGCGCTGATGACCGGGGAGGCGGCGGCGTCATGAGACTGGTGCTCCGCGGCCACGAGCCGCGATGGGTCGCGCCGGCAGCGGTCGTCGTCGCGGTCCTCATCACCCTCGCGCTCACTGCCATCCCGATCAGGCTGGCGGGCGCGAACCCTGCGGCAGCGTTCGAGCGCTACCTGTTCACGCCGCTGAGCACGACCCTCGGCATCTACGAGGTGCTGCTGACGGCCACGCCCCTGCTGTTCACGGGTATCGCCGTCGCCATCGCCTTCCGAGCGGGCTACTGGAACATCGGCGCCGAGGGACAGTTCCTGGTCGGCGCGGTGGCGACCACCGCCCTCGCGCTGAGCTTCCCTGAGCTTCCCGCGGGCCTGGCGCTGCCTCTGGGGCTGCTCGCCGGAGGCGTGGGTGGGCTTGCCTGGGCGTCGCTGCCGGCCTGGCTCAAGCGGCGTGGCCACATCGACGAGGTGGTCACCACGCTGCTGCTCAACCCGGTTGCGCTGCTCGTGGTCCAAGGTCTGCTGAACGGGCCCTGGCGCAACAGCCAGAGCGGTTTCACCGACTCCGACCGGTTCGGCCCCGGCTACGACCTGCCGCCGCTCATCCCGGGCACCAGGGTGCACTGGGGATTCGGAGTGGCCATCGTGATCATCGCGGTCACGTGGTTCGTGTTCAGCAAGACGGCCGTCGGCCTGCAGCTGCGCGCGGCGGGCCAGGCACCCGAAGCGGCGGCCTTCAGCGGCATCCCGGTGGAACGGCTACGGTTCCGCGCCGCGCTTGTGTCGGGCGCCATCGCGGGTCTCGGAGGCGCGTCCCAGGTCATGGGCGTCCAGCACCAGCTCACCCAGGGGATCTCCAACGGCTACGGGTACACGGGCGTCATCGTCGCGACCCTCGGGGGCCTGACCGCGCTGGGCGTCGTACTGGTGGCCCTCCTGCTCGGCGACATCACCGTCGGCGCCGAGAGCGTCTCCCTGGTGCTGCAGGTGCCGACCCAGCTGGGGGCGATCTTCAGTGCACTGCTGCTGCTGAGCGTGCTGTCCGCCATGAGCTGGCGGCGCTACCGCATCCAGTGGTCAGGGTCACGGCGCCGACGCCGCGCCGAACCGGCCACCACGGGAGCCTCGACATGAGCATCAACCTGCTCGCCCTCCTCGGCGCCATGCTGACCATCGCCACCCCTCTGGTGTGGGCCGGCATCGGAGAGCTGGTCGTGGAGAAGACGGGCATCCTCAACCTCGGCATCGAGGGCACGATGTACCTCGGTGCGTTCATCGGTTTCCTGGTCGGGCTCCGCACCGGGTCGCCGTGGCTGGGTCTCGTCGCCGCCGTCGCAGCGGGGGTCGTTGCGGGACTGGTGATGGGCCTGCTCACGGTGACCCTCGGCCTCAACCACCACGTGTCCGGCCTGGGTCTGACGCTGCTGCTGATCGCCTCCTGCGAGTTCACCTTCCGTCTGCTGTACGCAGGGGCCCGACCGCAGCTGGAGAACAAGTTCGACACCCTGTTCGGCGAGGTGCCGGTGCTGAACCAACACTGGCTCACCTACGTCGGGTTCCTGATGCTCGCGCCCGGCGCATGGTGGGTCCTACGGTCGACGGGCATGGGCTACCGGCTGCACGCGGTCGGGGAGAACTTCGAGGCCGCGGACGTCGCGGGCATCTCTGTGAACGCCACGAGGTACGCCGCGCTCGTGGTGGGCGGTGCGCTGATGGCCGTGGGTGGCGCCTTCCTGACGCTCGCGGTGCTCGGCAACTTCACGATCGACATCATCAACGGGCGCGGCTGGGTGTGTATCGCGCTGGTGATCTTCGCGAGGTGGCGGGTCTGGCCCGTCGTGCTCGGGGCGCTGATCTTCGCCGTCACCGACGCGTTGCAGCTCCAGCTCGCCATCACCGCGACGTTCAACGCCATCCCGCGTGAGCTCATGCTCGCCCTGCCCTACCTCGCGGTGATCACGGCCCTGGCTGTGTGGGGCCGCAGGGTGCACTACCCGGGGTCCTACCTCAGGGCCTACCGTCGCGGCTGACACGAAGGAGAAACCGGATGACGGACGAAGAGCTGCTGGCCCTGGCGCTGGCCGAGGCCGAGGTGGGCCTCTCCGAAGGGGGGATCCCGATCGGTGCCGCCCTGGCGCACGGCGACCGGCTTCTCGGCGTGGGGCACAACCGGCGCGTTCAGATGGGCAGCGCGATCCGCCACGGGGAGACCGACTGCCTGGAGAACGTCGGCCGCCTCCCGGCGAGCGTCTACGCGGAGTGCACGATGGCAACGACACTCTCGCCGTGTGACATGTGCACCGGCGCGATCCTGCTGTACGGCATCCCGCGGGTGCTGGTCGGGGAGAACCAGACCTTCTACGGCGGCGAGGACTACCTCCGCTCGCGCGGTGTCGAGGTCGTCGTCGTCGACGACGAGCAGTGCAAGGCGATGATGCGGGAGTTCATCGCGCACAACCCCGAGCTGTGGAACGAGGACATCGGGGAGCCCGCCGGGAGCTAGAACGGGTGGCAGACGATCCTGGGGCGACACAGCGCGGCGCCGGCTGCGGTCGGGGGCCCGTCAGCCGGCGTCGCCTTTGAGTTGCGTCATTCACGCTAGTTGCGCGCGGGACGCGGGCGACTCAGCCGTTTGATGTAGCAAGAACCCGCGGAATGGTCTGGACCATGCCGTTGGCGGGATCCCGGGTATCTGTCGGTCAAGATGTTCTGCCAAGATGCGCGCGTGCCTCACGACCAGCTTCGCGACGACGTCCGCGACGCTGACGCCCACCCCCGCGAGACCTCCGTGGCCCACGTGCTGTCCCGGGCGCAGCAGGTCGCCGACGAGCTGCGGTCGCAGGCCCAGCAGGAGTACGACCAAGCCGCCGCTGTCGCGCGCCGTCTGGAGGCCGAGGCCCGGCGGCTGGAGGAGGAGGCCCGTCGCCTCCATGACGTGGCGGCGGGTGAACGGGAGCAGGCCCGTCGGGCACTCGACAGGGCGAACGCCCAGCATGCCGAGGCGTCCGCGGAGGCTCAGGAGATCGTCGCCGACGCGGCCGACCAGGCGGCGCTCGTGGTCCGCTCGGCGGAGTCGTCCCGCGACCAGATGATGGAGGCGGCCCGGGCGGTCGTCGCCGAGAGGCTCGAGGCCGCCGACCGTGCGGTCCACGAGGCCCGCATCGAGGCGGACCGGCTGCTTCAGGAGGCGCGCACCGAGGCGGAGGCGACGCTCGCCGCAGCGCGGGGGAGCGCCGACCGGCTCGACGCCGAGAGCCGCGACCTCCTCGAGCGACGTACCACCGAGGCGGAGGCGGCAGCCGAGCGCATCTTCGGCAGCGCCCATATCCAGGCGGACGAGGCCCGCACGTCGGCGGAGCGCGACGCCGACGAGCTGCGCGCCGCTGCCGCCCGGGAGGCGGCTGAGTGCCGTGAGGACGCGGAGGCGCACCTCCGCCATGCGCGCACCCAGGCCGAGAGCATCGTCGCGTTCGCCCGCGAGGAGGCCGAACGCGAGCTCGCCGCTGCCGCCGAGCAGACCGCCTGGACCAGGGCCACCGTGGACAGCCTGCTGGCCGCGGCCGAGCAGGAGGCGCAGCGGACCCGGTCGGCCGGCCACGCCGACAACGCCGTGCATGTACGGCGGACCAGGCGGCGGCTCCAGGCAGTCATCAGCGCGACGCGGCTCCGGCTGGAGAGGGAGTCAGCCGAGGCCGAGGCCAGCGCGACCGAGCTGGCCAGGGCCGCCGAGGACGTCCGCGCCGCCGCCGAGGCCGACGCCCAGCGGATGCTGGCCGAGGCCGAGGCGGAAGCCCGGCAGGTGCGGGAGGACTCGCAGGCGCACGCCGCCCACGTCGAGGAGCGCGCAGCACGACGCCTCAGCGAGGCCGAGAGCGGCGCCCGGATCCTGCGCGAGCGCGTGGCCGAGGAGGTCGTCGCCAGCCAGCGGGCGGCCCAGGACGAGCTCCGACGCAGTCGTGAGGAGGCCGCCGCCCACCTCGCCGCGGCGCGTCGGGAGGCCGACGAGCTCCGCACCCAGGCGCGCTCGGGGCTCGACGACGCACGCGAGGAGGTCGCGATCCTGCGGCGCCGGCGCGACGAGATCGCGGCGGAGCTCGGCCAGCTCTCCGGCGTCATCCAGGCCCTCGCCGTGCCGGCCGAGCCCACCGCGGCAGAGCCTGCCGCGGCGGAGCCCGACGCGCGCGCCGCGGCAGAGCCCGCCGCGGCAGAGCCAGGCCCCCGCGCGGAGCCCGACGCGCGCGCCGCGCCCCAGGACTCCGGGACCGACAACGAGGTCGGCCACCCGACGGACAACCCCAACCGCCTTGTGATGTTTCAAGAAGAGGACAGCCACAGATGACCGAGATCGGCAACCAGTTCCGGGTCGTGCTGCGAGGTTACGACCCCGCCCAGGTCGACCGCCGCATGAGCGAGCTCGGTGACGCGGCGGGAGAGGCCCGGCACCAGCTCGAGCAGCTGGCGGACCGGCTCCGTCAGCTCGAGGAGGAACGTGACCGTGCCCTGGCGCAGGCGTCCTCGTCCGAGCCGCTCGAGCCGGCCGAGCCCACCCCGGCGACGTTCACCCACCTCGGCGAGCGGGTGGGCCAGATCCTCAGCCTTGCCGAGGAGGAGGCCGAGGAGATCCGCTCCCGGGCCCGGGCCGAGCTCGACGCGGAGCGCGAGTCGTTCGCGAACGAGGTGGCGCGGGTGCGCGCGGAGGCCGACCGGTACGCCTCCGACCGCCGCAGCGACGCCGACACCGAGGCGGCCCGGATCCTCGAGGACGCCCGCCGCACCGCCGACGATCGGATCGACGCCGCCGACCGCGATGCCGCGGCCCGGCTGCAGGAGGCCGAGGCGGTGTACGAGGAGCAGCGGGCACGCGCCGCGAAGGCCGCCGCCGACTTCGAGACCACGCTGGCGGCTCGCCGCCAGACCGCCGAGCAGGAGTTCACCCAGCAGATGGGCGAGACCCAACGGCGCCTGGAGCAGGCCGAGCAGTTCCTCGAGACGGCGCGCGCCGAGGCCGAGACGACAGCGGCGGACGCGACGCGCGATGCGCGGCGGATCATCCAGGAGGCCGAGGCCCAGGCCGCCCAGATCGTCAACGACGCGAAGACCACGGCGGGCCGGGTCCGTTCGGAGTCCGAGCGGGAGCTCGCCGCGGCGACCCAGCGACGCGACAGCATCAACGCGCAGCTCGCGAACGTCAGGCAGATGCTCGCGACCCTGACCGGCGGTTCGGCGGCGCTGATCGCCGACCCGTTCTCCGAGGCGGTCGACGTGCCCGAGCAGCGGAGCGCGGACGCGGCCGACGAGGGTGAGCCGTCGGTGGACGACCCCGCGGACGGGTCCGACGACTCGCAGCTCGAACGCGCCCAGTGACGGCGTCCTGACTCCGGTGCGCTCGGCGCTCTCGTCTGGTCGGCACGGTGTCTGGTCGGCACGGTGTCTGGTCGGCCCGGGCGCCGCTTGTCCGTGGTCGGTCGCGACACGGGCTCCGCGGCGTCCCGACGGCTGCTCGCTCTCACGGTGTGGAGGCGGGTACCTGTACGCCTGGCGGACTGGGGCGTAATCTCGATTACATGATTACAGAAGCACAGGTCGAGCGGGTTCGCGGCTGGTTCACCGGCCGCCTCCCCCAGGACTGGCAGAACGAACCTCCTCGCATCACGGTCGACCGCGAGGAGATCACGGTGATCCTCCAGCTGCCCGATGTCGAGCTTGCGGGCGGCGAAGGCACAGCGTCGGAGGCGGAGCACGACGAGGCCCGCGCCGGCCGGGCCCGGGCGTTCCGCGAGGAGACGCGAGAGCTGCGCATGGAGATCGACCGCGAGGCTCAGCGGCGCTTCGACCGCAAGGTGTCGTGGGGGGTGAACGTGGGGGGTCGCCACGAGCTGTGGACCAACGTCGCGGCGCCCGTGATGACACGCCTCCGGCAACCGCAGCGGCAGGTGCTGGACACGCTCGTCGCCTCCGGCGTCGCCAAGTCCCGTTCCGAGGCGCTGGCCTGGTGCGTCCGGCTGGTCGGCCAGCACGAGGAGGACTGGCTCGCCGACCTTCGCGCCGCGATGAACACGGTCGCCGACGTGCGAAGCAGGGGCCCTGCGGCGTAGCAGCGGTCTCTCGCCCGAGCCCTGCCGCGAGGTGCTCGACAAGCTGCGTGGCTCGAGCCGGTCCTGCTCGTCCCGGGCGACCAGCGCACGTGAACCGGCTCCGGTGCAGCCGCTCGGGTTCCTGGGTCAGACCAGCCAGGCCGCGCCGTACGGCGGCAGCTGCACAGCGTCGTCGACGGCCGCGGGCGCCTCGCCGGTGAGGTGGTCGACCACGGTCGTGTGATCGAGGCCGACCGACCACAGCACCTCGAGCGGCACGTGCCGCGGCTCGGGCGCCATGTTGTAGGCGCCGAGCATGGGCCCGAGCGGGTGCTGTCGCGCGACCAGGAACACCGCGGGGTCACGCGGGTCGAGCACCTGCGCGGGCACCGAGGCGTGGAGGTGTGGCAGCGACGCACGCGAGCTCACCAGCGCCTGGACACCGCGCTGGATCCGGTGCGTGTCGGCGGGGACCGGCCACGGCATCCGCGGCCGGTGCACCCAGCGGTTGTCGTCGGCGTGCTCGGGTGCGGCGTCCCAGTCGGCGTCGTTGAGGAGCCCGAGCTCGTCGCCCATCCAGATCACCGGCAGGCCGCCGAAGCCCAGCATGATCGCGTGGGCAAGCAGGATCCGGCGCACGGCGTGCGGGTCGCCGGCCTGGAGCCCGGCGAGCGACGCGAGCGAGCCGGAGATCCTCCGGTCGCCGGTGGCCTCGTTCTCCTGGAACACCAGCCCGCGGGCCCAGGAGCCGGGGAAGAGACCCGCGTAGAAGTCGCTGAGGAACCGCCGGTGGGCGTGCCCGTCCAGCCCGACGGCGCCGGCGTCCACGTCGGAGATCGCCCAGCCGATGTCGTCGTGGCAGCGCGCGTAGGTGATCCACGCGGTGGTCGGCGGCGGGGCAGGGAGCTGCTGCAGGGCGTAGGAACCGAGCACCGCATCCTGCGAGGCCAGCATCGACCAGATCTGCACCATGAGGCTGTTGTGGTACGCGAGGTCGCTGACCTTGCCGTAGTGCTCACCGCGGCCGAGGTACGCGAGCAGGTCCTGCGGGCCGACGATCGCCTCAGCCTTGAAGATCAGGGCCGGGCACGCGATCCGGGTCAGTGCACGGAGCGCCTGGGTGAGTGCGTGCACCTCGGGCTGGTTCTGGCAGTTGGTGCCGAGCCGCTTCCAGATGAACGCGATCGCGTCGAGCCGCAGCACCTCGACGCCGTGGTTCGCGAGGTTCAAGATGATGTCGGCGTACTCGCACAGCACGTCGGGGTTGGCCCAGTTGAGGTCCCACTGGTAGTCGTTGAACGTCGTCCAGACCCAGCCGGCGAGCTCCTCGTCGTAGGTGAAGCTGCCGGGCGCGAAGTCGGGGAACACCTCCGGCAGCGTCCGCTCGTAGGCGTCGGGCAGCTCGCGGTCGGGGAAGACGAGGAAGTAGTCGCGGTACCTCTGCTCACCGGCGCGTGCCCTCGCCGCCCACTCGTGCTCCCTGGCGACGTGGTTCAGCACCAGGTCCAGGCACAGGCTGATGCCACGCTCGCGCAGGCTGCCGGTGAGCTTGCGCAGCTCCTCCATCGTGCCGAGGTCCGGCCGGACGCTGCGGTAGTCCATCACCGCGTAGCCGCCGTCGTTCGGCGCGGGGCGTGGGTTGAGAAGCGGCATGAGGTGGAGGTACCCGACTCCGAGCTCCTCGAGGTAGTCGGCGCGTTCGGCCACGCCTGCGAGCGTCCCCGCGAACCGGTCCGCGTACGCGGCGTACCCGATGATGTCCGGTCGCTGGAACCAGTCCGGGGCCAGCGACCGCCGCAGGTCGAGCCGGTGCAGCTCGTCGTCACGTCCGGCATAGGCGGTGACCGCGAGAGCGACCAGCCGCCGTACGACGGACGCCGGGTCGTCGTACAGGCCCTCGACGGCGTCGACCAGGTCCGGGAGCCACCGCTCGAGCCGGGCCTCGAACACCTCGCGACGGAGGTCCGGCAGCCCGTCGAGGCCGCTGAGGTCGAGGTCGGGGACTGCCGGAGGTCGCGCACGCATGCGCACAGTGTGCCCGGGGCGCGCACACCGATGCACCCGTCACCCGACGGGGTGAGGAACGACCCTGCGAGTGACTTACGGCCCTGGCGGGCTCGAATGTCGGCAAGCAGGCTGGAGGCACCAGCGGGCCGACAAGGATCGGCCTGGTTCATACGCCGAGCAGGCCCGCTCTCCTACCAGGAGACGCGCTGTGAAAGTCCTCGACGGAACCGGGACGCGAGGGCGCCCCATGACGCTCCGCACCGCACGCAGCTTCTTCATCGCGACGTTCGCCCTGACCTGGGGGCTCGCTTCGCTCATGATCGCCTTCCCCGACCAGCTCGAGGCGGTCTTCGGCGAGATGGGCTACACGAACCCGGCGTTCGTCCTCGCCGTCTACGCGCCGGGGATCGTCGGCGTTCTCATGGTCTGGCGCCACTTCGGCGTCGCAGGGCTGGGCAGCCTCTTCCGGCGGCTCACGCTGTGGCGGATGCCGCTGGGCTGGTGGCTCGTCCTGCTGGTCGGGATGCCCGCGGTCTTCTACGCGGGCGCGGCGGTCAACGGCACCGCGACCGACTTCCCGTTCTCACCTTGGTACGCCGTGCTGCCGGCACTCGTCCCGGCGCTGCTCATCGGGCCGATCGAGGAGCTCGGCTGGCGCGGGGTGGCACTGCCCCTCCTGCAGCGGCGGTTCGCGCCGCTGTGGGCAGGACTGATCGTCGGCGTGATCGCCGCCGTGTGGCACACACCGGCCTTCCTGCTCAGCGGCACCAAGCAGAGCGCCTGGGCGTTCGGGCCCTTCTTCCTCGGTGTCGTCGCGATCTCGGTCATCCTGACCGCGATGTTCAACGCGGCCCGGGGCAGCCTGCTGGTCGCGGCGCTGTTCCACTTCCAGATGAACGGACCGGCCTGGCCCGACGCGCAACCGTGGGACATGTACCTGTTCGTCGCGGTCGCCGTGCTCGTGGTCGTCGTGAACCGCAAGCGCATGCTCTCCAGGGACGGCGCGGCCACCGGCGTGCTCATGCCGAACGAGGAGACCAGCGAGCAAGAGCCTCACCAAGGGGGTGGGCGCAGTGACCGCGCTGTTCCGACAGCCTGAAGCAGCCCCGGAGCCGACGCCCCGGCTGACGGCATGGGCACGGTGGTCGCTCCTGCGGCACCCCCGTCTGCCCGGGGTGCTCGTGGCCCTGGCCGCCTCGACGGTGGCCGGCCTCGTCGCGGACTGGTGGACCCCGCGCGGGCCCGTGACGTCGGGGCAGGCGCTGGCCGCGATGGCGATCGGTCTCACCGTGGGCCTCGTCTCCGGCGCGGCGATGCGGTCGCGGTGGGCGATGCTGCTCGCGCCGGCCGTGTTCGTCCTCGTCTTCGAGCTCGGGCGCGTGGACGCGGTCGGTCCGAGCGTGGACGCGGTCGACCTGAGCAGCTTCCACGGGCTGGCGGCGTTCGCGGTGGGCAGGTTGTTCCACGCAGTCCTCGTGGTACTCCCGATGCTGCTCGGGGTAGCGCTCGGAAGGGCATGGGCGCTGCGTGGCACCGTGGGGACGCCGCCCTCACGGCGGGCCCGGGTCGGCCGCGCGGTCCGTCGTACCGCTGTCCTCGTCACCGCTGTGGCGCTGCTGCTGCTCGCGGTGGGGATGCTGCGACCCGGGGCCACGGCCCCGATCGTCACCACGGACGGCGAGCCGGTGGCCGGCAGTGTCGCGGAGCTGACGAAGGTCGAGGTCAACGGCCACGACCAGTGGCTGATGATCCGCGGCAACAGCGCCGACAACCCGGTCCTGCTGTTCCTGGCCGGTGGGCCGGGCGGGTTCGAGATCGGCACCATGGCGAGCGAGGCCAAGCCCCTCGAGCAGGACTTCGTGGTCGTCACGTGGGAGCAGCGGGGCACCGGGAAGAGCTACGCGAGCTTCGACCCGGGCGAGTCGCTGACCTTCGACGGCGCGGTGGCGGACACCCTCGAGGTGACCGAGTACCTCCGGGACCGGTTCGGCGTCGACGAGGTGTTCCTCGTCGGCAACTCCTACGGCACGCTCCTCGGCGTCCGTGCGGTCCAGGACCGCCCGGAGCTCTATGCCGCGTTCGTGGGCACGGGGCAGATGGTCAGCATCCGCGAGACCGACCAGATGTTCTACGAGGACACTCTCGACTACGCGGAGCGCACCGGTGACCAGGCCCTCGTCGACGAGCTGCGCCAGAACGGCGAGCCGCCGTACGACGACCCCGCGGACTACACAGCGACGGTCAACGGCGAGCGTCAGTGGAACGACTACTCGGACATCACGGGGTTCCCGGGGCTCCGGGAGCCGCTCGACTACCTCGGTGCGGAGGAGTACAGCCTGGTCGACAAGGTCCGCTCGCTCACCGGACTCGTCGACACCCATGCGTTGATGTACCCGGGGCTGCAGGACATCGACCTGCGCGCCGATGCCCCCAGGCTCTCGGTCCCGGTCTACCTGGTGCAGGGAGCGCACGAGGCGCGCGGCAGGGCGGTCCTCGCGGCCGAGTGGTTCGAGCAGCTCCAGGCACCGCGCAAGGAGTGGTTCACCTTCGAGGTCTCCGGACACCGACCGTTCGCCCAGGAGCCTGAGCGGTTCCGCGAGGTGATGGACGACGTGCTCGCCGACGCCGGCGTGACGCCGGTGGCCGTCGACGACGTGTCGGCCACGGCCGCGGACGAGGACCTGCTGGTCCTGTTCTCCCGTTACAACCCGGCGGTGTGGCCGGGCCACGTCGTGGCCTACCTGCTCGGGATGCTCGTGCTGGCGCTCGTCCGGTTCCGTCCGGGGCGCACCACCGACGGGATCGTCGCCGGGTTCCTGGCCGCGACCTGGCTGTGGCTGGGTGTCGTCTTCCACGGGATCTACGCAGCACAGGTGGCGGCGGTCCTCAGCGCGGTCTACGCGACGCTCTTCGTGGTCCAGGCGGGGTTGTTCGCCCGTGCCGCAGCGGTGCGGTCGCTGCGCTTCGGCCGTGGCTCAGGGCTCTCCGGCTGGGTCGGATGGGGGTCGCTGGCATACGCCCTCGTGCTGTACCCGGCGCTGGCCGTCGCGCTCGGACACGGCTGGCCGGAGATCCCCCTTCTCGGGATGGCACCCTGCCCGTCGGCGATCGCGACGTTCGGGCTGCTGCTGCTCGCCCGGCCACCGGTGCCACGCCACCTCCTGGCCATCCCCCTGGTCTGGGCGGTCATGGCGCCGTTGGCCGCGGTGGGTCGGGGCGTCTACGAGGACATCGGGCTCTTCGTCGTCGGCGTCGTCGCGGTCGCGGTCATCCTGCACCGGGACGGCAGCCGCACGCGCAAGCGCGCAGCGAGGAGCGCGGCCGACCCTGGTGCCGCCACCCGCGTGGCCCCGGCTGCGGGACCAGCCGGTCAGCGGAGCCGTTGAGGCCCGGGCCGGGGCGTCACACCCGCGCGAGGCGACGTGCGCGGACCCTCCTGCCGTGCCGGCGGCGACGGCCCGACCCGCTGCGGCTCCCGCCGACCGCAGCGAACAGCTCGGCGGAGTGCTGCTGGGCCTGCGACGGGGTGATCCTTGCTGGTCCCACGGTTTTCTCCTCGACCTCGAAGGGGCGTGCTCAGGTGATGAAAGCTAGGTGGCTGAGGCACCACCGCACATGAGGCATTGCCCCTATCTGCGGGTCGGGGGTGCCTCAGACGACGGAGGTCGACCCACGGACGAGGTGGGCGGGGCTCGCCTGCGGCCGCCCTCTCCAGAAGAATGTCGACGTGGCTGTCGAACTCCGGTTCCGCCGTCCGACGTACTGGTGACAGCAACCACCAGAGAGGGTGAGCAGCAATGCGCTACATGGTTTTCGTGAAGATGGCCGAGGACGTCGGACAGCCGCCCGCCGAGCTCGTCGAGACGATGGGCAAGGAGATCGAGGAGTCATTCGCGTCCGGGCTGCTGGTCGACGCCGGCGGCCTGTACCCCACCGCCCAGAGCACCGAGATCAGGGTCACCGCCGGCAACATCACCGTCACCGACGGGCCCTACACCGAGGCCAAGGAGGTCGTCGGCGGCTACTCGATCGTCGAGGCCCGGACCGAGGAGGAGGCGATCGCCGGCGCGCGCCGGGTGGCGGAGCTGCACCAGAGGTTCTGGCCCGGTTGGGAGGGGTCGGTGGAGGTACGACGGATCGCCGGACCCGACGAGGGACCACCCGCACGGGACTGACCCCGACGCGGCGTCGCGCCCTACGATCGACACGTGGGGAGCGACGCCGCGTCCGCCGTCAGCGCCGTCTGGCGCCGTGAGTCCGCGCGCGTCGTCGCCGGGCTCACCCGGATGACCCGCGACGTCGGTCTCGCCGAGGACCTCGCCCAGGACGCCCTCGTCGCGGCGCTCGAGCAGTGGCCGGCCGACGGCGTCCCCGACAACCCGGGCAGCTGGCTCATGGCCGTGGCGAAGCGACGCGCCGTGGACCACTTCCGCAGGGCCGAGACCCTGCGCCGCCGCACCGCGGAGATGGGCCATGATCTCGAGGAGGCACACGTGCCCGACCTCGACGCCGCCGTGGACCACATCGAGGACGACGTCCTGCGGCTCATGTTCCTCACGTGCCACCCGGTCCTCCCACCGGAGTCCCGTGCCGCGCTCACGCTTCGGCTGGTCGGCGGCCTGACCACGCAGGAGATCGCCCGCGGCTTCCTGGCCAAGGACGCGACGGTCGGGCAGCGGATCTCGCGGGCCAAGAAGGCGCTGGCCGGAGTGGACCTCGAGCTGCCGACCGGACGGGAGCGCGAGGCGCGGCTGGCCGACGTGATGGCGGCGGTCTACCTGATCTTCAACGAGGGGTACTCCGCAACGGCCGGCGACGACTGGATGCGACCGGAGCTCTGCTTCGAGGCGCTGCGCCTGGCGCGCATGCTGGTCGGCCTCGTGCCCGACGAGCCGGAGGTCCTCGGGCTGCAGGCGCTGCTGGAGATCCAGGCGTCCCGCACGAGAGCCCGCAGCGGGCCCGACGGCTCGGCGGTCCTCCTCGAGGACCAGGACCGGCTGCTGTGGGACCAGCTGCTGGTCCGGCGCGGTCTCGCCGCGCTGGACCGTGCCGAGCGGCTCGGCAAGCCCGTCGGGCCGTACGTGCTGCAGGCGGAGATCGCCGCCTGCCATGCCCGAGCCCGGCGGTCCGAGGACACGGACTGGGTGCGCATCGCCGACCTGTACGACGTCCTGGCCGGCCTCGCTCCGAACGGGATCGTCGAGGTCAACCGCGCCGTGGCCCACGGGCGCGCGCACGGCCCCGACGCGGGGCTGCGGGTGCTGGAGGGCGTCGACGACGGGGCACTCGGCGACAGCCACCTGGTGCACGCGGTGCGCGGCGACCTGCTCCGCCGGGCGGGGCGCGGAACCGAGGCGGTCGACGCGTTCCGAGAGGCCGCGGCGCGCACCCGCAACGAGAGCGAGCGCCGGGTGCTCCTGGGGCGGGCCGATGAGCTTTCCTGACCGGCCCGGTCGGCCCGGTCGAAATCCGCGACCGCCGTTCGACGTACGGGTGAGAACCCGACCACCACGGAGGAAGCCATGACCACCACCACGACCACCACCCGGTACGCCCCCTCGGCCGACGGCACCGAGATCGCCTACGCGGTGACCGGAACCGGCCCGGCCCTCGTGCTCGTCGACGGGGCGCTGTGCCACCGGACCATGGGACCCGCGCGCGGGATGGCGAAGGAGCTCGCCGACCGGTTCACCGTGTACGCCTACGACCGCCGCGGCCGGGGCGAGAGCGGACCGGGCGCGTCGCCGTACTCGGTCGAGCGCGAGGTCGAGGACCTCGTCGCCGTGATCGCGGCGGCCGGGGGCAGGGCCCACGTCTTCGCCGCTTCCTCCGGAGCGGCGCTCGCGCTGGAGGCGGCCCGGCACGGCGCGCCGATCGACCGCCTCGCGGTCTACGAGGCGCCGTTCATCGTCGACGACTCCCGCGCGCCGAACGACCCGCTCCTCGGCCGGCGGTTCCAGGAGATGGCGGAGGACGGGCGGCGGGGCGACGCGGTCGGTCTGTTCATGCGCACGGTCGGCGTGCCCGGGCCGTTCCTCGTGCTGATGCGGCTGATGCCCGCGTGGAAGCAGATGACCGCGGTCGCGCACACGCTGCCGTACGACTTCGCGATCGTGCTGAAGCACCAGCAGGGCGAGCCGCTGCCGGCCGGCTACTACGACTCCGTGGAGCCGCCGACGCTCGTGATCGTCGGCGGCAAGAGCCCGGAGTACATGCGCAACGCCCAGGCCGCGATCGCGGACGCCGTGCCCGATGCCCGGCTCGAGGTGCTCGCCGGGCAGACGCACATGATCAAGCCGAAGGCCGTGGCGCCGGTGCTGACCGGCTTCCTGGCCGGCTGAACCGTGAGCCCGGGAGAGGACCACCTGGAGGAGGTTGCGGCGCGGTTCGGGCTGGGTCGCGGTCCTCGGGTCGTCGGTGCTCCCTCCCGCGGGGAGCTCGGCCAGGTCTGGAGGCTGGAGACCTCGACCGGCGCGTGGGCACTGAAGCAGCTGCTCGAGCCGGAGACCGAGGAGGGGGCCGAGTCCAGCGCCCGCTTCCAGGAGGCTGCCGTGGCGGCCGGTGTCCCGGCGCCGTCCGTCGTGCGCACCACGGACGGCCGGGTCCTGCTCGCCGTCGACGGCGTCCTGCTTCGCGTCTACTCCTGGGTCGACGTCCGCCCCCTCGACCTCGGCCTCGACCCGGTCCGGCTCGGCTCGCTCCTGGCGTCCATCCACCGGCTCGCCTGCCCGCCGCCCGGTCCGGTGCACCCGTGGTACACCGACCCCGTGGGTGCGGCCGCCTGGGACCGGCTCGTCGGCGCGCTCACGCGAGCCGGCATGCCGCTGGCGGAGCCGCTCGCCGCGCACCGCGACGAGCTCTGCGCGCTGGAGGGGCTGCTGACCGAACCCGCGCATCTCCAGCACCTGCACCTCGACCTCTGGGCTGACAACGTGCGGGCGACCGGGTCCGGCGGCCTCTGCGTGCTGGACTGGGACAACTCCGGCGCCGGCGACCCCAGCCAGGAGCTGGCCTCGATGCTCACCGAGTTCTGTGAGGGGTCCCCGGTCCGGGCACGGCTTCTGCACGAGGCGTACGTCGACGCAGGCGGACCGGGCCGGGTGACGCGGATCGAGGACTTCTCGATGGTCATCGCACAGCTCGGCCACATCCTCGAGCGGCACTGCCGGATCTGGCTGCGGAGCGACTCACCCGGGGCGCGCGCGCATGCCGCCGCGGCGATGGAGGAGCTCGTGTCCCGGCCGCTCACCCGCCGGGTCATCGAGCAGATCCTCGACGCGGTGACGTGACGAGCGGTGCCGCCCGGCTCCGGGCCAGGTCAGTCGGTGAGCTCGGAGGGGAACGCCACCACGTCGACCAGCGCGCCGTTGCGGAGCACGGTGATCTCCATCCGGGAGCCGATCGCCTCCTCGAACAGCAACCGCTGCAGGGACTGCGCGTCCCCGAGTGACGTGCCGTCCACCGCGAGCACGAGGTCTCCGGCGTGGAGGCCGCAGAGGTCGGCCGGTGAGCCGCTGACCACCTGCGCGACACGCAGGGCGGTGCGACGGCCGGTGCGCTCGACCCAGTGAGGGGGGAGGGACGCGGGCGAGGTGACGAGGCCCAGGTAGGCGCGACGGACGCGGCCGTGGTCGAGCAGTGAGGACAGGATCCGTCGCGTGGTGGTGTTCATCGGGACGGCCAGGCCGAGGCCGACGCCGGCGACCGCGGTGTTGATCCCGACCACGTGGCCGCGTGAGTCGGCGAGCGCGCCGCCGGAGGAGCCGGGGTTGAGCGCCGCGTCGGTCTGGATGACGTCCTCGATGATCCGCGTCGCGTTGCCGGTGCGTGCCGGCATGCTGCGACCCAGGGCGCTCACCACACCCGCGGTGACACTGCCGGCGAGGCCGAGCGGGTTGCCCACGGCGACCACCAACGAGCCGACCTTCAGCCGGTCGGCGTCGCCCAGCTGCGCGGGCGAGGGGACCTGGTCGTCGGCGCGGACCACGGCGAGGTCGGAGAGCGGGTCCCGCCCGATCACCTCGACGCGAGCCGAGCGGCCGTCGCCGAAGGACACCTCGCCCCGGGCGGCATCACCCACGACGTGGGCGTTGGTGACCAGGTGCCCCTGCTCGGTGAGGACGACGGCCGAGCCGGCGGACTCGCCGCCCCAGCGACCCCTGGTGCTGCGGAAGCGCAGGGCTGCCACGCGGGGTGTGAGCGCCTCGGCCACCCGGGTCACGATGCTCGAGTAGGCGTCGAGCGCTTCGTTCTCGATGGGGTCCATGTCCGGCCACCCGATCACGTATCGACTATGACATGGAGAACACGCGTCCTGCCCGGCTCATTCCCCGAGCCTCGCGGCTCCGGGGCTGTCACTGCAGGCAGGCGGGAGGAGGACGGGAGCGGGCGCCTCCCCGTCCGGGGAGACGCCCGCTGTACCTGTCGTACGACGGAGAGGTCAGCGCGCGATGTCGGCGCTCCGGCTCGGCGTGGTGTCGCCACCACTGAGCACCGAGTCGTCCGCGGGCTCGATCGAGATCGCGAAGTCGTCGCCGTGCTTGGTGACACCGGCGACCACGGCCTGCTCGATCGCCTCACGGGCGTAGCGCTTGCGGACCATCATCGGGTCGTGACGCAGGTCCTTCACCAGGGCCGTGGCGAGGCCGATCATCACGATCGCGAACGGCAGTGCCGCGACGATCGTGATGTTCTGCAAGCCCGTCAGGGCGGAGTCCCCGCCGACGAGCAGCATCACCGCCGCGACGCCACCGGTGGCGACGCCCCAGAAGATGACGGTCGGCTTGCTCGGCTCGAGCGCACCGCCCTCCGACAGCGAGCCCATCACGATGGATGCGGCGTCGGCGCCGGACACGAAGAAGATCGCGACGAGGACCATGACCAGCACGCTGGTGATCGTGGCGATCGGAAGCTGGTCGAGCATCGCGAAGAGCTGGCCCTCCGCCGACGACGCGCCGGCGAGGTCGACGCCGCCCTGCTGCATCCTGATCGCGGCACCGCCGAAGATCGCGAACCACACGAGGCTCACGAGGCTCGGCACGAGCAGCACCCCGGTCACGAACTGACGGATGGTGCGGCCGCGGGAGATGCGGGCGATGAACATGCCCACGAACGGCGTCCAGCTCAGCCACCAGGCCCAGTAGAAGACGGTCCAGCCGGACAGCCACGTGGCCATGCCCTCGCCGCCGGAGGCCTCGGTGCGTGCCGACATCGCGGCGAGGTCCTGGAAGTAGCTGCCCACCGCGGTCGGCAGCAGGTCGAGCACGAACACGGTCGGGCCGGCGACGAAGACGAACACGGCCAGGGCGAGCGCGAGGACCATGTTGATGTTCGACAGCCACTGGATGCCCTTGGCGACACCGGACACGGCCGAGGCGATGAAACCGATGGTGAGCAGGACGATCACGCCGACGAGCAGGCCGTTGCCGACCTCGCCCAGGCCGGACACGATCTCGAGTCCGCTGCCGATCTGCAGCGCACCGAGACCCAGCGAGGCCGCGGACCCGAACAGGGTGGCGAAGATGGCCAGGATGTCGATGACCCGGCCGGCGGTGCCGTTCGCGCGGCGCTCACCGATCAGCGGGATGAACGCCGAGCTGATCAGCTGGCGGCGGCCCTTGCGGAAGACCCCGTAGGCGACCGCGAGGCCGACCACGGCGTAGATCGCCCACGGGTGCAGGGTCCAGTGGAACAGCGTGGTCGCCATCGCGGTCTGCACCGCCTGCGGGCTGCCCGCCTCGACGGTGCCCGGCGGCGGGCTGGCGAAGTGGGTGAGCGGCTCGCTCACTCCGTAGAACATGAGGCCGATGCCCATGCCGGCGCTGAACATCATCGCGATCCACGAGACGGTCCGGAACTCCGGCTCCTCGTCGTCGTTGCCGAGGGGGATGCTGCCGAAGCGGCCGGCGGCGAGCCAGATCACGAAGACCACGAAGGCCGAGGCCAGCGTGACGAACAGCCAGCCCATGTTCTGGACGGTCCAGCCGAGAGCGCCCGACGACGCGGCGCCGAGGCTCTCGGTGTTCAGGAAGCCCCAGACGACGAAGCCCACCGCGATCGCGGCGGTGACGCCGAAGACCACCTTGTCCACCGTGCCGGTGGCCGGGCTTGCCTCGTCGCTGACCGGGTCCTCGAGCGCGGGATGCGGGCGCGTGTCCTCCCCTGGCGGAGAAGATGTGTCAAGTGCCATAGACGGTGTGGCGTCGGAGCGACGCCCCTCCTTCTGAGGTTGGTGGTTCAGGGGTTCAACCTCGGCGTGTACCCGTCGCGAACGAGGCGGTAAACCCCGGTGTGACCGAGAACGCGTCTCGGTTCGGTCACGATGCTTCCGGCGCCGCGGGGCGCCAGGCTGCCGGTGCGGGCGATGTCGGTGCCGTGCGGCAGGCTTGCCCGGCAGACGGGCACGAAGGACGGGAGGCGCGCCGTGCGCAGGAGCAGGCTGGGGCTGGTCGTGCTGGTCCTCGCGGCCGTCCTCCTCGGGGCCTCGGTGCTCGTGTACCTCGCCTCACCCGACGAGGCGCCGGACACGGTTCCGGCGGCCGCCGTGCCGGAGGACGCCGAGCCGGCCCGTGTCGTGTCTCACGTCGACGGCGACACGGTCCGGCTCACCGGGTCCGGTCTGCTCGAGGGCGAGACCAGCGTGCGGCTGCTCGAGATCGACACCCCCGAACACCCCCGCGACGGTGAGCCGGCCGAGTGCTTCGCCGACGAGGCGAGCGCGGCGCTGCGCGACCGGCTTCCCGTCGGCGCCCGGGTCTGGGTCAGGCCGGATCACGACCTCTACGACCCCTATGGCCGGATGCTGCTCTACCTCTGGGACGAGGACGGTGAGTTCGTGAACCTCGAGCTCGTCCGTCAGGGGTTCGCCAGGGCGGTGCTGTTCGAGCCCAACGACATGTACATCGTGAGGATGCGGGAGGCCGAGTCCGAGGCGCGCGCCGGTCACCGAGGCATGTGGGCCGCGTGCTGACGACCGAGCTGTCCGTCGTACGCCTCAGCGGCCGAACCTGACCACGAAGACCGCGTACCTCAGCGGCGAGTCGTCGGGACGCCGGTCGTACCCGTCCGGGATGAAGAGACGCCGGCCCGTCTGGCTCACGCCACGGGCGTCCAGCACGCCCAGCTTGGAGAGGTCGACGGTCCAGGCCAGCGACCTCGTCCGCCACGTGATCCGGCTCAGCCGGGTGTCGCCGTGCGTGACGAAGAGGGCCCGGCCGTACCGGTTGAAGGCCATCCCGAGGATCTTCGGTCCTGGCAGCTCGGTCGGAGGACCGAAGGTGTTGCTCCGGTAGTCGTAGGTCCGCACCTCGTGCCCGTCGCCCACGTACACGTTGCCGCTGACACGATGCCAGGTCGCGGCGGCGACCTGGCTGCGCGCGGGGAGGGGCTGGTAGGACTGCGGGCGCAGCTGTCCGCCCTTGCGGGTGAGGCGGTAGGCAGTCGGGAGCGACTTCCAGAGGCAGTTCGTCGTCGAGGGCCTGCAGTCGGAGCCGACGAACGCGTAGAGGCGATCGGTCGCCGCGTCGTACGCCAGGCCCTCGAGGTCCCTCGTCCGAGCGCGGCCGGCGGTCTTGGACCCACGGAAACGCTGGACGCTGGCCAGCCGCTTCGCGGTGACCATCCGCTTGAGCGCGCCCGTTGTCGCGTCGAGCTCGTAGAGGCGCTTTCCCTCGTCGTCGGAGAGCCACAGCGAGTGGTCGCGGGCGACGTACACCGAGCCCTCGTTGTCCTTCATGGACACCGTGGACCCGTGGAACGGGGTCGTGCGGATCGTGCGCCGCAGCTTGATCGTGGAGGTCATGTCACCTCCAGACCCCTCGTCGGTGGCGCTCGTGGTGGCGGGTGCGGCGGCGGGTGCGGCGGCGCTGGGCACGGTGGCAGCGGCCGTGCCCAGTGACACCAGGACGGCGAGCGCGACTCCCGCCGGCTTCGTGGTGATATCTGCGGATCGGATCATTGCGATACTCCCAGGTGGGGGGCCTTGGCGGACCTTTACTTAACTCAGTGAAAGCGCCTGTCCCCCGTGCGGGCACCGGTCGTGCGACGTACTGGTCTACGTCGAACGGATGGGCCGCACCCGACGTCCTTGCGGTAGGGGGCCGCATGCGCAGCGAGGAGGCGGGTACGCCCTGGGGCATGTCTCCCGCTACTCATCCCCTGATCGCGGGTGCGCACGGCTACGACTCCGGTGAGTGCTTCGACGAAGCCTTCGACGACTCCGGCCGACCGCGCCCGCAGTACGAAGAGATTCTCGGCCACCTCGAGAGCGCCGACCTCGATGCGCTCACCACCAAGGTGCGCACGCTGCTCGACGAGGAAGGCGTCGCCTTCGGAGGCGAGGACGGACACCCGTTCTGCGTCGACCCGGTCCCGAGGATCCTCACCACCGACGAGTGGAGCGGCCTCTCCGAGGGGCTGTGCCAGCGGGTGCGTGCGCTCGACGCCTTCCTCGAGGACGTGTACGGCGAGCAGCGCGTCGTCGCCGAGGGCATCGTCCCGGCCCACGTCGTGACCGGTTCGGCCTACTTCGAGAAGGACCTCGTCGGTGTTCCCCGCTCCACCGGCGCGCGCATCGGCCTCGCCGGCCTCGACGTCGTCCGCGACCGGGCGGGAGGGTTCCGCGTGCTCGAGGACAACGTGCGGACGCCTTCGGGCATCGCCTACGCGATGGCGGCGTCCGACGTACTCCAGGAGGTGCTGCCGGTCCGGCGGCCGACCAACGGCGCGCGGCAGACCACCGTCGACGCGCTCCGCGGCGCCATGGAGTCCTCCGCACCCGGCGTCGAGGGCGAGCTGGTGCTGCTGACCGACGGGCCCGAGAACTCCGCGTGGTACGAGCACCAGCGGCTCGCGAAGATGGCAGACCTGCAGCTCGCGACCCCTGGTGAGCTGCGCCGCAAGGGCACGCGGATCGAGCTCGCGGACGGGCGCCGGGTGCGCGCGGTGTACCGCAGGACGGGCGAGGACCGCGTCCGCGAGGAGTCCGGCGCGTTCACCCCGCTGGCGGAGCTGCTCGTCGACCCGCTCGCCGCCGGCGAGGTCGGGGTCGTCAACTGGTTCGGCAACGGCGTCGCGGACGACAAGAACCTCTACATGTACGTCGACGAGCTCGTGCGCTTCTACCTCGGCGAGGAACCGCTCGTGCGATCCGTGCCCACCCACGACCTGACCGACCCGGAGCGTCTGGACGAGGTGATCGACCGGCTCGACGAGCTCGTCGTCAAGCCGCGGAACGGCCAGGGTGGCGACGGCGTCGTGGTCGGGCCCACCGCGTCCGCGGACGAGATCGCGAAGGTGCGGGCGGCGGTGCGGAAGAGCCCCGACGAATGGATCGCGCAGGACGTGGTCTCGCTCTCGACCCATCCGACGGTGGTGGAGGGCCGGCTGGTTCCCCGACACGTCGACCTACGCCCGTTCGTGTTCTTCGACGGTCGTCAGGCCGTGGTTCCCGAGGGTGGCCTCACGCGGGTCGCCATGCAGGAAGGGTCGATGGTCGTCAACTCGTCGCAGGACGGCGGAGGGAAGGCGACCTGGGTGGCGTAGGCCGCCCCTGCGCCGCGGGTCAGCGCCAGGCGTCGGCGATCTGCCGGTAGCTCTCCATGCGACGTTTGCGGTCCAGGCTCGGCGTGACGACGACGAGCTCATCTACCTGCGCGAGCTTCTTCATCTCGGCGAGCCTGGCGACCACCTCGGGGGCCTCGCCGGTGACCATACGGGGGTCGCGGTCCTGCCGGCGGCTGCGGAAGGCGTCCGAGCGGGCGTACTCACGGACCTCCTCGGGTCGCAGCGGCTCGCGGATGTTGCGGGCGAGGTTCTGCATCGTCAGCGCCCAGCCGGCCTCGAACTCGAACACGGAGTCCCGGTCGTCGCTCGCGAACGCCAGCACCGACATCGCCGACCACGGCTGGTCGCCCTCACGTCGCGGCCGGAAGCTCTCGCGGTAGTCGCGGAGCACGTCGAACGCGATCTCGGGGCTCTGGTGGTGCGCGAAGACGGCGTTGAGCCCGTTGACCGCCGCGAACCTTGGGCCGTAGTGGCTCGAGCCGAGCAGGAAGATCTCCGGCACCTCGTCGACGACCGGTGCTGCGACGAGCTGACGGTACGGGTGGTCGTCGGGGAACGCCTGGCCGTCGCCGAGGAAGGCGAGCAGCTCGGCCACCTGCCCGGGAAACTCTGCACCGGCGTCGGCGTTGACGCCCCGGCGCAGCACGTGGGCGGTCAGCGGGTCGGTACCGGGCGCGCGACCGAGACCGAGGTCGATCCGCCCCGGGTACATCGCCATGAGGGTGCGGAAGGTCTCCGCGACCTTGAACGACGAGTGGTTGGGCAGCATGATCCCGGCGGCGCCGACCCGGATGCGCTCGGTCCTCGCGCCGAGGTGGGCGATGAGGATCTCCGGGGCGCTGCAGGCGAGGCTGCGCATGTTGTGGTGCTCGGACACCCAGTACCGCCGGTAGCCCGCGTCCTCGACCGCCTGGGCGATCTCCACGGCACCGGCGATGGAGTCGTGCGCCGGCTCGCCGAACTCGATGCCGACGAAGTCGAGGACGGCCAGGGGGAGCGTCTCGTGAGTCATAAGGACCCCAAGGTTAGTTGACGCTTTGATATTCCAGTCGGTCCCGCTGTCCCAGCCACCAGGCGGCGAGGAAGCCACCCACGGCACCGAACAGGTGGCCCTGCCAGGAGACGCCCGGCTGTCCGGGGAGTGCGCCGAGAAGCACTCCGCCGTACAGGACCATCAGCACGATGCCCAGGAGGATCTGCTTCGCGGAGTGGGAGAAGAAGCCGCGGACGAGCAGGAACACCAGCCAACCGAACGCCAGGATGGAGGCGCCGAGGTGGATGGTGTTCTCGCCACCGGTGACCCAGACCCCGGCGCCGCCGACCAGCCAGACGACGGCGGTGACGAGCAACCAGCGGAGTACGCCGGCCAGCAGGATGAGGAACCCGAACACCAGCAGTGGGCCGGTGTTCGCGAAGAGGTGGTCCCAGCCGCCGTGGAGCACGGGAGCGAACAGGATGCCGTCGAGCCCCTCGGTCTCACGCGGTCGGACCCCGGCGCCGTCGAGCCGGTTGCCCAGGATGGTGTCGACGAACTCGACGGCGTAGAGCAGGCCGATGAATGCCGCGATGACCTGCGCGGCCACGACCACACGGGAACGCCGCCTGGCGCCTTCGATCTCCGGGGTTCCCGCCATGGTGTCGACGGTATCCGGCGACGGAAAGAGCCGGTGGCCGTGACGAGGCTCGCGTCCCCTGGCCAGGTTTCGTCCACAGCAGGGTGGGGTGCGTGGTTGTCCACGGTCTTCGAACTGGTGTTCGAGCCTGGGGTGGTCTGTTCCTAGCGTGGGTGCATGACCACGACCCAGGAGCGCTCCGCGGAGACGACGGCCGGCCCGGCCGCCGCGTCGAGGGCTGCCGGGTCGGGTGCTGCCGGGTCGGGTGCTGCGGGGTGGGCGGTGCCCGGTGTCGGGCTTCCGCAGGCACCGCGTCCCGAGGGTCACTCGAGGCCTGGGGAGGTGGCTGGGGCACCGCCTGCGGCGTCGGTCACGGGCGGCGCGCCCGGCGACGGGCTGGGAGCCGAGGCCGCTGCCGAGCCGGCCGCGGGTGACCTGGCGTCCGAGCTCGCCGACCTGACCGGCGCCGGCGGCGCCGGTGCGGGTGGTCCCGGGGACGGGGGTGGGCATCCGGTGCTGGTCGCGGTGGTGGCGTGCCTGGAGGCCCTGGAGACGACCCGGGCGGCCGGGTTGGGCACGTTGCGGCCGGTGGAGCTGCGGCTGCTGCTGCTGGCGGTGGCCCAGATCATCGCCGCGGCGTTCGCGTTGAGGC
>DASTPU010000226.1:0-5808 GCA_035762105.1 Nocardioidaceae bacterium | reverse complement strand
AGGAGCTCGCGCGCGACCGCGGCCACCGCTCCGCGCAGGCCCGCACCGGCTACGTGCGCGGGCGCATCCACGGCTCTCGCGGAGACCTGCGGGCCGCGCGGACCTCCTTCGAGACGGCCCTGGCAGCCTTGGACGACCTGCCGCTCCCCTACGACCGGGCGCGGGTGAGCTTCGCCTACGGCCAGACGCTGCGCAGGGCCGGGAAGCGGCGGGAGGCGGACGCCGTCATCGAGACCGCACGCGAGCTGTTCACCACGCTCGGCGCGACGGCGTACGTCCGCCGCTGCGACCAGGAGCTCAAGGCAGGCGGCCTCCGGGCCGGCAGCGGCGCCGCGGCGGCCGGCGAGCTGACCGCCCAGGAGAGCGCCGTGGCAGCCCTGGTCGCCGAGGGGCGGAGCAACCGCGACGTCGCCGAGGAGCTGTACCTGTCGGTGAAGACCGTGCAGTTCCACCTCACCCACATCTACGCCAAGCTCGGCATCCGCTCCCGCGGCGAGCTGGCGGCGCGCTACCGCGACACATCCCACGACAGCTAGGAGCACCTGTGAGCACCTCGACCGACCGAGTGTCGGCCCCGGCGCACAAGGAACCACGGTTCGAGCGTCCCGCCACCAGGCCGCCCCGGCTGCGGGAGACCCTCGCCTCCCTCGACACCAGCGCCGTCGCCAACGGGCTGGTCGCAGCGACCTTCTCGATGACCGGCCCCGTGGCGGTCATCCTCGCCGTCGGCACACGGGGCGGCCTGAGCCCGGCGGAGATCTCGTCGTGGGTGTTCGGCGTGTTCTTCCTCAACGGACTGCTCACGGTCCTGGCGAGCTGGACCTACCGGCAGCCGCTCGCGTTCTTCTGGACCATCCCCGGCACGGTCGTGGTCGGCAAGTCGCTGGGTCACCTCACCTGGCCGGAGGTGCTCGGCGCGTTCTTCGCGACCGCCCTGCTGATTCTCGTGCTCTCGCTGACCGGACAGGTGCGCAGAGTGATGGAGCTGCTCCCGGGACCGGTCGTGATGGCGATGGTGGCAGGGGTGTTCCTCCGGTTCGGGCTGGACCTGGTCGACGCGCTGGTCACCGACGCGGTGCTCGTGGCACCGATGGTCGTGGTGTTCGCCCTGCTCATGGCCTCGACCGCCGCGGGCCGACGCGTGCCACCGGTGCTCGGGGCCCTCGGCGTGGGCGTGGTCGCCGTGCTCCTGGCCGGGCGCTACGACCCGGTCGAGGGCACGCGCTGGCTCGCCGACCCCGTGCTCGCGACGCCGGTCTGGGACTGGGCGGCGACGGTGGAGCTCGTCGTACCCCTGGCGATCACCGTGCTCGTCGTGCAGAACGGCCAGGGCATGGCGGTGCTGACCGCCGCCGGGCACCGGCCACCGATGAACGTCGCCACCCTGGCCTGCGGCGTGTGGTCGCTCGGCTCGGCGGCCGTCGGCGCCGTCTCGACCTGCCTCACGGGGCCCACCAACGCGCTGCTGGTCGCGTCCGGGAGGCGTGAGCGGCAGTACGCCGCAGGCATCGTCTGCGGGCTGCTCGCTGTCGGCTTCGGCCTGCTCGCCCCCGGCCTGGTCCGCACCATGCTCGGGATGCCCGTCGCCTTCGTCGCCGCCCTCGGCGGCCTCGCGATGCTGCGTCCCCTGCAGGGCGCGTTCGTCGCGGCGTTCGGGGGCCGGCTGACGCTGTCGGCCCTGGTCACCTTCCTGGTCGCGGTCGCCGACCTCACCGTGTGGAACATCGGCGGCGCGTTCTGGGGACTCGTCGCCGGGATGCTCACCGCGCGGCTCCTCGAGGCGGACGAGCTCCGCGGCTGACGCGGGGTTGCCCGGTGCCGGCGTCCTGGCAGACTTCAGGAAGAGCAAGTCCCCGCACCGACCAGGGAGGTCACCGTGGCACCCACCGCCGAGAACGAGAAGCAGCTCATCGAGTCCCTGAACACCGGGTTGTACGTCGACGGCAAGTGGCGCGACTCGAGCGACGGCGAGACCTTCGAGGTCGAGGACCCGGCCACCGGCGAGGTGCTCACCAGGGTCGCGAACGCCACGCCCGAGGACGGGATGGCGGCGCTGGCCGCCGCGACCGAGGCCCAGCGGGCCTGGGGGGCGACCCCGCCCCGCGAGCGCGCGGAGATCCTGCGCCGCGCGTTCGAGACGGTCACGGCCCGGGCCGACGAGTTCGCGCTGCTGATGACGTTGGAGATGGGCAAGCCGCTGGCCGAGGCGCACGGCGAGGTCACCTACGGCGCGGAGTTCCTCCGCTGGTTCTCCGAGGAGGCCGCCCGGATCTCGGGCCGCTACGCGATCGCCCCGGACGGCAAGGCCCGGCTCATGGTGCACAAGCGCCCCGTCGGCCCGTCGCTGTTCATCACCCCGTGGAACTTCCCGCTCGCCATGGCGACGCGCAAGATCGCCCCGGCGATCGCGGCCGGCTGCACGATGATCGTCAAGCCCGCGACGCTCACCCCGCTGACCACGCTGCTGTTCGCCTCGGTGCTCGAGGAGGTCGGCTTGCCGGCGGGCGTGCTCAACGTGATCCCGACCAGCAACGCCGGCGCGGTCACCGGGCCGATCATCCAGGACCCGCGGCTGCGCAAGCTGTCGTTCACCGGCTCGACCGAGGTCGGCCGGAGCCTGCTCAAGGACTCCGCCGACCAGATCCTGCGCACGTCGATGGAGCTCGGCGGCAACGCGCCGTTCCTGGTCTTCGAGGACGCCGACCTCGACGCCGCGGTCGACGGCGCCATGATCGCCAAGCTGCGCAACATGGGCGAGGCCTGCACCGCGGCCAACCGCTTCATCGTGCACGAGTCCGTCGCCGAGCAGTTCAGCAAGCGGCTCGCGGAGAGGATGGCCGCGCTCCCGGTCAAGCGCGGCACCGAGGAGGACGCCAAGATCGGCCCGCTCATCGACGAGAAGAGCCGGCGCAAGGTGCAGGAGCTCGTCGAGGACGCCGTCAAGAGCGGTGGCAAGGTCCGTACCGGCGGCAAGCCTGCCGACGGCGCCGGCTACTTCTACCCGCCGACCGTCATCAGCGGCGTCGGGATGGACGCGCGGATCCTGGACGAGGAGGTGTTCGGCCCGGTCGCTCCCGTGGTGACCTTCAAGACCGAGGACGAGGCGGTGGCGATGGCCAACGACACCGAGTACGGCCTGGTCGCCTACGCCTACACCCGCGACGTCTCGCGCACCCTGCGGCTGGCCGACACGATCGAGTCGGGGATGCTCGGCATCAACGTCGGCGTGGTCTCGAACCCGGCGGCGCCGTTCGGCGGCGTCAAGCAGTCCGGGCTCGGGCGCGAGGGCGGCTTCGAGGGCATCGAGGAGTTCCTCGAGACCAAGTACGTCGGGCTCGCCGACCCGTTCGCCGACACGCAGAAGGGCTGACCCGAGGCGCGCCGCCACGGTCGGTCGTGGAACGGCCGCCGCTGCGCCATGATGGGCCCCGGCGCGCACACCGGGCGAGAGACCGGGTGCGTGTCGTGGGAGGGAGAGCCACATGGACGCCCGCGCGGAGACCGGGACGGCCGACGAAGAGGCCCGCCGGCTGAGGCGGACCCTGGAGTGCCTGGTCGGGGTCCACTTCACCGAGGGCAACACGATCACGGTGCTGCACAACGGCGACGAGATCTTCCCGGCCATGCTGGAGGCGATCAGGTCCGCCGAGCACAGCGTCGACCTGATGACCTTCGTGTACTGGAAGGGTTGGCCGGCCAGGGAGTTCGCCGCGGCGCTGTGCGAGCGGGCCGAGGCAGGGCTGCGGGTCCGGGTCCTGATCGACGCCGTCGGCGGCTTCCGGATCGAGCGTGGCCTCGTCGACTCCATGGAGGAGGCCGGCGTCGACGTCCACTGGTTCCGCAAGCCGTGGCTGAAGTCCCCGTTCAAGCAGAACCACCGCGGTCACCGCAAGGTCTGCATCGTCGACGAGTCGACCGCGTTCACCGGCGGCGTCGGCATCGCAGAGGAGTGGGACGGCGACGCGCGTGACGAGACGGAGTGGCGCGACACCCACTTCCGGGTCGAGGGCCCGGCGGTGGACGGGCTGGCGGCGGCCTTCGTCCAGGACTGGGCGGAGAGCGGCCGACCCCTCTACGACGAGCGCGACCGCTTTCCGGTCCAGCCGCAGCCGGGCGACGCAGCCGTGCAGGTGGTCCGTGGCTCGGCGAGCATCGGGTGGGACGACATCCACACGGTCTGGTACGTCCTGATCCGGTCGGCCCGGCACACGATCTGCCTGCAGAGCGCGTACTTCGCGCCGGACGACGCCGTCGTGCAGGGACTCAAGAGGGCGGTGGAGCGTGGCGTCGAGGTGGACGTCCTCATTCCCGGGCCGCACCGCGACAAGAGGGTGGCCCAGCTCGGCAGCGAGTCGACGTACTCCGACCTCGTGGCGGGGGGCGTGCGCATCTGGAACTTCCAGCCGTCGATGCTGCACACCAAGATCATGGTCGTCGACGGCGCCGCCGCGCTGATCGGCTCCACGAACGTCAACCGGCGTTCGCTGGACCACGACGAGGAGGTGGCGCTGGTGGTCATGGAGCCCGACACGGTGAGCACGCTCGAGCGCCACTTTCACGAGGACCTCGACCGGAGCCGGCGGATCGACCTGCACCGCTGGGAGCAGCGGCCGGTGCGCCAGAAGGCGCTCGAGGTCGCGGTCCGGCCGATCCGACGCTGGCTGTGACCGACCGGCCCGTCCCCGGTCAGCCCGCGAGCGCCGCGGAGACCACCTCGCGCGCCTCCTCCTGGACCCGCGCGAGGTGGTCGGGGCCCTTGAAGGACTCCGCGTAGATCTTGTAGACGTCCTCGGTGCCCGACGGCCGCGCGGCGAACCAGGCGTGCTCGGTGGTGACCTTGAGGCCGCCGATCGCAGCACCGTTGCCGGGCGCCTCGGTCAACCGGGCCGTGATCGGGTCTCCGGCGAGGGTGTCGGCGGTCACCGACTCGGGAGTGAGTGCGGCAAGCTTCGCCTTCTCCTCGCGGGTCGCCGGCGCGTCCACCCGGGCGTAGGCCGGGTCACCGAACTGCGCGGTGAGCTCGGCATAGTGCCGGCTCGGCGTCTGGCCGGTGGCGGCGAGGATCTCCGAGGCGAGCAGGGCGAGGATGATCCCGTCCTTGTCGGTGGTCCACACCGAGCCGTCGAAGCGCAGGAACGACGCCCCTGCGGACTCCTCTCCCCCGAACGCCACGGACCCGTCGAGGAGACCGGGCACGAACCACTTGAACCCGACCGGCACCTCGGTCAGCCGCCGGCCGGCGGCGGCCACGACCCGGTCGATCATCGACGAGGACACCAGCGTCTTGCCGATCGCGGCGTCGGCCGACCAGCCCGGCCGGGCGCCGGTGAGGTAGCGGATGGCCACGGCGAGGTAGTGGTTCGGGTTCATCAGGCCGGCGTCCGGGGTGACGATGCCGTGCCGGTCGCTGTCCGCGTCGTTGCCGGTGGCGAGGTCGTACTCCCCGCGGCGCTCGATCAGCGACGCCATCGCCGAGGGGGACGAGCAGTCCATCCGGATCTTGCCGTCCCAGTCGAGGGTCATGAAGCGCCAGGTCGGGTCGACCAGAGGGTTCACGACCGTGAGGTCGATCCGGTGGCGCTCCGCGATCTCACCCCAGTAGGCGACGCTCGCACCGCCGAGCGGGGCGGCGCCGATCCGCACGCCCGCCTCCCGGATCTTGTCCAGGTCGACCACGGCCGGCAGGTCGTCGACGTAGCTGCCGAGGAAGTCGTAGGAGCCGACCGTGGCGCGGGCACGGGCGAACGGCACCCGCCGGACACCGGACAGCCCGTCCCGGATGTAGGCGTTGGCCCGTTCGGCGATCAC
>DASTPU010000225.1:0-6125 GCA_035762105.1 Nocardioidaceae bacterium | reverse complement strand
GTGATCTACCCCGGCTACATCCGCTCGGAGATGAACGAGAAGGTCAAGAACGCGCCGTTCATCGTCTCCACGGAGAAGGGCGTGGCCGCGATCGTCGACGCGGTGGAGAAGGAGAAGGCCCGCGCCCGTGTCCCCGCGTGGCCATGGGTCCCCGTCGGCGCCGCGATGAAGCACCTCCCCCTCCCCGTCGTACGCCGCCTCCTCGGCTGACCCCGCTCCGCCGCCGCGGGCGGTACTGCGTGGCCCGGTGGTGCCCGCGTCGTCAGGATGGCGGCGATGGAGCCTGTCGTGGAGAGCGCGGTCCTGGAGTGGTACTCCTCCGGCGAGGACGAGGAGACCCGTCTCTCGCGCAACCCGAGCGGTCGGCTCGAGGCGCTGCGGACGAAGGAGATCATCGGCCGCCCTGCCGGGGGTCACCGCGGCCGTCGGGGACGCGCGGTCCCTCGCCGAGGAGGACGACTCCGTCGACCTGTGTCTCGTCCTCGGACCGCTGTACCACCTGGCCTCCCGCGCCGAGCGGGTGCTGGCGCTGCGCGAGCCCGCGGATGGTCGACACCGGGGCCCACCTCGTCGTCTCGGCGGGTCAGGGGGCTGGTCGACCGGCGAGCCGTGTCGTCACCACCTCCCAGCCCATCGTGATTCTGCTTGTCGGACCCGCACGGGCGCGAGCATGCTGGGCTGGACATTCGACATCCGGCTACGGAGGAGTTCGCGATGAGCGGCAGGGTGGTCCACTTCGAGATCCCTTACGACGACGGCGACCGGGCCAGGTCCTTCTACAGCGAGGCGTTCGGGTGGGACCTCCAGACCTGGGGCGGCGGCGACTACACCCTCGTCTCGACCGGCCCGACCGGCGAGCAGGGCGCGACCGAGCCCGGCTTCATCAACGGCGGCATGATGCAGCGCGAGGCGCCGTACGGCTCCCCGGTCCTCGTGGTCGAGGTCGACGACGTCGACGCAGCGCTGGAGAAGATCGAGACGCTCGGGGGGACGACGGTCACCGCGCGCCAGCCGGTCGGGGACATGGGCTGGTCGGCGTACTTCAAGGACCCGGAGGGCAACCTGATGGGCCTGTTCCAGGTGGCCCGGTCCTGACCGCCGCTCAGGCCGCCGCTCAGCGGAGGTAGCGCCGGGCTCCGGAGTACTCGCTGCGGTAGGCCGGCGTGCTCGTCGGGATCACCTCCACGGTCTGCCCGGTTCCCGGCGAGTGCACCATCCTCCCGTCCCCCACGTACATCGACACGTGGTGCACCAGCCCGTCCGTGGCGTAGAACATCAGGTCCCCACGACGCGGTCTGCGGACCGGCGTACCGCTCTGCGACTGGGGGAGCGCGTCCCGCGGCGTCCGGATGCCGTGCACGCGGTAGGTCAGCCAGGTCAGACCCGAGCAGTCGAGGCCGAACCCGGACACGCCGGCCCACAGGTAGGGCAGCCCCTTGAACGACGTCGCGGTGGCCACCAGGCTGTTGCGGCTCGCCTCGATAGCCGCCTCCTTGCGCCCGTGCACGACGACCGTGCTCCTCGCGATGCGGCGGACCGATCCGGTGGGCGTGGCCACGCGGACGAAACGCGGCGTCCGTCCGACGACGGGCAGGCGGGTGCCGAAGCTGATCTGCAGCAGCCTGCGGCCGTCCCTGCGGTCCACGCGCAGCCACGCCGTCCGGTTGGTGACCGTCGCCAGGTCCGCCGACCTCGCGGGGCGGGTCGCGGTCAGCTGACGTCGCGGCACCCAGCCCGGGTACCCGCGGTCGTCGAGCTGGCTGGGCTGGGACGGGATGACCACCTTCGCCCAGCCGGGCCTGAGCCTCAGCACGCGGACCCGGTCGCCGAGCAGCGCCTGCGTGTCCGCCCGGCCGTTGAGGGCGCGCCGCTCCGAGGTGGTCATGTCCGCCAGCCACTCGGTGATGCGCGCGGGCTTCGCGAGCGCCGGCCGGTCGACCTCCCGGGGTGAGCCGGGGCTGCGCCACACCGTGGCCACCGAGACGTCCACCCACGCGGGACGACCCGCCGCAAGCCCGCGTACGACGGACGTGGCCGCCGCCGAGGCCGCGGGCCGAAGGGTCGGTGTCGTGGCCGAGGTCGGCGGGCTCGCCGCGACACCTGTGGAGACGGCGAGCACCGCTGCGGCGACCGCGCGCGCGGACCGGCGGCCGGGACGGTGGGCGTGACGTGGGGGCCTCATGTGCCAAGCCTGCCCGTTCCCACCGCCGCTCGGCAGGGTCCGTCGGCTCCGGCGTGGCGACACGACTCGTTCAGGTTTGTGCAAACGCAGAAACGTGCAGCCGGTTTCTGTCACCTCACCCCTTGTGGTGACCTACGTCACCTTCTTACCTTTACGGCCGCTGCGTCCGACCCCCGACCGCAGCCGGCGGCCACGAGCTGCCGCGCAGACCCCCGAGGAGTCACATGTCCCCCAGCTCCGCCCACCGCCCACGCCGCTGGCTCCGCGCCGGCGCGGCCGCCGGTACGGCCGCCTTCGTCGCACTCGCGGCGCTGCCCGCGGACGCGGGCCCCGCCTCCCGCAACAACAACACCTCCGCCAAGCTCCGTGAAGCCGTGACCGCCGACGGCATCCTCGAGCACTCCCGCGCTCTGCAGGAGATCGGTGACGCGAACGGCGGCACGCGCGTCTCGGGCGCCGGGGGCTACAACGCCTCCGTCGACTACGCGATGAAGGTGTTCCGCGACGCGGGCTACCGGGTCCGCAAGCAGGACTTCACCTTCCAGACGTTCATCGAGAACACTCCCTCCGTGCTGCAGCGGGTGGAGCCCGCGCCGGCCGCGGACCTCCCCACCCGCGTGTTGAGCTACTCCGGCACCGGCGACACCACCGCGCCCGTGTCCAAGGTGCCGAACCTCGGATGCGACGCAGCCGACTTCGCAGGCTTCACCTCCGGCAACATCGCGCTGATCGAGCGGGGCGCGTGCACCTTCGCGCTCAAGGCCACCAACGCCGCGAACGCCGGCGCCGACGCCGTGGTGATCTACAACAACGGTCCCGGCGACCTCAACGGCACGCTCGGCAACGGCTTCACCCTCGACCTCTCCGTCGTCGGGGTCACCCAGGACCTGGGTCGCGAGCTGGTCGCCACCGACGGGCTCGTCCTGCGCGTCAAGACCGACACCTTCCGGGGGCAGGCCACCACCAGCAACGTCCTGGCGGAGTCCCGGTTCGGCAACCCCGACAACGTCGTCATGGCCGGTGCCCACCTCGACTCGGTCAACGCCGGCCCGGGCATCAACGACAACGGCAGCGGCTCGGCCACGATCCTCGAGGTCGCCGAGCAGATGGCGAAGGTCGAGCCGACGAACATGGTGCGGTTCGCTCTCTGGGGAGCCGAGGAGTCCGGTCTCGTGGGTGCCCACCACTACGTCGACGACCTGAAGGCCAACGACACCGCTGAGCTCGATCGGATCGCGCTCTACCTGAACTTCGACATGATCGGCTCGCCGAACTACTCCCGCTTCGTCTACGACGGAGACAACTCGGCCTTCCCCGTGGGCACTGGGTCGGCGGCCGGGCCGGCAGGCTCCGGTCAGATCGAGGACATGTTCCACGACTACTTCGAGTCCGTGGGCCTGCAGTCGGCCGAGACCCCGTTCTCCGGCCGCAGCGACTACGGACCGTTCATCGCAGCCGGCGTGGACATCCCGTCCGGTGGTCTGTTCACCGGTGCCGAAGGGGTCAAGACCCCCGAGCAGGTCGCAGCGTTCGGCGGTCGCGCCGGTGTGGCCTACGACCCCTGCTACCACCAGGCGTGCGACGCCCTCGACCAGGACTTCGGCGGCGACACGGCCAAGGCCGGGATCTACGCCGACCTCGCGACCGTCTACAAGCTCGCCGGCAACGTCAACGTGGCGGCGATCGAGGAGATGGCGGACGCGGTGGCCCACGCCGTGTTGACCTACGCCTTCGACACCAGCACCGTCACCGGTGACGGCTTCGGCAGGCCGGTCACGCCTCCCGGGACCGAGGTGGACGGGGCTCCGGGCGGCGCCATGGACGACGCCGGTGGTGGCCTCCACGCCGACCACGACCACGAGGAAGACACGATCTGACCCAGCGCAGCACAGAGACGACGGCCGGTCCCGCTCCGGGGCCGGCCGTCGCCGTTCTCGCTGGTCAGGTGGAGCGCCAGTTGACGGCGCCCACCACGATCATCCGCAGCTGCTTCTCCGCCGTCCGGACGATCCGGCGCTCGACCTCGGGCCGCTCGGGCGGCGCGTCGAGGATGTCCTCGGCGGTCGACACCATCGCGTTGACGACCAGGTTCGCCATCACGCGCAGGTCCTCGGCGGTCCAGGTCTCGAGACCGGGGAGCCGGCCGAGGTCGGTGGCGAGCTCGCGCTCGAACAGCTCGAGCTCGTGCCGGATCGCCTGACGCACCACGGGCACGCCCCCGAACCGCTCACGGGCGATGAAGCGGAAGTACGTCCGGTCGGAGTGCACGTGCTGCACGAGGATCGCCACGGAGCTCCGGATGACGCCGGCCAGCTGCGGGTTGCCCTGCCGCGCCTCGCGGATCATCAGGCGCAGGCTGGCGAAGGAGCGGTCGACCAGGGCGAGGCCGAGCTCGTCGACTGAGGCGAAGTGCCGGTAGAACGCGGTCGGCACGATGCCCACGGCGCGGGTCAGCTGCCTCAGCGACAGGGCGGCCAGGCCTTCCTCTGCGACGAGCTCGAGGGCCGCGTCGAGGATCGCCTGGCGGGTGCGCTCCTTGCGCTCCTGCCGGGTCTCGACTGTCGGGCCTGCCACACCGCCATGTTACCGGCGCCTCCCCGTTCAGTGAACACGTGTTACCCGGGTATGGGCGTGCCCCAGGTCACCCTGCGGCACGGTTGACGGGCAACCGGGACCTGCGAGAGCCTTTTCGGTGTACGGATGTTCACTGAAAGGTGGTGAGAGCATGAGCCTCTCCCTGAGCATCTCCAACAGCGCGCCGCGCGTGAGCCGGTCCTCCGGCCCCGGCGCGCTCACCACACGCCTGCTGCGGTCCCGTGCGGTCGCGGCCCTCGTCTCACCCCATCCCGTCGACCGCTACCTCGAGATCGTCAACCCGATGTGGGCCGTCGAGGAGGTCCGTGCCCGCGTCGAGGGCGTGCGCCGCGAGACCGACGGCGCCCGGGACGGCGGGCCGGTCACCACGCTGACCCTCCGCCCCACGAGGACGTGGCGAGGCTTCCGCGCGGGACAGTTCGTCCAGGTCGGCGTGGAGATCGACGGCGCCCGTCGTACCCGCTGCTTCTCGATCAGCTCCTCCGAGCAGGTCGGCGGCGAGACCGTCACGATCACGGTGCGCGCCCACGAGGAAGGGCTCGTGTCGAAGTACCTCGCCACCCGGGCCGAGCCCGGAACGGTGGTGCACCTGTCCCAGGCCGACGGCGCGTTCACGCTGCCCGACGAGCTGCCCGACCGCGTGTTGATGATCTCCGGCGGGTCCGGGATCACGCCGGTCATGTCGATGCTGCGCACCCTCGTCGACCGGGAGTACGACGGACGCATCACGTTCGTGCACTACGCACGTGACCCGGAGAGCACGATCTTCCGCGAGGAGCTCGAACGCCTCTCGGGCCACGACAACATCGACCTGACCGTCGTGCACACCCGAGCCGGGGGCGCGCGCTTCACGGCGCAGACACTGGCCGACCTGGTGCCCGGCCACCGGGAGATCGCGACGTTCGCGTGCGGGCCGGCCGGCCTCGTCGAGCGAGTCCGCGAGGCCTACGGCGACAGCGAGCTCCTGCGGGTCGAGTACTTCAAGACCTCCACCATTGCCGCCGACGCGGAGAACGCCGGGGGGTCGGTGAGCTTCGCCCGTGCCGGGAAGGCCGCCGAGAACACCGGCGCGACCCTGCTGGAGCAGGCCGAGTCCCTCGGGCTCACCCCGGAGCACGGGTGCCGCATGGGCATCTGCTTCTCCTGCACCTCACGCAAGACCGAAGGAACCGTCCGCAACGTCGTCACCGGGGCCACCTCGAGCCTGCCCGACGAGGACATCCAGATCTGCGTCAGCCAACCCGTCGGCGACTGCGTCGTCGACCTCTGACCTCCCAGCGAAAGGACACCACCATGTCCGAGCACAAGACCCTCACCCCCGAGCAGCTCGACGCGTTCGGCGCCGAGA
>DASTPU010000224.1:0-5238 GCA_035762105.1 Nocardioidaceae bacterium | reverse complement strand
AGCTCCTCCTCGATGATCTCGTTGCAGAGGTCGATGCACTCGTCGCAGATGTAGACGCCAGGTCCTGCGATCAGCTTCTTGACCTGTTTCTGGCTCTTCCCGCAGAACGAGCACTTCAGCAGGTCGCCACCGTCACCGATGCGTGCCACAGGCGACGTCTCCTCACGATTAAGGCCGGTAAGTCCTGCTGCACCGGCTGGTTGTCCACCGTCTTGCTACTTCCTCGAAGGTACCCCGTCGCGCCCCCAAATGGGATGGGGACACGAGGATCCCTTGCCTCCGGTCGGGGCGGCCCGCGGTCCGCGGGCCACCCGCCGGACGTGCTAGCGACCCGTGCCGTGCCCGACGCCGAGCGCGGCCTTGCGGGACTCGAGGATCGAGTCGATCAGGCCGTACTCGATCGCCGCCTGCGCGGTCAGGATCTTGTCACGGTCGATGTCGCGGCTGACCGTCTCCTTGTCCTTGCCGGAGTGCTCCGCGATCATCGTCTCGAGCAGCTCCCGCATGCGCAGGATCTCGTTGGCCTGGATCTCGATGTCCGAGGTCTGGCCGTATGTGCCCTCGGTGTAGGGCTGGTGGATCAGGATCCGGCTGTTGGGCAGCGCGAGGCGCTTGCCCGGCGCACCGGCCGCGAGCAGGATCGCGGCCGCGGAGGCGGCCTGGCCCAGGCAGACGGTCTGGATGTCGGGCTTGACGAAGCGCATCGTGTCGTAGATGGCCGTGAGCGCCGTGAACGACCCACCGGGGCTGTTGATGTAGATCTGGATGTCCCGGTCGGGGTCCATCGACTCGAGCACGAGCAGCTGGGACATCACCGCGTTCGCGATGTCGTCGGAGATCGGCACGCCGAGGAAGATGATCCGGTCCTCGAACAGCTTGGTGTAGGGGTCGATCCGACGGACGCCGTACGACGTCCGCTCCTCCCACTGCGGGATGTAGTAGTTCATGTTCGGCGACGCGAGGTCGCCGGCCCGTCCGCCGGCGTCCAGGCCCGGGATGTGACTGCTGGTCATGTGGTGTCCGCTCCCTTTCCTGGTCACTTCTTCTGTGCCGCGGGGCGGCCCTGGTCGGCGACCTGGCCGGCGCTGGCGACGACCTTGTCGATGAAGCCGTACTCGAGTGCCTGGTCGGCGGTGAACCACCGGTCACGGTCGGCGTCGAGCTCGACCTGCTCGAGCGGCTGGCCGGTGTGCTCGGCGATGAGCCTGAAGAGCACCTGCTTGATGTGCAGCGACTGCTGCGCCTGGATCTTGATGTCCGAGGCGGAGCCGCCCATGCCGCCCGAGGGCTGGTGCATCATGATCCGCGCGTGCGGCAGGGCGTAGCGCTTGCCCTTCGCACCGGCGCAGAGCAGGAACTGTCCCATCGAGGCGGCCAGGCCCATACCGACCGTGGCCACGTCGTTGGAGATGTAGTTCATCGTGTCGTAGATCGCCATGCCGGCGTCCACCGACCCACCCGGGCTGTTGATGTAGAGGAAGATGTCCGCCTCGGGGTCCTCGGCGTTGAGCAGGAGCATCTGCGCGCAGATCGCGTTGGCGTTCTGGTCGCGCACCTCCGAGCCGAGGAAGACGATCCGCTCCTTGAGCAGACGCTGGTAGATGTGGTCGTCGAGCCCGTACGACGCGGCGCCACCGTTCATCTGGGGACCTGGAGTCAGGCTGGGAGTCTCGTTCACGTCCCCGACCCTAGCCGTAAGGCTCGACACTTCCACGGGGAAACCCCCGGTGTTCGCCCACAGCAGACTCCGCCGGTGACGCCGCGCGCGCCCGTCGGCAGGCTCAGCCGCGCTCGACGGCGGTCTTGATCCGCTCGAGCGTGGTGCGGATGCCCGCGGCCAGCTCGCCGTCGTGGCCCTGCGCACCGCCGATCAGCGGCGCCATCACCTTGGTGCCGAGCGAGTACGACGGAAGGTCCCGGCGTCCCGTGAGAGTCGTGCCGGAGGCCGTGGGCGCGAGCTCGTAGGTCCAGGTGGCGCCGCTCTCCCGCGTCTTCCAGGCCACCGCCCTGCCCGGCTCGAAGCGCACCACCTTCGAGGTCGTGGGCCACATCGCCCAGCCACGGCGGTTCAGGCCGAGGAGCGTCGTACCGAGCCCCTGCCTCGGGGAGCCGAGGACCACGATCCTGCGGCACTCGGGGCTCCACTCGCTCATCCGGGTCACGTCGGAGACGACCTCCCAGACCGACTCGGGGCTGGCGTCGACCTCGACGGTGGCGGTGATGGGCAGCGGGTGGTTCATGCGGGACCTTTCGGTGAGGGGTGGGGTTCTTCGGGCCTAACGCGGCAGCGTGGCCGGAGGTCACGGGGCGGGCTCACCCGAGCCAGTCCCTCAAGGCCTCGTCGACGTCGGGGTGGTTGAGCAGTCCGAAGTGGTCGGTGGCCGGCACGTGGAGCACGTCGGCGTCGGGGAACATCGCGCTCCCCCGGCGTGGCCTGCCGACGGCCGAGGGGTACCTCACGAGCAGGTCGCCGAGGACCTCGCTGACGGGGTGCCTGGGCGAGCCGGCCAGCGTGGCCGCGACGAGGTGGTAACGCGCGTGCGGCAGGTGCCGCACGTCGGCCGCGAGGCCTCGGCGGAGGTCCAGGATGCCCGTGCTGCGGTACTCCAGGATCCGCCCGAACGGCGCCGACTCGGGCAGCACGCCGAGCACCCGGGCGCCGGCGTGCACCACCCGCTCGAGAGGCGCGCCGAGGTGAGGTGTGCCGAGCGTGACGAGGTTCGTGACCAGGTCGGTCCACGGCCGCAGGGGTACGTCGATGTGGGTCTGTCCGAGGTCGACCGCGCAGGCGGCGCGCAGGATCAGGCCGCCCATGGAGTGGCCGACCAGCGCGATCCGCCGTACCTCCGCGGGCCAGGCCTCGACGAGCCGCTGGAGCAGCGAGGCGAGCGCGGCGCCGTTCTCCGTGACGGGCAGGCCGGTGTTCGCGCGGAGGTAGACCGGCGTCCACCGGGCACCGGCCGCGAGCCGGCTGCCGTAGGTGCCGCCGAGCTCGGCGCGGCGAAGGTTCCAGGAGTCGTCGTTCTCACCCAGGCCGTGGAGGAACACGACCAGGTCACCGCTCGCCTCCGGGAACGCACCGCGGAGGGCCTCGCGGTGGAGGGGCACGTCGCGGCCCGCGTGCCGCACCGCCATCTCGATCGCGAGCTCGGGCCGCTCGTCGCGGAGCCG
This sequence comes from Nocardioidaceae bacterium, assembly GCA_035762105.1. Lineage (GTDB taxonomy): Bacteria > Actinomycetota > Actinomycetes > Propionibacteriales > Nocardioidaceae > Nocardioides_C. The sequence goes on along the minus strand of DASTPU010000224.1, from coordinate 2,067 downwards.
GTCGCCGATCACGCCGTTGACGGCGGAGAGCACCGTGCGTCCCGCGGCACGCTCCTGCAGCCGGGGTCCGCGGCCCCGGCGCTCTGCGGCGTCCAGGCCCGATGCGGCCGCCCGGAGACCCGCGCCGAGACCGGCGTACACGCTGCTCGAGATCCCGTCGTGCACCAGCTGCGGCAGACGCGAGGAGCCCAGCGTGGTGCGGCGGGTGATGCCGAAGACCCGCCCCGCGACCGCCCGGTGCACGTCACGGACCGTGCCGAGCAGCAGCTCCTCGGCATACTCCCCCGCCAGCGCGGCCGCGGCGAGGAGGCCCACGTCGTGCGGGTCACGGGGGTCACGCTCACTCGTGACGGAGGAGGTGGCGGAAGCGGACATACCGCCCAGTCTCGGGAGCGTACTCGCGGTATGTCAACGCTGCCGCGACGGTCCTCCCACGGAAACCTGCCGCCTCCCATGGTGAACGAACCGTGGGAGGCGGCAGATTTCCTGCATACCCTGGTAATCAGCCCGAGGGCCGGGCGGGGTCAGGCGTCGGCGGGCTGCTCCTCGTCGGCGGCCTCGGTCGCCGCGGCCTCGGCCTCCGGCTCGCCGATGGTGCCGTCGGGGCGGAGGTTCTTCAGCTCGACGTGGTTGCCGGCGGTGTCGACGACCTTGGCGCCCTCGACCACGATCGCGAGGGCCTTGCCGCGCACGACCTCGGACACCATCTCCGGGATGTGGTTGTGCTCGACCATGTGCTTGGCGAACTCGTTCGGGTCCTGCCCGGACTGCTGGGCACGACGGAAGATGTGCTCGGACAGCTCCTGCTGCTCGACGCCGATCTGCTCCTTCTTCGCGACCTCGTCGAGGACGAACTGAGCGGCGATCGCGTCGCGGGTGCGCTGCTCGAGGTCGCTCTCGAACTCCTCGAGGGTCTGCTCCTCGGACTCGAGGTACTGGTCCATGTTCATGCCGGCGTACATCAGCTGCTGCTGGACGTTCTCGCGGCGGGCCTTGAGCTCCTGCTCGACGATGGTCTCGGGCAGCGGGATCTCGACGAGGTCGAGGACCTTCTCGAGGACGGCGTCGCGGGCGGAGGCGGCCTGCTCGAGGCGCTTGCCGCGCTCGAGGCGGGTGCGGACGTCGGCGACCAGCTCGTCGACGGTGTCGAACTCCGACGCGGTCTGGGCGAACTCGTCGTCGAGCTCGGGGAGCTCCTGCTCCTTGACCGCGGTCACCTTGACCTCGACCTCGACCGGCATCCCGGCGACGTCGCCGCCGACCAGCTCGGAGGTGAAGGTCTTCTCGTCGCCGGCCTTCATGCCGGCGAGGGCCTCGTCGAGCCCGTCGAGCATGCCGCCGCGGCCGACCTGGTAGCTCATCCCGGCGACCTCGGCGCCCTCGACGACCTCGCCGTCCTTCGTGGCCTTGAGGTCCATGACCACGAAGTCGCCCTCGGCGGCCTCGCGCTCGACCTCGTTGAGGGTCGCGAAGCGCTCACGCAGAGCCTTGACCTGGGTGTCGACGTCCTCGTCGGTCACCTCGTAGGAGTCGACCGTGACCTCGACGCCCTCGAGGTCCGGCAGCGTGATCTCCGGCTTCACGTCCACCTCGGCGGTGAACTCGAGGGACTCGTTGTCCTCGAACTTCGTGATGTCGATCTCGGGCTGCGCGAGCGGCTCGATGTCGTTGTCCTGGAGCGCCTGCACGTAGAGCTTCGGAAGGGCGTCGTTGATCGCCTCGTCGAGCACCGGGCCACGGCCGATCTGACGGTCGATGACCATCGGCGGGACCTTGCCCTTGCGGAAGCCCGGGACGTTGATCTGCTGGGCGATCCGCTTGTACGCCGCGTCGAGGCTCGGCTTGAGCTCCTCGAAGGGCACCTCGACGGTGAGCTTCGCCCGGGTCGGGCTCAAAGTCTCGACGGCGCTCTTCACAGGTCTTTCTCCTCAGTTGTTGACAGTGGTTGCCAGATGGCGGGCACGCTCACCGCGGGTGGGTCGCTGAGCATGGTCGGGGCGACAGGACTCGAACCTGCGATCTCCTGCTCCCAAAGCAGGCGCGCTAGCCACTACGCTACGCCCCGGG
>DASTPU010000223.1:0-32853 GCA_035762105.1 Nocardioidaceae bacterium | reverse complement strand
CAACGTGGTGCTGGTCGACCGGCTCGGCTGGGTCGTGTCCGGGGCGCTGCTGTTCTGGGGCAGCGCCTGGTCGCTCGGCAGCCGCCACTACGTCCGGGACGCGGTGATCTCGGTGCTGCTCTCGGTCCTGACCTTCTACGGCTTCTACCTCGGCCTCGGCATCTACCTGCCGGCCGGGATCCTCGAGGGGGTGCTCTGATGGACGTCTGGGGATCGCTTCTCACCGGGTTCGCCACCGCCGCAACACCGGAGAACCTGCTCTACGCGCTCGTCGGCGTCCTCCTCGGCACCGCCGTGGGCGTGCTGCCGGGCCTCGGTCCGGCGATGACCGTGGCGCTGCTGCTGCCCGTCACCTACGCGCTCGAGCCGACCAGCGCCTTCATCATGTTCGCCGGTATCTACTACGGCGGGATGTACGGCGGATCGACCACATCGATCCTCCTGAACACACCGGGCGAGTCGTCGTCGGTGGTCACCGCCATCGAGGGCAACAAGATGGCCAAGGCCGGACGCGCCTCCCAGGCGCTGGCCACGGCCGCGATCGGGTCGTTCGTGGCCGGGACGATCGGCACGGCCCTTCTCGTGCTCTGCGCTCCCGTCGTGGTGGGCTTCGCCGTCAGCCTCGGCTCCCCGAGCTACTTCGCGATCATGGTGCTCGCGCTGCTGGCCGTGACCGCGGTCCTGGGCAAGTCCCGCGTCCGGGGCTTCTCCTCGCTCGGGCTGGGACTCGCCATCGGCCTGATCGGCATGGACTACACGACAGGACAGGCGCGCCTCACGTTCGGCCTGCCACTGCTCGCCGACGGACTCGACGTGGTGGTCGTCGCGGTGGCCATCTTCGCCGTCGGTGAGGCTCTCTGGGTGGCGGCACACCTGCGGCGCGGCGCCTCGCAGATCATCCCGGTCGGGAAGCCCTGGATGGGCAAGGAGGACTGGAGACGGTCGTGGCGGCCCTGGTTGCGGGGCACCGCCTACGGCTTCCCGTTCGGAGCGCTGCCGGCGGGCGGCGCCGAGATCCCGACCTTCTTGTCCTACGTGACCGAGAAGCGGCTGACCCGCAAGCCGGAGGAGTTCGGGCACGGCGCCATCGAAGGCGTCGCCGGCCCCGAGGCCGCGAACAACGCCTCGGCCGCGGGGACGCTGGTGCCGATGCTCTCCCTGGGGCTGCCCACCAACGCGACCGCCGCGGTGATGCTCGCCGCGTTCACCGGCTACGGGATCCAGCCGGGCCCGATGCTGTTCGACCGCGAGCCGGCGCTCGTGTGGGCGCTGATCGCCAGCCTCTTCATCGGCAACGCGCTGCTGCTGCTGATCAACCTCCCGCTCGCCCCGGCGTGGGCGCGGTTGCTGCAGATCCCGCGGCCCTACCTCTACGCGGGGATCCTGTTCTTCGCGACGCTGGGGGCGTACTCGGTGAACCTCCAGGCGTTCGACCTCGCGCTGCTCCTGGTCCTCGGGCTGCTCGGGTTCGCGATGCGCCGCTACGGACTTCCCGTGCTGCCGCTGGTGATCGGCCTGATCCTGGGCCCCCGCGCCGAGGAGCAGCTGCGCAAGTCGCTGCAGCTCAGCAGCGGCGAGGTCTCCGGCCTGTGGAGCGAGCCCGTGGCCGTGGTCGTCTACCTGGTCATCGCGCTGATCCTGGCCTGGCCGTTGCTGGCGCGGGCGTTCCGTCGTGGTGGCTCCGGTGGAAGCGGCGACGACGGTCCTGGCCCAAGCGCCCGGCAGCACCTGTTCATCACGCCTTCGGAGGTCCGGTCATGAGTGTCGTCGTGGGCTACGTCCCCACACCCGAGGGTGAGGCTGCCCTCGACCACGCGATCCGCGAGGTCGTGCAACGACAGAGCCGGCTCGTGGTGGTGAACACCTCGCGCGGCGACGCGATAGTCGACCAGCGGTACGCGCAGCCGGAGCAGGTGAACCGGATGGAGGGCAGGCTCGACGCCGCGGGCGTGGAGCACCTGTTGCTGCACTCCATCCGCGGCAACGACGCCGCCGTGGAGATCCTCGACGCCGCCGCTGCGCACCGGGCCGACCTGATCGTGCTCGGGATCCGCAAGCGCACGCCGGTCGGGAAGCTCGTCATGGGCAGCACCGCCCAGCGGGTCCTGCTAGAAGCCCGGTGCCCCGTGCTGGCGGTGAAGGCCGCATCGTCGTGAGGCCTGCGTCGGGGGCGGTGTTCTACGCGCACGCCGCCCTCGTCCAGGTGATCACCTTCACGCTGCGCCCGACCGCGACCTACCGTGCGGTCGAGCTCGACGTGCCGACGCACCTTCTCGGCGCCCTGGCCGCGAGCTTCGCGATCGTGCCGCTGGTGCTCGCCGTGCCCGCCGGCCGTCTGGCCGACCGGTACGGCGAACGCACCGTGATGCTGACCGGGTCGGTCGCCGCTGTCCTCTCCGCCCTGGCCTTCGTCGTCGTGGGAGGCAGCGTTCCCGGTCTCGTCACCGCCAGCGTCCTGCTCGGCCTCGGTCATCTCTTCTCCGTGGTCGGGCAGCAGGCGCTGGTCGCCAACCACACGCTCCCGGAGCGGTACGACGCCGCCTTCGGCCACTACACGTTCGCCACCTCGCTCGGGCAGGCTCTGGGCCCCGGGCTGATCGTGCTGCTCGGTGGCGAGGGCGCCGTCCCGAGGACAGGGGCGATCTTCGCCTCGGCGGTCGCCCTGACCGTCCTACTCGTGGTGCTGTCGTGGTTCGTGCGAGCCAGCCGGGTGGGGCATGTGGCCGCCGCCAGCGACGCCGGTGGCTCCCTGAAGGAGCTGGTCCGCAAGCGAGGGCTCCTCCGTGCGCTGGCGGTCAGCTCGGTGGTGCTGGCGGCAGTCGACATCACGCTGGTCTACCTGCCGGCGTTGGGCGCCGAGCGCGGGATCGCCGCGGGCACCGTGGGCGTGCTGCTGACCATCCGCGCGGTCGCGTCGATGACCTCGCGGCTGTTCCTGGGTCGGCTGGTCGCCTGGCTGGGACGCAGGCCGCTCCTGCTCGGCAGCATCGGCCTTTCCGCGGTGTCGCTCGCCCTGGCGGTGGTTCCGATGCCTTCATGGCTGCTCGGCGTCGTGATCGCCCTCGCCGGCCTGGGACTCGGCGCCTGCCAGCCGTTGACGATGTCGTGGCTGGCTGAGACCACCCCGCCCGGGCTGCGAGGAACGGCCATGTCGCTGCGGCTCACCGGCAACCGGTTCGGCCAGGTCGTGGTGCCGACGGTCGCAGGCATGCTGGCCGTCGGCGCGGGCGCCGGCGGCGTGTTGGGCGTGACGGCGCTCGGTGTCGCGACGGTCGGGTTCGCTGCCCGCCGGCTCCACAACAGCTGAACCGACCGTGTGCCACGACAGGAACGAGCCACCCGCGCGGCCCGCCCTGGTGCGGCCCGCCCGCGCGGCTAGGCTCGCCGTGCGATGGGCAGGACCACGGCGGAACGGCGGAGCAACCTGCCCGCGGAGCTGTCGAGCTTCGTGGGACGGAGGCACGAGCTCGCCGCTGTGCGGACCGGGCTGGCCACGCACCGGCTGGTGACGCTGCTCGGACCAGGCGGGATCGGCAAGACCCGGCTGGCGTTCCGCGCGGCGGCGGACCAGGAGCGCAACCTGGCCGACGGCGCGTGGGTCGCGGAGCTGGCCCCCGTGCAGGTGCCCGAGCTGGTGCCCGAGACCGTGGTCGGAGCACTGGGCATCCGGTCCGCCGAGGGCGGCAGCCCCACCGGGCGCCTCGTCGCGCACCTTCGCGACCGGCAGCTGCTCCTGGTGCTCGACAACTGCGAGCACCTGCAGGAGGCCGCCGCGGCGCTGGCCGAAGAGCTGCTGTCCAGCTGCCCGGGCGTGCAGGTCCTGGCCACCAGCCGGCACGCGCTGGGGCTGCCAGGCGAGCTGGTGCTCACCGTGCCGCCGCTGCCGCTGCCCGACCCACGCCGGGCTGGGTCCCCGGAGGCGCTGATGCACTACGACGCGGTCCGGCTCTTCGTCGACCGGGCCACCGCGAGCTGGTCGTCGTTCCAGGTCACGGCGGCCAACCAGGACGCGCTGGCCGAGCTGGTGCGGCGGCTCGACGGGATGCCGCTCGCGATCGAGCTGGCCTCGGTGCGTGTGCGGTCGCTGACGGTCGAGCAGATTCTCGACCGGCTCAGCGACCGCTTCGCCCTGCTCACCCGGGGGAGCCGAGCGGCGCTGCCCCGGCAGCAGACCCTCCAGGCGCTGCTCGACTGGAGCCACGATCTGCTCGAGCCGCAGGAACGGCTGGCGTGGGCGCGTGCATCGGTGTTCAGCGGCGGGTTCGACCTCGCGGCGTTGGAGGCCGTCGCCTGCGACGACGACCTTCTCGATGCGGTGCTCTCCGACGTCGTCGACGGGCTCGTGGCCAAGTCGGTGCTCCTGCGCGAGCCGCTGGAGATCGGCGGCGCGGCGCGCTTCCACATGCTGGAGTCGCTGCGCGAGTACGGCGGCGCGCGACTGGCCGAGACCGGCGGCGCCGCGCTGTACGTCGAGCGGCACCGCCGGTGGTACGCCGACCTGGCCGAGGCCGCCGCCGCGGAGCTCTTCGGCCCGGCCCAGGTCGACTGGTTCGCCCGGCTGCGCGCCGACCACGACAATCTCGGCGCGGCGCTCGAACGGCTGGCGCACGACCCGGTGGACGCGATCGACGGGCTGCGGATGGCCTCGGCGCTGCAGCACCACTGGGTGATGGTGGGCCGCTTCGGCGAGGGCAGGGCGTGGGTGGAGCGGCTGCTGAGCCAGCTGCCGGAGCCGAGCGACGACGAACCCGTCGAACGCGGCGTCGCGCGGGCCGCGGGCCTGGAGGTCGCGGGGCGGTTGGCCGTCCTGCAGGGCCAGATCGACGTCGGCAGGCCGCTGCTGGAGGAGGCGCTGGCGGGGGCGACGGCGGCCGGGAACGCCACCTGGCGCGGGCACGCCCTCCACGGGTTGGCGCTGGCCTCCGCCTTCTGGGGCGAACCCGCCGCGGCGCTGCCGCTGCTGGAGGAGGCGCTGGCGCTGCACCGGGAGGGCACGGACCCGTTCGGCGTCCCGCTCGCCCTGGTCCAGCTCGCCACGGTGCACGCCACCCTGGGTGACTCGGACCGGGCGATGGCGTGCGCCGAGGAGTGCATCGCACTCAGCCAGGCCGCTTCGGAGCGTTGGTGCGCAGCCCTGGCCCGGTGGGTGCAGGCACTGGTCCAGTGGCGGCTGCGACGCGGGGCCCGGGCACGCACCTACGCCCGCGACGTGCTCCGGCTCAAGGCGCCCTTCGGCGACCGGATGGGAATGGCGATGTCGGTCGAGGTGGTCGCGTGGGCCGAGTCCGCGGCGGGCCACCCCGCGGATGCCGCCCGGCTCCTCGGCGCGGTGCAGGCCGCGCTCGACTCGATCGGTGCGAGCCTCTTCGGCCACCTGCACGAGGACCACGACCGCTGCCTCGCTCGGACCCGCGACGCGCTCGGCGACGACGCCTTCGACCTGGCCTTCGAGGAGGGGGCCACACTGCGCTTCGACGAGGCGGTCGCGCTCGCCCTCGGACGACGTACGCCCGCCCCGGCGACCGGGGACGCGCACGGCGGCGAGGTGCGGCTGACCCGGCGGGAGAGCGAGATCGCCGCGCTGGTGGCCGAGGGCCTGACCAACCGCGAGATCGCCGAACGGCTCGTGATGGCGCGGCGCACCGCCGAGGCGCACGTCGCTCACATCCTCGGCAAGCTCGGCTTCACCTCCCGGGCGCAGCTGGCCGCGTGGAAGGCCGCGCAGCGACCAGGGATGGACCGAAAGGGCTAGACCGCAGGGCCCCGTTGTGTCCCGTCTTGGGCACAATGGCGGCTGCGCATCGCGCTGCCTGGGGAGGGAGCCATGTTGTCCGCGAAAACACTCGTTCGTCGTGCTCGCCGGATGGGGGGAGTCCTGACGGGCGCACTGGTCGTCGCGCTTGTCGCCGCCGGCGGCCCGGCCGCGTCTGCGTCCACCCCGACGAACGTGCCTTGGTCGACGTACCTCCAAGGCTGGACCGAGGAGTACGTGCCGACCAGCGAGAACGACTGCGCCGCCGGCCGCGACGCCTGTCTCAAGGCCACGCTCAAGGAGCTGGCGCGGATCGCCGACGACACAGCGAAGAGCTGCTCGCACGACGCGGTCTTCGCCCGTGCCTACCTGCGCATGACACAGACCTACGGGTGGAGTCGGGACGTCCCCGACTACTACCAGGACGTGCCGTTCGCCAACCACCAGGACGCCGTCTTCGCGAAGTACTTCACCGACGCCTACTACGCCTACCACTCGGGTGACCGCGCCTCGGTGCCGGCGGCATGGCGCATCGCCTTCGACGCGTCGCGGGACGAGCGGGTCACCGCCACCGGGAGCCTGCTTCTCGGCATGAACGCTCACATCAACCGCGATCTGCCGTTCGTGCTCGCCGCTGTCGGACTCGTCGCGCCGGACGGGTCGTCGCGCAAGCCCGACTACGACGCGGTCGAGCAGTGGCTCTACACCGCCACCAAGCCGATGCTGGCCGAGATCGCGACCCGCTTCGACCCCTCCGCGAACGACGCGGACGACCCGTTCGGGCTGAGCTACCTCACGCTTTTCCAGTTCGTCTCCGCGCAGCGGGAGACCGCCTGGCGCAACGCCGAGGCGCTGGTGTCGGCGCGGACCCCGGAGGCGCGTGCCCTCGTCGCCGAGTCGATCGAGGCCGAGGCCGTGGCTGCGGCGCGGACGCTTCTCGCAGCCCAGTCGTACGTCCCGCCGCTCACGTCGTCCGGCCCTCGGGACCAGTGGTGCGCCGCGCACCACGACGACGCGCCGCCGCTGCCGTACGACTTCGGTCCGGCGAAGCCGTACGGCTACTAGACAGCTGCCGGCCGGTCACCGCACGGTCACCGGCCGCTTGGAAGCGCGGGGGCGGGAGGGAACGACATGCGGCACCCGACGCAGCAACCGATGCCACCTCCGTGGCCGGCCGTGGTGCCGGCGCGTCCGGGTGAGTCCCTGGTGGGGCGCCGTGAGGAGCTCGCCGAGCTGCGGCGCACGCTGGGTTCGGCGCGGCTGGTCACGCTCACCGGGCAGGGTGGGATCGGCAAGTCGACCCTGGCCCGTGCCGCGGCGGCAGACCACGAGCGGGCACGCCGGGAGGACACGTGGGCCGTCGACCTCGCCGACCTGGTCGATCCCGACCTCCTGGGTCATTCGGTGGCCGGCGCCTTCGGGGTTCAGCTGCCGTACGGCACCGCGGGTGCCGATGACGTCGCCACGGCGGTCGCCGAGCGTGCCGGCCTCCTCGTGCTCGACGGCTGCGAGGCGATGATCGACGCGGCGGTGGAGCTGGTGGCGGTGCTGCTCCACACGGCGCCTCGGCTGCGGGTGCTGGCCACGTCCCAACGGCGGCTCGGCGTGACCGGGGAGGTCGTCGTACCGCTCGGGCCTCTGGGGGCCGCCGAGGCGCAGGCGCTCTTCGCGGCCCGGGCGGCCGCGGCGCTGCCGTCGTTCCGGCTCACCGAGGGCAGCGCGGCCGCGGTCGCGGGGATCTGCGAAGCCCTCGAGGGCGTGCCGCTCGCCATCGAGCTGGCGGCGGCCCGGATCCTCGTGCTCTCGCCCCAGGGCATCCTCGACCGTCTCGGTGACAGTCAGCGGCTGCTCACCAAGGGCGCGCGGGGCGCGCCGGCCCGGCAGCGGTCCCTGCGCGCCTCGCTGCAGGCGAGCACCGAGCTGTGTGCCCCCGACGAGCGGCTGCTCTGGGCCCGGCTGTCGGTCTTCACCGGCGGGTTCTCCCTGGAGGCCGCCGAGGGGGTCTGCGCGGGCGACGGCCTCGACGCAGCGGACGTGCTCGACCTCGTGGACGGGCTCCTCGAGAAGTCGGTGCTCACGCGCGAGGACGACGGCGCCTCACACGTGCGATTCCGCATGCCGGGGTCGCTGCGCGAGTACGCCGCAGAGCAGCTGACCTCGGAGCAGCAGCAGGCCGGACGGGACCGGCACCTGGAGTGGTACGCCGACCTGGTTCGCTCCGCCACGGACGCGTCCTTCGGCCCCGACCAGGCACGGTGGTACCGCACCCTGCGACGCGAGCACGGCAACCTGCGCGAGGCACTCCGCCACGCCGCCGACGACCCCCGGCACGCTGTGCGCGCGTTGGAGATGGTGACCGCACTGGAGCCGTACTGGGCGGTGACCGGGCGATTGGGTGAGGCCCGGCACTGGCTGGCGCGCGCATCTGCGGTCGCCGAGGCCGACGCCGGCACCCGGGTCCGCGCCCTCACGATGGCGGCCTGGACGGCGACCCTGCAGGGGGATCCGGCCACTGGCCGGGCGATCCTGGACGAGGCCGCGTCGCTGCTCGCAGGTGGCGCCGCCGACGACGCAATGAGCGCCCGCGTGCTCGTCGCGCGCGCCGCCGAGACCATCTGGCGCGGCAGCCCCACCGAGGCGCTCGCGCCGCTGGAACAGGCCGTGACCACCGCACGCAATGTCGGAGACCGACCGCTGGAGTCCTGGGCGCTGTTCGTCCTGGCTCTGTGCCGTAGCTTCGCGGGCGACCTCGACAGCGCCGGCACGGCGCTGCAGGCCTGTGTCGGCCTCACCGGACAGGCCGGAGAGGTCCACGTCCGGTCCTACGCGCTGGCCGCGCTGGGGATGCTGGCCCTGCTGCGTGGCGACCTCGACGCGGCGGCCGACCTCGAGCGGCAGGCGCTGGTGATGCAGAGGGACCTCGGCGACCGCTCGGCCGCCGCGTTCGCCCTCGAGGTGCTCGCCTGGGTGGCGGCCGCTGAGCGGCGCACGGAGCGCGCCGCGACACTGCTCGGTGCCGCCGACGCACTGTGGCAGGACCTCGGCGTCGACCCGGAAGCCGTGCCCCACCTGTCGGTGAACCGGCGGCGCACCGAGGCGCGTACCGGGCTCGAACGTGGCGACGCTGCCCTCCGCGCGCAGTTCCGACGCGGCGCGGCGCTGTCCGAGGAGCAGGTGCTCGCCCTCGCGCTGGAGGAGACTCCGACCGAGGAGGCGCCGGAGGAGCAGGGCCCACTGACACGCCGGGAGCTCGAGGTGGCCCGGCTCGTCGGGCGCGGACTCTCCAACCGGGAGATCGCCGAGCAGCTGCTGATCTCCCAGCGCACCGTGGAGAGCCACGTCGAGAGCATCCTGCGCAAGCTCGGCTTCGGGTCACGCACCCAGGTGGTCGCCTGGGTGGTCGAGCGGAGGCGCGTCGCCGACGAACCCGCCGCCAGCTACGGCTGAGGCGGGTCTGGTGCCGCCAGGGGTTACGGCACCAGACCCGCCGCTCAGGGGGTTGCGCCCGGTCGAGCGATGGTCACACGGGGGCGCCGGCAGGGTGGGCGAACTGCAGCCGGTCCGTGATTCCGCAGAGAGCCATCAACCGCCGGGTGAAGGGGTTGGCCCGGACGACCACCACCGCACGGCCCTGGGCCTCATGGACGCGACGGAAGGTCAGCAGCGCTCGGAGCCCGGAGAGGTCACAGAACGTGAGCTCACCCAGGTCGACCAGGACCGTCGTCAGGTCCGGTCGCGAGGAGTACGCGTCGCGGGGCAGCTCCTTGACGCTGCACAGGTCGAGCTCGCCCCGCAGGTCGAGGAACAGGCAGGGGGGTTCGGGGACCAGCGAGACTTTCAAGAGACTGGGTCGCTGTGACTGCTCGTGCATCGCGGCATCACTCCAGGGACTCCCCCGCGTCGGACTTCCTTGTCGACATCGATCCTGGCGCAGCAGACACGACTCTGACCTCCGCGGGACTACGGAGTGCACTACGTATCTCTCGACCGAGATGGCCCTTCAGGCGGAAAAAGCCCTCATGTCCCACCCTGTGTGAGGGTCGTGCGAGGGCGAGTAGAACGGTGCCCGACGGTGGCAGCCTCAGACGATCCCGGCGACGAGGACGAACAGGATCGCCAGCGCGATCGCCAGCGGCAGCATGAGCATCCGGCGCACCGCCGTTCCCGGGTCGGGCCGCGTGGCAGCAGTCCACCGGGCGCCGTCCCAGTAGCGCTGGCGGCTGCCGCTCCAGGGGTCGCCGTACCAGCCGGGATGCCGACCTCGCTGCACGTCACCGGACATGGTCATCGCGCCGCCCCTCTCGACCTTTCGGCCAACGTAGGGCACACGGAGCAGCGGCCGGTTCGGCCAACAGGCGTAGTCGTCCGGCGCCAACAGGCCGATTCCGGGCAACGGATTGCCGCTCACGCGCGGAGGTCGGAGGCTGGAGAGGTGAAGGTCGTCCAGGAGACCCCGTACCGCTTCCGCATCGAGAAGGAAGGACGGATGCGCGTCCCCGGCCTCGTCTTCCTCTCGCAGGCTCTGCTCCCCCATGCCCGGGAGGACCAGTCGCTGCAGCAGGTCGCCAACGTGGCCACGCTTCCCGGCATCGTGCGCGCGTCCTACGCGATGCCGGACATGCACTCCGGCTACGGCTTCCCCATCGGCGGGGTCGCCGCGACCGACGTCGACGACGGTGGCGTGATCTCCCCCGGCGGCGTCGGCTTCGACATCTCCTGCGGGGTGCGCCTGCTGGTCGCACGCGACCTCGACGTCGCCGGGCTCGCCCCGCGACTCGTGCAGGTGATGGACCGGCTCGACGCCGACATCCCACGCGGGATGGGCCCCGGCGGCGTCTGGCACGTCACCGACCGCGCCGAGCTCGAGAAGCTGCTGGTCGGGGGCTCGCGCTTCGCGGTCGAGCGCGGGTACGGCGTCGCGCGCGACCTCGACCGCTGCGAGGACGGCGGCGCCCTCGACGGCGCGGACCCTGGCCAGGTCAGCGACCGCGCGTTCCAACGCGGCCTCGGACAGGTGGGCAGCCTGGGGTCAGGGAACCACTTCCTCGAGGTCCAGCGCGTCGACCAGGTGTTCGACGGACCGACGGCGGCCGTGATGGGTATCGAGCCCGGGTCGGTGTGCGTCATGGTCCACTGCGGGTCGCGGGGTCTCGGCCACCAGATCTGCACCGACCACGTGCGGACGATGGACCGTGCGATGGGGACCTACGGCATCACGGTGCCCGACCGGCAGCTCGCCTGCGCCCCCGTGTCCTCGGCGGAGGGGCAGGCCTACCTCGGCGCGATGACCGCGGCGGCCAACTACGGACGGGCGAACCGCCAGCTGCTCACCACGGCCGTCCGCCGGGTGTTCGAGGAGCTGGTCGGCACGACCCTCGACCTCGTCTACGACGTCTCGCACAACCTCGCCAAGATCGAGGAGCACGACGTGGACGGCGCGACGCGACGTCTCTGTGTGCACCGCAAGGGCGCGACGCGTTCGCTCCCTCCCCATCACCCCGCCCTCCCCGAGGAGCTCGCCGCGTTCGGCCAGCCGGTCCTCATCCCCGGCACGATGGGCACCGCGTCGTACCTGCTCGCCGGTGTCACCGGCAACCCGGCGTTCGGCTCGACAGCGCACGGCGCCGGACGGGCGCAGAGCCGGCACCAGTCCCGCAAGAACGTGAGCGGCCGTCAGCTCCGTGACCGGCTCGAGTCCGAGGGCGTGCTGATCCGCGGCCGGTCCTGGCGGGCGCTGGCGGAGGAGAAACCCGAGGCGTACAAGGACATCGACGAGGTCGCGGAGATCAGCCACGTCGCCGGGCTTGCCCGCAAGGTCGTGAGGCTCGTGCCGCTCGGGGTCGTCAAGGGCTGAGCTACAGGTCGAGCACGACCGAGCAGAACCACCCGTCGGGTCCCCGCCCGAAGCGCAGGTCGTGCAGCGACACGGCCTTCGGCACCGCTCCCACCTGCTCGAGCCCCGCGACGGAGACCATGTCGAGGCGCAGCTCGACACCGTCGGCGACCGGCGACACCTCCGCGGCGACGGGCACCTCCCCCTCGGTGTCCAGCAGGTACACCAGCTCGTCGAGGCATGCGACGAGCAGGTCCTCGTCGTCCTCGCCGGTGACCGCACGCCGACGCACCTCCGTGGGCGACGCGGCGGAGACGTCGGCGAACGCCTCGACGGTGGCGAGCAGCGCCTCGGCGATGCACCGCTCGCGCGTCGGCGCCCACGCCTCCACCCGGAGGTCGGCGGTGTGGGTCAGCGCACGGTGACCCGCCTCGTGCTGTGCCATGGGCGAGAGTCCTTCGGCTCTTGTGTGTCCTCTGACGTCGGCGGTTCCCTGACGATAGGCGACCTCTGGAGGTGTCGCGATGGAGAACGGCAGTGGGTTGGCCGCCTCAGTCGTCGCCGAGCGAAGTCCGAAGGTCGCGTGAGCCCCGCCCGGGGGTGTGCCTGCGGTCGTCCAAGGTGAAGTCTCGCGAAAGTCTGGGGTGGTTTGTGCCGTTCTGGGGCCGGACATCGTGAGATCCGAGCCCGGGACCGCAGAATCTTGCTTACTCTGTTCCCGGCCGGCCTTCGAGGGGACGGTAGGGCAGGTCTTCCTCCAAGAGATCGTCCCTACTGAGGCCGGCCACCCAGACTCTCAGCCCCAGAAGACGCGGTCCACGACCGCGCGGGCACGCCGGGTCGCACGCAGGTAGTCGTTGACGAGCTCGTCCGACTCCCCCGGCCCGTAGCCGCACAGGTGCGCGACGGCGGCCTTCTCCCGGGCGTCCCGCGGCAGGGAGTCCGACGCGCGGCCACGGACCAGCGTGATCGTGTTGCGCAGCCGGCTCGCCATCCGCCAGGCCTGCGCCAGGGACTCGGCGTCCTCGCGCGGGATCAGCTCCGCCTCGACCGCCGCGTCGAGGGCCTGGAGCGTACGCGTCGTCCGGAGACCCTCGACGTGACCGGCGTGCTGCATCTGCAGCAGCTGGATGGTCCACTCGATGTCGGTCAGGCCCCCGCGTCCGAGCTTGAGATGGGTGGCCGGGTCTGCGCCGCGCGGCAGCCGTTCCTCGTCGACGCGCGCCTTGATCCGCCGGATCTCGCGGATGTCCGCGGGCCCGATTCCGCGCTCGGGGAAGCGCAGCGGGTCGATCAGCTCGGTGAACCGCCGGCACAGGTCGGCGTCGCCCACCATCGCCTCCGCCCGCAGCAGGGCCTGGGCCTCCCAGACCGCGGACCACTTGGCGTAGTAGGCCGCGTACGACTCGAGGGTCCGGACCATCGGCCCCTGCTTGCCCTCCGGCCGCAGGCCGGCGTCCACCTCGAGCGGGGGGTCGCTGCCCGCGAGCGAGAGCAGCCGCCGGAGCTCGTTGACGACCTCCTTGGCACTCTTCGAGGCGTCCTCCGGGTCGGCGCCGTCGACGGGGTCGTGGACGAACATCACGTCGGCGTCGCTGCCGTAGCCCAGCTCGTGTCCTCCGAACCGGCCCATCGCCACGATCGCGATCCGCGTCGGCACCGGCCTCCCCCGATCGGTCTCGACAGCGCTCGTCGCCACCTCCAACGCGGCGCCGAGGGTGGCCGCGGTCAGGTCGGTCAGCGCCTCGCCCACCTGCGCCACGTCGAGCAGTCCGGCCAGCTCGCCGACGGAGATCCGCAGCAGCTCCCGCCGGCGGATCGCGCGGACTCCGGTGATCGCCTCAACGGGGTCGCTCTGCCGGAGCACGCCGGCGAACATCTCCTTCTCGAGCACCGTGCGGCTCAGCGGCAGGAGGCCGTCCTCCTTGCCCAGCAGGGCAACCCCTTCGGGCTCACGCTGCAGCAGGTCGGTGGCGAAGCGGCTCGAGGCGAGGACGTGCGCGAGCCGTTCGGCGACCTGTCCCTCGTCGCGCAGCAGGCGCAGGTACCAGTGCGTGGATCCGAGCGCCTCGGAGATCCTGCGGAAGCCGAAGAGCCCGGCATCGGGGTCCGGCGCGTCCGCGAACCAGCCCAGCATCACCGGGAGCAGCGTCCGCTGGATCGAGGCTGCCCGGGACACCCCGCTCGTCAGCGCCTCGAGGTGGCGCAGCGCGCCGTCGGGGTCGACGTAGCCCAGCGCGGCGAGGCGCTGCTTGGCGGCCTCGGGGGTGAGCCGGGCCTCCTCCCCCGGCAGCTTGGCGACGGCGGCCAGCAGCGGCCGGTAGAAGAGCTTCTCGTGCAGCCTCCGGACCTCGCGGCGGTGGTCCTTCCACTGGCGGTTGAGCTCCGCCACCGGGTCCTTCCGGTAGCCCATCGACCGTGCCAGCGCCCGCAGCGCCTCCTCGTCCTCGGGGACGACGTGGGTGCGCCGCAGCTGGGCCAGCTGGATCCGGTGCTCCAGCGTGCGGAGGAAGCGGTACGCGTCGTCGAGGGCAGCACCGTCGGCGCGTCCGACGTACCCGCGTCGCGTGAGCTCGGCCAGCGCGCTCAGCGTGGTCGGCGGCCGCACCCCCGGGTCGGTCCGACCGTGCACCATCTGCAGGAGCTGTACGGCGAACTCCACGTCGCGCAGGCCGCCGGACCCGAGCTTGATCTGGCGCTCGGCGTGGTGGGCCGGGATGTGCTCGACGACCCGGCGGCGCATCGCCTGGACGTCGGTGACGAAGCCCTCCCGCTCGGCCGCCGACCACACCATCGGCGCGATCCGCTCGACGTACTCCCGGCCCAGCGCCGCGTCGCCGGCGACCGGCCTGGCCTTCAGCAGCGCCTGGAACTCCCAGGTCTTCGCCCACCGCTCGTAGTAGCCCTGGTGGCTGCTGAGCGTGCGCACCAGCGGACCGGCCTTGCCCTCCGGGCGCAGCGCCGCGTCGACCGGCCAGATCGTCCCCTCGGGGGTGTGCTCGGAGCAGACCCGCATCAGGTTCGACGCGAGCTGGGTGGCGGCTCGCAGCGCCGGCGTCTCGTCGGCGCCGTCGACCGGCTCGGCCACGAAGATGACGTCCACGTCGCTGACGTAGTTGAGCTCGTGACCGCCGCACTTGCCCATCGCGACCACCGAGAGGCGGCAGCTGTCGGCCGGCTCGCCGACGCGTGCCCGAGCGACCGCGAGCGCTCCCTCGAGGGTGCCGGCGGCGAGGTCGCTGAGCTCAGCGGCGACGTCGTCCACCCCGCAGCCGTGGGCGAGGTCGCGGGCCGCCAGCCGAAGCAGGTGGCGGCGGTACTCCACCCGGAGCGCGTCCACCGCCGCCGCGTCCTCGCCGGCGGCGGTCGGGGCGTGGTCCATCGGGTCAGCGCCGACCGCCCGCAGGAGGTCGGCGCGCAGCGCGAAGGCCGGCGAACGGGTCGAGCCGAGGGTCGGGTCGGTGAGCTCGCGCCAGTGGTCGGGGTGCCGCAGCAGGTGGTCCCCGAGGGCGGAGCTGGCCCCGAGGACGAGCAGGAGGCGCATCGCCAGGCCCTCGTCGTCGCAGACCGCCTTCAGCAGCTCGTCCCGGTCCTCCGCGGCGTCGGCGAGGTCGGCGAGGTAGCCGGCGGCCTGGTCGGGGGAGGCCGCCGCGGCGAGGATGTGGACCAGCTCGTCCCCGGCCCGGCCCAGCCGCCGCAGTGCCCCGACCGACGCGTCGGCGTCCCGGAAGCCCATCCTGGCGAGGGTTCCGGTGGTCGTGGTGACGCGTCCGCCCCTCACCACGTGGCCGGGACCTCCCTGTCCATCGCCGCGAACGACGTCGCCAGCGGCTTCCACGAGTCGCGCAGCTCGTGGGTCGCCGCGGCCACCCGGGCGACGTACTCGTCGACGTCGACGCCGCGCTCCCGGGCGGAGTCGCGGTCCTGGGCCGCCCACTCCTCGACGATGTCGGCGCCTGCCTCGGGGTGGCACTGCACGCCCCAGACCGTGTGCGCGAACCGGGCCGCCTGCAGCTCGCCGGTCCCGGCCCTGGCCAGGACCTGGGTCGCCGTCGGCGGGATCGTCACGATGTCGTTGTTCCACTGCACCGCTGTCCGCGCAGAGGACACGGCTCCCAGCAGCGGGTCGGACGCCGCGGCAGGTGCCCATCCGACCTCGAGCACACCGATCTGCTGGCCGCGGGGGTTGCGGCGCACGG
The DNA here is from genome assembly GCA_035762105.1 of Nocardioidaceae bacterium. Taxonomy (GTDB): domain Bacteria; phylum Actinomycetota; class Actinomycetes; order Propionibacteriales; family Nocardioidaceae; genus Nocardioides_C. The sequence goes on along the minus strand of DASTPU010000223.1, from coordinate 17,069 downwards.
CACCGCCGAGCGCGACAGCGGCGAGCTGGTGCCCGAGGCAGATGCCGAGCACCGGCACGTGCTCCTCGGCCGCGGCCCGGACGAGCCGCTTCACGTCGGCCAGCCACGGGAACCGGTCCTCGGAGTAGGCGTCCATCGAGCCGCCGAGGACGAGCATGCTGCGGTGCTCGTCGAGGCGCCAGGGCAGGGCGTCCCCGGCATAGGGACGGCGTACGTCGACCGCGCAGCCCGCCTCGTCGAGCCACTCGCCCATCCAGCCCGACGGGCACTGGGCCTCGTGCTCGACGACGAGGATCGGCAGGGTGGTCACGTGCGCGAGGCTACCTGTCCGGGTCAGATGACGGGCAGCATCAGGTCACGCTCGAAGACCGAGACCTGACCGCGGTAGGCCTCCCACTCGGAACGCTTGTTGCGAAGGAAGAAGTCGTACACGTGCTCGCCCAGGGTCTCGGCGAGCATCTCGCTGTTCTCCATCACGCCGATCGCCTCGTAGAGGGTCTTGGGGAGCGGCTCGATGCCGAGCGACTTCCGCTCGCGGTCGTTGAGCGACCACACGTCGTCCTCGGCCTCGGGCGGGAGGTCGTAGCCCTCCTCGATCCCCTTCATGCCGGCGCCCAGGATCACCGCGAACGCGAGGTAGGGGTTGCAGGCGGAGTCGATCGTGCGCAGCTCGATCCGCGTCGCCTGCCCCTTGTTGGGCTTGTACATCGGGACCCGCACCATCGCCGAGCGGTTGTTGTGGCCCCAGCAGATGTGCGCCGGTGCCTCTCCCCCGCCGATCAGCCGCTTGTAGGAGTTCACCCACTGGTTGGTGATCGCGGTGATCTCCGACGCGTGCCGCAGCACACCGGCGATGAACTGGCGCCCGGTCTTGGAGAGCTGGTACTCCGCTCCCGCCTCGAAGAAGGCGTTGCGGTCACCCTCGAACAGCGACACGTGCGTGTGCATCCCGGAGCCGGGGTGCTCGGTGAACGGCTTGGGCATGAACGTCGCCCAGATACCCTGCGACAGCGCGACCTCACGGACCACGGTGCGGAAGGTCATGATGTTGTCGGCGGTGCTGAGCGCGTCGGCGTAGCGCAGGTCGATCTCCTGCTGACCCGGGCCGCCCTCGTGGTGGCTGAACTCGACCGAGATGCCCATCGACTCCAGCATCGTGATCGCCTCGCGCCGGAAGTCCGAGCCGGAGCTCTGCGCGGTGTGGTCGAAGTACCCGCTGCGGTCCACCGGCACCGGCACGACACCCGGCTGGGGCTGGTCCTTGAACAGGTAGAACTCGATCTCGGGGTGGGTGTAGAAGGAGAAGCCGCTCTCGGCGGCCTTCGACAGGGTGCGCTTGAGCACGAACCGCGGGTCGGCGTACGACGGGGAGCCGTCCGGCATCACGATGTCGCAGAACATCCGCGCGGTCGCCGGGCCCTCACCGCGCCAGGGCAGGATCTGGAACGTCGACGGGTCGGGCTTGGCAAGCATGTCCGCCTCGTAGACGCGCGCGAACCCCTCGATCGCCGAGCCGTCGAAGCCGATGCCCTCGGCGAAGGCCCCCTCGAGCTCCGCCGGAGCGATCGCCACGGACTTCAGGGACCCGAGGACGTCGGTGAACCAGAGCCGGACGAAGCGGACGTCGCGCTCCTCGAGCGCGCGGAGGACGAACTCTTCCTGCTTACCCATGGGGCCACTATGTCGCATCCGGGTTACGGGCGTGTGTCGTCACCCCTCACTCGGTGGTCACCGGGCCGGGACGTTCTCCTCGAGCTCGGCCAGCCACGCCTCGGCGTTCCCGTCCGACGGCGCCCGCCACTCGCCCCGCGGGGAGAGCGCCCCGCCTGCGGAGACCTTCGGGCCGTTGGGCAGTGCCGACCTCTTGAACTGGCTGAAGGCGAAGAACCGCTTGATGAACACCGTCAGCCAGTGCCTGATGGTGGGGAGGTCATAGGACTGGCGTCGCTCCTCGGGGTAGCCCGGCGGCCAGTCTCCCTCGTGGGCGTCGCGCCACGCGTGGTGGGCGAGGAACGCGATCTTGCTCGGCCGGTAGCCGTAGCGCAGGACGTGGAACAGCGTGAAGTCCTGCAGGGAGTAGGGGCCGATCGCCGCCTCGGTCGACTGGATCTCCTCCCCCTCCTCGACGGGCACCAGCTCGGGGCTGATCTCCTGGTCGACGATGATGCCGAGCACCTCGTTGACCTCGTCGTCGAAGAGCCCCTCCCCGATCACCCAGCGGATCAGGTGCTGGATCAGCGTCTTCGGCACACCGGCGTTGACCGTGTAGTGCGACATGTGGTCGCCCACGCCGTACGTCGCCCACCCGAGCGCCAGCTCGGAGAGGTCGCCGGTACCGAGCACGATGCCCTTGCGGTGGTTGGCGATCCGGAACAGGTAGTCGGTGCGCAGGCCGGCCTGGATGTTCTCGAAGGTGACGTCGTAGACCTTCTCGCCGCGGCTGTACGGGTGGTCGAGGTCGCCGAGCATCTGCTCCGCGGCGGGCCGGATGTCGATCTCCTCGAAGCTGACACCGAGCGCCTTCGAGAGCCGCGTCGCGTTGGCCTTCGTCTTCTCGCCGGTGGCGAAGCCGGGCATCGTGTAGGCGCGGATGTCGCTGCGCGGCCGGCCGAGCCGGTCCATGGCGCGGGCAGCGACGATCAGCGCGTGGGTCGAGTCGAGACCGCCGGAGACACCGATCACGATCTTCGGCTGGCCGATCGCGCGCAGCCGCTGCTCGAGCCCCGAGACCTGGATGTTGTAGGCCTCGTAGCAGTCGAGCGCGAGGCGCTCCGGGTCGTCCGGGACGAAGGGGTACCGGTCGACCTTGCGCCGGAGCCCGATGTCGCCGGTGGGCGGCGTGAGCGTGAGGTCGACGGTGCGGTAGTCCGCCGTACGCGCGGCCAGCGTCCGGCGGTTGTCGTCGAAGGTGCCCTGCCGCAGCCGGTCCTGCCGCAGCCGGTCGAGGTCGACGTCGGCCACGGATCGGCGCGGTCCCTCGGGGAAGCGCTCGGTCTCGGCGAGGCAGTTGCCGTTCTCGTAGATCATCGTCTGCCCGTCCCAGGACAGGTCGGTCGTGGACTCGCCCTCACCGGCGGCCGCATAGAGGTACGCCGCCAGGCACCGCGAGCTGGCCGACCGCACCATCAGCCGCCGGTCCTCCGCGCGGCCCACAGTGATCGGGCTGCCGGACAGGTTGGCGATGACGGTGGCTCCCGCGAGTGCGGCCTCGGCGCTGGGCGGCACCGGCACCCACATGTCCTCGCAGACCTCGACGTTGAGCACCAGGCCGGGCACGTCGGTCGCGCGGAAGAGGAGGTCGGGGCCGAACGGGACCTGCGAGCCGCCGAGCGCGATCGTCGCGCCGCGGTGCTCGTCGCCGGCGCCGAAGTGCCTGCGCTCGTAGAACTCCCGGTAGGTCGGCAGGTAGGACTTCGGCGCGACGCCGAGGATCTCGCCCTTGTGCACGACCACACCGCAGTTGTAGACGCGGTTGCCCTTGGCCAGGGGTGCGCCGACGACCAGGACCGGCAGCAGGTCGCGGGTCCCGGCGGCGAGACGGTCCAGCGCGCGCAGCACCCGGTCGAGCACGGGGTCCTGGAGGAACAGGTCCTCGATGGAGTAGCCGCTCAGCGAGAGCTCGGGGAAGACCGCGACGGCGACGCCCTCCTCGTGGCACCTGCGTGCCTCCTCGAGGATCGTGTCGACGTTCTTCTCGGGGTCTGCGAGCGACACCGGCACCGTGCAGGCCGCGACGCGTGCGAAGCCATGGCTGTAGGCAGATTGGAAGTCCACGTCGCCGATAGTGCCACGTGGCCGCTCTCACAAACGTGGGCCCGCCGCGAAGTACTAGCCTGACCACATCCGGGGACTCCGTCGGGGAGCCTCGAGAGCAACACGGAGGCGACATGAGCGAGACGACCGCGCCCTACGGCACCGGCGCCGCGAAGAGCGGTGCACCGGCGAGACGGGTGCGCATCCACCACCTGCGGGAGATGAAGCAGCGCGGCGAGCGCTGGCCGATGCTCACCGCCTACGACCAGTACACCGCCCAGGTGTTCGACGAGGCCGGCATCCCGGTTCTCCTGGTCGGCGACTCCGCCTCCAACAACGTCTTCGGCAACGAGAGCTCCCTGCCCGTGACCGTCGACGAGCTGATCCCGCTCGTCCGGGCGGTCACCCGGTCCGCGAAGCACGCGCTCGTCGTCGCCGACCTGCCCTTCGGCTCCTACCAGGCGTCGGCCGAGCAGGCCTTCCACACCGCGGTGCGGTTCATGAAGGAGGCCAACGCCCACGCGGTGAAGCTCGAGGGCGGCGAGGAGATGGTGCCGCAGGTCGAGCTGCTCACCCGATCCGGCATCCCGGTGATGGCGCACATCGGCTTCACCCCGCAGTCGGAGCACAACCTCGGCGGCTACCGGGTCCAGGGCCGCGGTGACGCCGCGCAGAAGCTGGTTGCGGAGGCCAAGGCGCTCGAGGCCGCCGGCGCCTTCGCCATCGTGATGGAGATGGTCCCCGGCGAGGTCGCCGCGGAGGTGACCAAGACCCTCTCCATCCCGACCATCGGCATCGGCGCCGGCGTGCACTGCGACGCGCAGGTGCTGGTCTGGCAGGACATGGCCGGCCTCCGCACCGGCCGGATGCCGCGTTTCGTCAAGCAGTACGCCGACGTGCACGGCGTGCTCCTCGAGGCCGCGCAGGAGTACGCCGCCGACGTCGCCGCAGGCACGTTCCCCGCGGAGGAGCACACCTTCTAGCAGGCACGCCCGCGCCATCAGGCGGTCCAGCCGAGCACGCTGTCGAAGAGGGAGACGGCCACCAGCCACAGCACGACCGCGCCCGCACCCACGATCAGGGTGCGGGTCGGGTGTGCCCGGAACCACCAGACCGCCAGTGTCGCCAGCACGAGCCAGACGAGCACCGCAGGCAAGGTGACCCAGTCCTCGGCGACCAGACCGATCGCGAAGTAGAACGGCGCGGCCAGGGCGAGCAGCACGACGCCGAGCACCGACCAGAGGTGCCGCCGCTCCCATGACGTCTCCATGCCCGTGAGGGTAGGGCGGGCGAAGGTGTCAGGTGAGCATTACCGCGAACCACACAGCGGCCGCGATGAAAGGCAGCGCGATCACGCGGTACGGGTACCGCGTGAACCACACCCAGGACAGGGCGAAGAGCACCAGCCAGAGCAGCGGAAGCACGACGACGGTGACCACGTCCGGCAGCACGATTGCCGAGTAGGCGTAGAGGAAAAGCGTCGTCGCCATGCCGCCGATGCCGATGAAGGGTCCTGACTGTCGAAGGTTGGTCTTCATCGTGGCGAGCCATGACTCCTTGGTCGGACAAGGTACGAATCCCTTGTGCACACAGGGGATTCTCCCCTCGAACTCCCCTGTCGCCTACACGCTCGGGGGCACCTGTCGCAATACGACACGCTTTGCGAGTTTCTCGATTTCGTTTACCTCACGGCGCAATGTTGCCAAGATCATATGCGGGGGCGACCGCACCGGCCGTCCGCGACAGGGATGCGCCGGCTCCGCCGGACGATTTCACGGACCAGGAGGCACAGGTGCCTGCAGCAAAGAAGTCAACGGCCAAGAAGACGACGACCAAGTCGTCGCCGGCGAAGAGGACCACGGCCAAGAAGTCGTCGTCGACGGCCGGCAAGGCAGTGGGCGCAGCGAAGAAGGCCACCAAGTCGGTTGCCAAGACCGCGGTCGGCACGGCCGCCGGGGTTGCGAAGGCAGCCACCAAGAAGGCGCCCGCGACCAGGTCGACCGCCAAGAAGGCACCGGCCACCAAGACCACCACCAAGAAGAGCCCGGCGAAGAAGACCGCCGTGAAGAAGACGACCGCGAAGAAGACCACCGCGACCAAGACCTCGGCTGCCAAGAAGGCACCGGCGAAGAAGACCACCACCACGGCGGCGGCCAAGAAGAGCGTCGCCAAGAAGGCCCCCGCCAAGAAGATGACCGCGAAGAAGGCTCCTGCTACGAAGGCGGCGGCGAAGAAGGCGCCCGCCAAGAAGAGCACTGCCACGAAGGCACCGGCCACCAAGACCGCCGCGAAGAAGAGCCCGGCCACCCGGAGCACGGCGAAGAAGACGACCGCGAAGAAGACGACCGCGGCCAAGAAGGCGCCGGCGAAGAGGACGGCGACCAAGTCGACCGCCAAGAAGGCGCCGGCGAAGCGGGCCGCGAAGAAGGCCTGACGGCTGCCGGCCTCACTGGTACGAGAAAGCGGAAGGTTCCGCGCACCCGGTGCGGGGAACCTTCCGCTTCGTCCGTCCCGGCCTCAGCTCTGCTCGGCGACGTCGTCGTTCCAGTCAGGGTCGGTGTCCCAGGCCTCGTTGCGCTCCTCCACCTTCTCCAGCGCACGGGCAGCCTCGGACTCGCTCGGGTAGGGGCCCAGCCGGTCGGCGTTCTTGCAGCCGTCGTGACCCTCGACCTTGTGATGCGTGAGGCAGTACCAGTACTCCGCCATGCAGGGCTCCTCTCCTCGAACCTCGGCGGCGATGGCGTCCGCCGTACACCGGCATGGTCTCCCGGTGCTCAGAAACTACACTCGACGACGTGAACCCGATTGCCCCCGCGACGATCTCGCCCCGCCGCCCGGTCCCGCCGCACATCGAGCGGCCGGAGTACGTCGACAAGGACGCCCCCACGCCGTTCACCGGCTCGGAGGTCAAGGACGACGAGACCATCGAGAAGATGCGGATCGCCGGCCGGCTCGCCGCCCAGGCGCTGCAGCTCGTGGGCAAGCACATCGAGCCCGGCGTGACCTCCGACGAGCTCGACCGGATCGGCCACGAGTTCCTGGTCGACAACGGCGCCTACCCCTCGACCCTCGGCTACCGCGGCTTCCCGAAGTCGCTGTGCACCAGCGTCAACGAGGTGATCTGTCACGGTATCCCCGACGGCCGGGTGATCGAGGACGGCGACATCGTCAACATCGACATCACCGCGTACATCCATGGTGTGCACGGTGACACGAACGCGACCTTCCTGGCCGGCGACGTGGACGAGGAGACCCGGCTGCTCGTGGAGCGGACCGAGGAGTCGCTGCGGCGTGCGATCAAGGCCGTGAAGCCGGGCCGACAGGTCAACGTGATCGGCCGGGTCATCGAGTCCTACGCCAAGCGGTTCGGGTACGGCGTGGTCCGCGACTTCACCGGGCACGGCATCGGCACGTCGTTCCACTCCGGGCTGATCATCCCCCACTACGACGAGCCGCTGTACGACACGGTGATCGAGAAGGGCATGACCTTCACGATCGAGCCGATGCTCTGCCTCGGCACCTACCAGTGGGACATGTGGGACGACAGCTGGACGGTCGTCACCAAGGACAAGCGCCCCAGCGCGCAGTTCGAGCACACGCTCCTCGTCACCGACGACGGCGCCGAGATCCTCACCGTCCCCTGACGCCGACCGGTCAGTCGCGCGGGGCCACAGCGCGCAGAGCGCCCCGCAAGTGAGAGGTCGGCGGGGAGAGGGAGGGGACGGTCAGCGGAGGGAGTCGTACGAGCCGCCGGTCTCGGCGATCCGACGCTCCACGCGCAGCACCCCGGCCTCGTGCTCGGGGTCGCCGGACATCACCGCGGCGAGCCGCATGTGCGGCAGCGCGTCGCTGTAGCGGGACTGCCGCTCGAGCACGCGACCGAGCGCGAAGCGCGCCCACACGTCGGTCGGAGCGTCCTCGACGAGCACGGCGAGGTCGCTCTCGGCCTTCACGAGCTGGGCGCTCTGGAAGTACGCCCAGGCGCGGAGCGTGCGGAGGCTCGCCGACTGGGGCTCGCTCTCGATCGCGGGGTTCAGGATCTCGATCGCCTGCTTCGGTGACCGGTCCTCGAGGAGCTCCCACGCGCGGTGGTAGACGTCGGCGGGGTGGTTGACCCGGCCCGGCATGTCGAACGTCATGTCTCCTCCTTCGGTCCTTCCCGATTGCCAACGCCGCGGCGCCCGGAACCATTCCCCACGGACGTTTTGAACGCTTGGTCGCGAAATGGACACTTTTTCGTCCAAAATCTGCCCAAACAAGTAAAACCTGCTTAGCGTGGGCCGCCCTGGTCCTTTCCAGTTCAAGGAGATCTCCCCATGAACCGCACGATCGTGGGTGGCCTGGCGAGCTTTGCTCTCGTCGCTGCCGCCTCGGGCGCCGCAGTCGCCGCGCCCTCGAGGTCCGTCTCGGACCCCGGCGACACCCGGGCGGCGAGCAGCCGCCCTGACGACCTGCCCAACCCCCTCAGCGACAAGCAGCGCTCCATGCGGCGGACCGCGGTCGGCCAGGTGATCAAGGGCAAGGCGACCGCTCAGGAGCGCAACGGCTCTTCGGTCGTCCAGGTCGGAGACGACTACGTCGAGCTGCGCCGCAAGTCGACCGACAAGATCTTCACCATGCTGGCGGAGTTCGGCGACAAGGTCGACCCGGTGTACGGAGGTACGTCCGGTCCGCGCCACAACCAGATCGCGGAGCCCGACCGCTCGGTCAACAACTCGACCATGTGGCAGGCCGACTACTCGGCCGACCACTACCGCGACATGCTGTTCTCCAGCGCGCCCGGCGCCAACTCGCTGACCAACTACTACGCCAAGCAGTCCTCGGGCCGCTACTCGGTCACCGGTGCGGTGACCGACTGGGTCGAGGTGCCCTACAACGCGGCGTACTACGGGTCCAACGAGGCGCCGGAGGGCGACGCCGCCACCTGGAAGCTGATCCGCGACGCGGCAGCGAAGTGGAACGGCGACAAGACCGACATGTCGCAGTACGACGTCTGGGACCGCTACGACTACGACGGCGACGGCAACTTCAACGAGCCCGACGGCTACATCGACCACTTCCAGATCGTCCACGCCGGCCAGGGCGAGGAGGAGGGCGGCGGCGCCCAGGGCAGCGACGCCATCTGGAGCCACCGCTGGTACGCCTACTACACCCAGTACGGCAAGACCGGGCCGACGTTCAACCAGGCCGGCGGCGTGGAGATCCCGGGCACGGGCCTGTGGGTCGGCGACTACACCGTCGAGCCGGAGAACGGCGGCGTCGCCGTGTTCGCGCACGAGTTCGGCCACGACCTCGGGCTTCCCGACCACTACGACACCTCCTACAGGGGCGAGAACTCCTCCGCCTTCTGGGGCCTGATGTCGAGCGGCTCGTGGCTCGGTGACGACGAGATCGAGGGCATCGGCGACAAGCCGAACGACATGTCGGCCTGGGACAAGCTGCAGCTCGGGTGGCTGAACTACGTCGTCGCCGACAAGAAGAGCTCCACGATCGAGCTCGGCCCCTCGGAGTACAACACCAAGAAGGCCCAGGGCATCGTGGTGCCGCTGCCCAACAAGACCAAGACGCTCGAGCTTCCGACGGCCCCCGACGGCAAGGCGTACTGGTCCACCATGGGTGACGACATCAACACCGCGATGACGCTGAAGTCGCCGCTGGCCCTGCCGGCAGGCTCCTCGCCGACGCTGGACTTCTCCACCTGGTACGACATCGAGGCCGGCTACGACTACGTCTACGTCGAGGCCTCGACCGACGGCGGGTCCTCATGGCAGCGGCTCTCCAACGACCTGACCGGCAACGACGAGGGCATCGACGGCTCCTCCGGTGGCGCGTGGGTCGACACCTCGTTCAGCCTCGCGCCGTACGCCGGCCAGAGCGTGCTGCTGCGCCTGAACTACATCACCGACGGCGGGGTCGCGCTCAAGGGTCTGCTCGCCGACGACATCAAGGTCAGCAACGGCACGTCCGTGCTCTTCGACGACGGCGCCGGCGACGGCACCAACTGGAGCCTGAGCGGGTTCGAGGTCACCAACGGCACCCAGACCAGCAGCCACCCGACCTACTACATCGCCGAGAACAAGGGCTACCGCTCCTACAACTCGACGCTGAAGTCGGGCCCGTACAACTTCGGCTTCCTCCGCACCAGGCCGGACTGGGTCGAGCACTTCCCGTACCAGGAGGGCCTGCTCATCTCCTACTGGGACGAGTCGCAGATGGACAACAACGTCGGCGAGCACCCCGGCGAGGGTCTGATCCTGCCGATCGACGCGCACCCGCAGCCGATGAGGTGGAGGGACCGCAGCATGATGCGGACCCGGATCCAGGTGTACGACGCAACGTTCGACGTGCCGGGGACGACCGACCAGGTCACCCTGAGCAAGAACGGCGTCCCGACCACCTTCGGAGGCCTTCCCGAGGTCAGCCGGTTCTCGGACAGCGACCCCTACTGGTACGCCAGCAAGCCCGACGCCGGCGTGAAGCTGGAGCCCACCGGCACGGCGATCACCGTGAACGGCGAGAGCGGCAACGTCATGAACATCACCGTCACCAGGCGGTGACCGCCCCGCTCTGATCACAGATCGGCCCCGTCCAGGAACACCTGGGCGGGGCCGATCTGGCTCTACCGGGTTGGCGAGGGACAAAACTAGGCAAAGCCTGGCGGTGTATCCGCTCTGTGGCGCTGCCGGGGCGGGCATCCTGGAGGAGACACGGTCGCCTGGGGGGTCAGGCGGCTCTCATCTGGGGGGGAACCCGATGACACCGGAACAACACGAGCTGCTCATCCGCATCCAGGAGTACACGCGGCGCCACGAGGATGAGCCGATGCTGGGCCTGACGGCGGCGGAGCTCGACGCGATCGCCGCAGGGATCGAGGCACTGTGGGCGAAGAACCTCGCCGACGTGGACCGGGCGCGCGCCTCGGCCGCCGAGGCCCGGGACTGCGGCTGCACCATCCGGATCCCGCTGCAGCCCGACGGCGGACACCGCGACATCGGCCGTGCGGTCGTCCACCACACCTGCGGCCGGAGTGGATGAGCCGGCCTGTAGGCCGGGTTCTGTCCTCGTGCACCTCGCGGTGCACAAGGGGCGACCATCCATCTAGGGCTGCCGTTGCCGACAGCCTCGTGCGGTCTACCCGCGGACTCGGGCGGGCCGCCCTCGATCGTCCGCGCAGACGCGGGTCTTGCGACCTGCGCCCTCTCTTGACCTTGCTCCAGGTGGGGTTTACCGAGCCGCACCGGTCACCCGGCACGCTGGTGGTCTCTTACACCACCGTTTCACCCTTACCGCCCTCGCCCGAAGGCGCGAGCGGCGGTCTGCTTTCTGTGGCACTGTCCCGCGGGTCACCCCGGGTGGGTGTTACCCACCACCTTGCCCTCTGGAGCCCGGACCTTCCTCGGAGATCACTCCCCGCGGTCGCCCGGCCGGCTCATCCGCTCCAAGGATAGCCGTCAGGCGAGCTCGAACCGCACGGTGCGTGTCGCGGGGTCCGCCTCGGCCAGCCTGAGGGAGACGTCGGCGCCGAGCGGCAGCTTCTCCGACCCGGTCACCCCGGCCTCGACCGCTGGCCGCTGCACCATGGCCTCGCCGCGTCGTGGGTCCTCGGGGTCCACCGCGACGACCACGCCGTCGAAGGTCTGCCCGACGGAGTCCCGGAGCACCTCGGCCTCGACGAGGTTCACGATCGCGTTCTCGTACTGCCGTGCCCGCTGGCCCGACGCCTGCATCGTCGCCGGGAGCTCGTCGAGCTTCTCCACCACCCACGGGGGCACCTCGGTGTCGGCCGAGAGCGCGAGGCAGATCTCCGAGGCGTAGCGGTCCACGAGCCGCCGGAGCGGCGCGGTGACGTGGGCGTACTCCGAGGCCAGCGCCGAGTGCTCGGCCTGCTCCGGGACCGCTCCGTTGAACCCGACGTACCCCGAGCCGCGCAGCAGCCGCGTGCTGGCGACCACCATCGCGGCGTGCTCGGACCGGGACGGGTCGAGCGACCGGATGAAGTCCGGGTAGAGCAGCTCGGCCGGCCACTCGATGCCCAGTGCCCGCGCCGTGCGGTGCAGCCGCTGCACGTCCCGCGGGTCCGGCTCGGGCAACGTGCGCAGCAGCCCGACCTGTGCGTAGATCATCATGTCCGCAGCGGCCATGCCGGTCAGCAGCGAGATCTGGGCGTTCCACTCCTCCACCGGGTGCAGACAGCGGTACGACAGCGACCAGCGCCCTGCGTCGATCTCGATCTCCTGCTCGGGAAGCGGCAGGGAGATGCCACCTCGTTCGGCTTCGCGGTGCAGGCGCAGCTCGCCGACCGCGCGGAGCAACGCGAACATCTCGTCCGCCGTACCCGCGTCGATCTCGCGCTGCACACCGTCGTAGTCGAGCTTGGCGCGGCTTCGGACCAGCGCCCGCTCCACGGTCGCCTCGGTGCCCTCCCCCGCGCTGTCGACCTTGATCGTCCACAGCAGCGCCGGACGGACCTGGTCCGGCAGCAGCGAGGCGGCGTCCTCCGAGAGCACCTTCGGGTGCAGCGGGATCTTCGACTCCGCGCCGTACAACGTCTCGCCGCGCCGGTTGGCCTCGACGTCGACCGGGTCACCGGGCGTGACGAACGCGCCGACATCGGCGATCGCGTAGTGCACGAGGTAGCCGGTGCCGTCTCGCTCGATGTGCATCGCCTGGTCGAGGTCGAGCGCGGACGACGGGTCGATCGTCACGAACGGGATGTCGGTCCGGTCGAGCTCGGGCAGCCTGGGGTTCCGCGCCGCCTCCGCGGCCGCCGCCTCGACCTCCGCCGGGAACTCGGGGGTGACCCCCATCTCCGTGCGGATCGCCTCGACTCCCTGGCGCAGCGCGCTGCCGTCGGCGTCGTGGATGCGTACGACTTGTCTGGTCAACGGAGCACTCCTCGGGTCGGGGGCCGGCCCTGTTCAGCATAGGGTGGCGGCCGTGCTGATCCTCCTGCCGCCGTCCGAGGCCAAGACCGCGCCGCGGCGCGGGAGGCCGCTCGACCTCGACCGCCTGAGCTTCCACTCCCTCACCGAGGCGAGGGCAGACGTCCTCGACGCCCTCACCACCCTGTGTACGACGGACGGGGGCGGTGACGTGGACAAGGCCGCGGAGGTGCTCGGGCTCGGGCGGACCCAGACCGACGAGGTGCTCCGCAACGCCGAGCTCCGGACCGCGCCGACCGCACGCGCCGACGAGGTGTACTCCGGGGTGCTCTACGAGGCCCTCGACCTGCCCGGCCTCGGCACGGCGGCGCGCCGTCGCGCGACGAGCCGGGTCGCCGTCACCTCGGCGCTGTTCGGTCTCGTGCGTCCCGGGGACCGGATCCCGGCCTACCGGCTCTCGGGGTCGGTGTCCCTGCCCGGGATCGGTCCGGTGGCGTCGTTCTGGGGAGCCCGGCTCGACGGGGCGGTCCACGAGGCGGCCGGGCGCGGCCTCGTCGTCGACCTCCGTTCCTCGACGTACGCCTCGTTCTGGCGGCCCGACGCCGACACCGCCAGGCGCGTGGTGACCGCGCGGGTGCTGCACGAGGTCAACGGGCAGCGGAAGGTCGTGTCCCACTTCAACAAGGCCACGAAGGGCCGGCTGGTCCGCTCCCTGCTCGAGGACGGCGGGAACCCCTCGACGCCGAGGCGCTTCGCGGAGCTGGTCCGTGACCTCGGCTGGACCGTCGAGGTGGGGTCGGCGGGCAGGCACGGCACCCAGCTCGACGTGGTCGTCGCCGAGCTCTGAGCGCCCCACTCCTCCGGTCGGCAGACGTCCCGCCGGGCCGGGTCCAACGGCTCTGCCCTCCGCCCACCCGCGAGCGCACGCTTGAAGGTGGAGAAATGGAAGGAGGGGAGAGAGATGTCGCAGGTCCACATGAGGGAACGAGTGTCGGTCGAGCACCTTCCGCGGATGTTCCGCAACCGCACGGTCGACTACACGCTCATGGTCGTCGGCGCACTCGTCGCGCTGTTCGGTGTGTACACGTACTTCGCACCGACCAGCTGGGTGCTGGCCGGCCTGAGCGCGGCCTGGTACCTCGGTAGCTTCATCGTCGGTGGCGTACTTCTCGCCGTCGGCTTCGCGCTGCTGGGCGCCAGCATCCGTGACCGATCTGGATACTGGACCGCCCCCGCCATCACGAGCTTCGTGCTCGGCACGCTCGCCCTGGCCGGAGCGGTTGTCGCCACCGTGCTCCTGATCATCTGAGCAGGACGCACGCTGTAGCGGTTCTCCATGACGGAGCCCCCGCCTTCGACGGGGGCTCTGCCCCGTCCCGGACCCGCGGACGGAGGTCAGTCGGACGGCGTGCGTGGCATCGGCGGGCTCTCGCAGCCCACGCCCGGCACGAACATCTGGCTCAGCCCGCCGACGGCGCTGTCCCCGCAGTCCTCGCCGGGCCGGACCAGCACCACCTGGGCGACGAGGTACAGCACCGGGATCGCGAGCATCACGAACACGAAGACGAGGCGCGGCTCGAGGCGCGGCTTGCGCTGAGGCTCCACGGCGGCTCTCCCGAGGGTCGAGGACCCCTCCATGCTAGGCCCGCCGCCAAGTCGGCGGTCGGCAACCCGCGCGTGGTCAGCGGCCGATGAAGGCCGACTCCATCGGCCGGGCGTTGAACATCCGCAGCGACGCCGTGCCGTCCTCGAACCACGAGATGACGGTGACCGACGCCGGCGCGAGCTCCATCTTGTAGACGGAGTCGAGCGGGGCGCCGAGCGCCATCCGGACGAGCAGCTTGATCGGCGTGACGTGGGTGACGGCCAGGACCGCCTGGCCCGGGTAGGTGCTGAGGATCCTGTCGCGGGTACGACGCACCTTCCGGTCCATCTCCTCGAAGGAGTCGCCGTGCCCGCCGGGCGCTACGTCGAGCGAACCGAGCCACGCGTCGAGGTCGTCGGGGTAGGCCTGCTGCACCTCGTGGAAGGTCAGCCCCTCCCAGGTCCCGAAGGCCGCCTCCGCGAGCCCCTCCTCCACCTCCACGGCGTGGTTGAGCCGCTGGGCGATGATCTCGGCCGTCTCGCGGGTGCGCCGCAGCGGCGAGCTGAGGACGACGTCGATCTCGTCCCCGAGCGGGGCGAGCCAGTCCGCGACCGCGCGCACCTGCGCCAGGCCGTCGACGTTGAGGGCCGGGTCGTGACCGCCACGACCGCTGAACCGCTTGTCGGTCGTGTGGTCGGTCGCACCGTGCCGCACGAGCACCAACGTCGTCGGCGAGCCGAGGTCCCGGCTCCAGCCGACCATGCGAGCCTCGGCGACCGGCTGCTCCTCGACCGGCACCTCCGCGACCCGGGTCTGCTTCGACGGCCGCCCGGTGGCCTCGTCGAGGGCACGGTTCAGCAGCGCGTCCGCGTCCTTGTTCCGCTCGCGTGGGATCCAGGTCCAGGTGGTGCCGGACGGCGCGAGCCGGTTGGCGGCCATCGCCAGCGGCCTCATGTCGGGATGCTTGATCTTCCAGTTCCCCGACATCTGCTCGATGACGAGCTTGGAGTCCATGCGGACCTCGAGCTCGGCCTCCGGGGTGTGCTCGTTGTAGAGCTCGAGCCCGGCGATCAGCCCGCGGTACTCCGCGACGTTGTTGGTGGCGACACCGATGTGCTCGGCACGCTCGGCGATCACCTTGCCGGTGGCGGCGTCCTTGAGGACGGCGCCGTACGCGGCCTCGCCGGGGTTGCCTCGGGAGCCCCCGTCGGCCTCGATGACGACCGAGAGAGGACGATGGGTCATCAGATCCCGGACTCCGAGGTACGCACCAGGATCCGGTTGCACTCCTCGCAGCGGAGCACCTCGTCGGACGGCGTCTTGGCGATGTCGGCGAGCTCGGAGGAGTTCAGCTGGAGGCTGCAGCCGCCGCAGCTGCGGGCACGCAGGGGCGCCGCGCCCACGCCGCCCTTCTGGTCACGAAGCCGGCTGTAGAGCGTCATCAGGTCCTCGGGCAGACCCGAGGCGGTCTGCTTCCGCTCCGCCTCGGTCTCGGCGAGCTGCTTCTCGATCTCGGCGGCGGCCTTGTCGCGGGCCGCGGTCGCCTCGGTGATCTTCTCGTCGAGGGTGCCGACCTGTGCGGTGAGCTCGTCGAGCTCACGCTGGGCCTCCTCGAGCTTCTCCATCACCTCGAGCTCGGTGTCCTCGAGCTCGGAGATGCGGCGCTGCAGCGACACCAGCTCGCTCTGCATCCGCTCGAGGTCCTTGGGGTTGCTGATCAGGCCCTGGTCCATGCGGTCCTGGTCGCGCTTGCGGCGCGCCTTGACCTGCTCGACGTCGGCGTCGGCCCGCTTCTGCTCACGGGTCAGGTCGTCGACCAGGATGCGCGCGTCGCGGGCGCGGTCGTCCACCTCGCCGCGCTGCCGCGCCAGCTCCTTGAGCTCGGCGATCTGCGGCAGGGTCGCCAGCCGGTGCCGGAGCTGGTCGTGCCGGGAGTCCAGCTCCTGGACGTCCAACAGCTTCAGCTGGGCGAAGGGGTCGGCTTTCACACTGCTCCTCAGGAACGGAAGGTCCACGGGTCGGTGCACGTCGTGCTCACGCGGACGTCCACCGTATCCCCTCGACCGCCCAGCGCCTCCACCAGCATTCGCTCCAGGACGGGCAACCAGGTCCACTCCGCGGCCCAGTGCGCGATGTCCACCAGCGCGGGCCCTCCGTGCTCCAGGAACTCCGCCGCCCGGTGGTGCCTGAGGTCGGAGGTGACGTACACGTCGGCGTCCGTGGTCAGCACCTTCTCCAGCAGGAAGTCCCCTGCTCCGCTGGTGACCGCGACCGTCTCGATCATCCGGTCCGGGTCGCCACCCACGCGCACGCCGTGGGCGGTCCCGGGCAGCACGTCCGCGACGAGCTCGGCGAAGGTCGTCAGCCTCATCGGCTCGGCCAACCGCCCGATCCGGCCGGTCCCCCGCGCCGTCCTGCCGGCGCCCGGGACGTCTGCGAGCTCGAGTACGTCGAACGCCGGCTCCTCGTAGGGATGCACGGCCCGGAGCGCCTCGACCACGGCCCGGCGACGGCCGCGTCGGAAGACCGCCTCGACGCGTGACTCCGCGACGACCTCCACCTCACCGACCCGGCCGATCGCAGGGGTCGCGCCGTCGAGCGGGCGGAACCTCCCCTCCCCCTCCGACGTGAACGTGCAGCTGTCGTAGTCGCCGATCCTCCCGGCGCCCGCTGCGGTGATCGCCGCGCGGACCTCCTCGGCGTTCTCGTGCGGGACGAAGGTGACCAGCTTGTCGAGCGGGTCGGACGGGTCCGGGAGGATCACCTGCGGGTCCTCGATGCCGAGGGCGAGGGCCAGCGACTCGTTGACGCCGCCGGCCGGTGCGTCGGCGTTCGTGTGCGCCGCGAAC
>DASTPU010000222.1:0-28484 GCA_035762105.1 Nocardioidaceae bacterium | reverse complement strand
GAAGCACCCTCAGCGGCCTGCTGCCCGGCGGGAGCACCGGCAGCTCGACGCGGCGCAGCGTGAAGGCGTTGACCTCGTAGATCGAGGCGTACGCGAGGCCGGCGAGCCCCGCGAGCGCCCCGTAGGACAGGGCGCGGGCCATGGTGCTCGGTCGAGGTCGCATCCGACCAGGCTGCCACAATGGTGGTCATGAGTGCCCTCAAGGACCGCCTACGCGCCGACCTGACCACCGCCATCAAGGCCCGGGACGACCTGCGCTCCTCGACCCTGCGGATGGTGCTGACCGCGATCACGAACGCCGAGGTCGCGGGCAAGGAGAGCCGCGAGCTCTCCGACGAGGACGTCGTGGCGGTGCTGAGCTCGGAGGCGAAGAAGCGCCGCGAGGCCGCCGAGGCGTTCGAGCAGGCAGGGCGCACGGAGATGGCCGCCAAGGAGCGAGCCGAGTCCGAGGTGCTTGCCGACTACCTCCCGACCCCGCTCACGGAGCAGGAGATCGCCGACCTGGTGACGTCGGCGATCGCCCAGACCGGGGCCCGCGAGGAGGGCATGCGCGCCATGGGCAAGGTCATGGGCGCGATCAGCTCGCAGGTCAAGGGCCGGGCCGACGGCGCCCTTGTCGCCGCCGAGGTTCGCCGCCAGCTGGGCTGAGCCGGCGGGGTCGCTCAGCCGTCGCCGGCGGTGCGGCCGCCGCCGCCGCCGTCCGTGCGGCCTCCGCCGTCGGTGCCGCCTCCGCCGCCACCGTCACCGGTGCCGCCACCGTCACCGCCACCAGGGGGCTGCGGGGCCGGCTGCGGTTCGGGGGCCGGCGGGACGTACGGCGACCCGTCGGAGATGTAGATGGTGACGCTGCTGCCCGACGGGATCTCGTAGCCCGAGCCCGGGTCGAGGTAGGCCACCGTGCCGTATGCGTTGCTCGAGTCCACCATCGGACCGATCACCGGCGAGAGGCCGGCCTCGCGCAGGACCTTGGCCGCCTCCTCGGGCGAGTAGCCGTACACGCTCGGCACGGTCACCGTCTTGCCCTTGATCGTGGTCGGGTCCGGTGAGGTGAAGTCCTTGTCGGCGAGCCACTGCTCGACGACCTTCATCGCGTCGCCCCACATCGGGCCGGCGTTGGTGCTTCCGGCAGCGCGGGTGATGTAGGAGCCGCCGACGGTCTGGCCGTTGAGGGTGACCCACTCACCCTTGCTGTTCGCGCCGGCGATCATCGACGCCGTGGCGAGGTTCGGGGTGTAGCCGATGAACCACACCGCCATGTTGGCGTTGATCGTCCCGGTCTTGCCGGCCGACGGCTGGGCCAGCGAGATGCCGGCGCTGTAGCCGAAGCCGCCGGGCTCCTGGACGCCGCGGAGGATGTCGTTCACCGCGTCGGCGACCGGGCGGGGCATCACCTGCTGGCAGGTCTTGGGGTACTGCTTGAGGAGCTTGCCCTTGCTGTTGAGGATCTCCGTGACCGGGCGGGAGTCGCAGTGCAGGCCCCGGCCGGCGAAGGTCGCGTAGGCCTCGGCCATGGTCAGCGGGTCGGTGTTCACGACGCCGAGCGTGAACGGCGGGTAGATCTGCTCGTCCGGGACCGTGATCCCCATGCCGCGGGCGAGCTTGACCGGCTCGCACAGGCCGGTGCGCTGCTCGAGCTGGGCGAAGAAGGTGTTCACCGACTGCTGGGTGCCGGTGTAGAGGTCGAAGGTGCCGGAGCCGGTGGAGTTCTCGGGCGACCAGACCTCGGTGCTGCGGATCGGGCCGTCGCAGCGCCGGAAGCTGCTCACGGGCAGGTTGACCGTCTGCGGCGCACTGATCTGGGTCGAGAGCGAGATGCCCTGCTTGATCGCAGCGGCCAGGACGAACGCCTTGAAGGTCGAGCCCGCCTGGAAGCCGTTGGCGTCGCCGTACTCCGGGGGCACGACGTAGTTCAGGAAGGTCTGGCCGTCCCTCTTGTTGCGGCCCATCGGGCGGGACTGTGCCAGCGCCCTGACCTCGCCGGTGCGGGGCTCGACCATGGCCAGGCCGCCGATGGCCTGGTCGGTCGGGTAGACGTGCTCGCGGACCGACGCGTCCGCGGCGCGCTGGAACCGCGGGTCGACAGTGGTCTTGATGGTGAGGCCGCCGGAGTTGATGAGCTGCGTGCGGGCCTCGACGGTGCGGCCGAGGTCCTCGTCCTGGACGAGGTACTCGCGCACGTAGTCACAGAAGAACGGTGCGGCCGAGGAGACGCAGCCGTTGCGCGAGGGCGTGATCTTCAAGCCCAGACCCAGCTCCTTGGCCTCCTCGTACTCACGGTTCGAGATCACGTTGAGCTCGGCCATCCGCGCCAGCACGAGGTCGCGGCGCTGCTTGGCGGCGTCCGGGTCGTTGGTCGGGTCGTAGGCGCTGGGGTTCTTGACGATCCCGGCGAGGAGCGCGGCCTGGCGCAGGTTGAGGTTCGAGGCGCTGCGGGAGAAGTAGTGCCGGGCGGCCGCCTCGATGCCGTAGGCGCCGTCACCGAAGTAGGCGATGTTGAGGTACCGCTCGAGGATCCAGTCCTTGTCGTACTTCTCCTCGAAGGCGATCGCGTAGCGGAGCTCGTTGAGCTTGCGCTCGTACGTCGACTCGGTCGCCGCCTGGGCCTCGGCCTCGGTGTCGGCCTGGGAGAGGAGGGTCATCTTGACCATCTGCTGGGTGATCGACGAACCACCCTGGACGGTGCCGCCCTCGGCCTGGTTGGTGATGAATGCACGCAGGGTGCCCTTCAGGTCGAGGGCGCCGTGGCTGTAGAAGCGGTAGTCCTCGATCGCGATGATCGCCCTCTGCATGATCGGGGCGACGTCGTCGAGGCCGACGTTCACGCGGTTCTCGTCGTAGAAGGTGGCGAGCACGCTGCCGTCCCGGGCGAGGACCCGGGTGCGCTCCGCGAGCGGCTCGGCCTCGAGCTCGGAGGGGAGGTGGTCCATGCTCTCGGCCACCGAGCGGGCGCCGAGCCCGGCCACGCCGGCGAAGGGGATGGCCAGGCCCGCGACGAGCAGCCCCATCACCGCAGCCACGGCGGCCATGACGCCGAGGTGCGAGAGGATGCTGGCGAACCCGAGACCACTGTCTCTCCGTGCAGACATGGTTCCAAGAGTACGTGACCAGGGTCGGGTCCTCCCGTTAGCGCATCGAGGACCGAAATACACGTGTTTGAGGCGGGGTGTGTCGCACTCTCCCCGCCTGGAATGGCCCGAAGGTGCTACCGCCGGACTACAGCAACCGGGCGTGTCCCGACCATAGGCTCGATCCGCTCCCGATGCGCGGTCCTGCTGGGACGCGAGAGGCCGATCGGCCTTCACAGATAGTCAAAAGGGGCTATGCGAAGTTGCTCCCTCTGTGTCTGTTTCGCGAAGGCAGAAGTCCTTAACTTTTAACTCATAGGGGTTGACTCCCGCCCGTGGGGAAGCGGGCGGACTTATCTCGGAGGGGACGCGACCAATGACGTGGAACGAGGACTGGGCCACCAAGGCCCTCTGTAACCAGACCCGCCCGGACGAGCTCTTCGTCCGCGGTGCGGCCCAGAACCGCGCCAAGCAGCTGTGTGCCGGGTGCCCTGTGCGCACCGAGTGCCTGGCCGAGGCCCTCGACAACCAGATCGAGTGGGGTGTCTGGGGCGGCATGACCGAGCGCGAGCGCCGTGCGCTGCTCCGCAAGCGCCCCAACGTCACCTCCTGGCGTCTCCTGCTCGAGACCGCCAAGGCCGACCACGTCGCCGCGACGAGGCGCGTCTCCGCCACCGCCTGATCCGACACCGGCCGGTCAGCCGGTCAGCAGGTCACCCACCTGACGCAGCCCGTCGAGGTCGTGCACGTCCGTCGACAGGGCCGGCATCACGGCCGTGGGCACGTGCGGGTGGGCCGCCGCGAACCGCTGTCGCAGATGTGTCTCCCGCGCGACGATCCGCGTCCTGTCCGCGTGGAGGCGCAGCAACCCCGCTGTGACGGCGGTCGCGTCGTCGCCGGTCGCGTCCAGCCGCTCCGCCGCAGCCGTGGCCTGTTCGGCGGAGAGTCCCTCGAACCGCACCCGGCTGGCGCGGTTCACCACCAGTCCGGCCAGCGGCATGTCCTCGCCGGCCAGCCGCTCCACGAAGAACGCCGCCTCCCTGAGCGCGTCCGCCTCCGGAGCGGCGACCACCACGAACGCCGTACCCGGCGCCTGGAGCAGCGCGAAGGTCTGCTGGGCGCGGGCACGGAAGCCACCGAACATCGTGTCCATGGCGGCCACGAAGGTCTGCATGTCCCTCAGGATCTGCGCGCCGAGGACCTTGGTGAGCGCGTTGGTCACCACCGACAGGCCGGCCGTCATCAGCCGGGCCGGTCCCCGAGCCGGCGCCAGCATGATCCGGATGAACCGGCCGTCGAGGAAGCTCGACAGCCGCTCAGGTGCGTCGAGGAAGTCGAGCGCCGACCGTGACGGCGGGGTGTCGACCACGATGAGGTCCCAGCGCGCAGTCTTCAGCGCGTCCTTGTGGAGCTGGCCGAGCTTCTCCATCGCCATGTACTCCTGCGTCCCGGCGAACGAGCTCGAGAGCACCTGGTAGAAGGGGTTCGCGAGGATCTGGGCGGCCTTCTCGGGGCTGGCCTGGCCCTCGACGACCTCGTCGAAGGTGCGCTTCATGTCGAGCATCATCGCGTCGAGCGTGCCCGGGCCGTCCACGTCCGGGACCGGCCGCGGGGTGTTGTCGAGCCGCTCGATCCCCATCGACTGCGCGAGCCTGCGGGCCGGGTCGATGGTGAGCACGACGACTTTGCGGCCCCGCTCGGCGGCGCGCAGCGCTAGCGCGGCGGAGGTCGTCGTCTTCCCCACACCGCCGGAGCCGGTGCACACGACGATGCGGGTCGCCGGGTCGTCGAGCAGGGCGTCGACGTCGAGTCGGGGTGCGTCCTCCGGCATGCCCGCCAGGGGGCCGACGCGTCGGGTGGAGCGGCCACGGCTTCTCATCTGTCCTCCTTGCAGGTGGCGCTCATGCCATCCGCTGCGTGCACAGGTGGGCGGCGAGCTCGTACAGGCCGCCGAGGTCGACTCCGTCCGGCAGGCGCGGGAGCTCGTACGACGGGACGCCGAGCTCCGCGATGCGCTGTCGCATCTCGTCCTCGAGGGCGCGGCGCTCGGCGTGCTCGCGGGCCTCGGCGAGCAGACCGTCGACCAGCTCCGGGGTAGCGGCGACCCCGACCCGGTCGAGGTCCTTCTCGATCTGCTCCCGGGGCAGGTCGCCGTTGATGGCCAGCTCGCGTGCCTCGTCGTCGAGCTCCTTGCGGCGCACCATGTTCACGATCACGCCGCCGACGGGGAGGTCGTTCTCGCGCAGCTCGTCGATCGCGTCGGCGGTCTCCTGGACCGGCATGTCCTCGAGCAGCGTGGTGATGTGCACCGCCGTCTTCGGCGAGCGCAGGAGGGTCATGATCGCGTCGGCCTGCCCCCGGATCGGGCCGACCTTGGCCAGGCCGGCGAGCTCCCTGTTGACGTTGAGGAACTGCGCGATCCGGCCCGTGGGGGGAGCGTCGAGCACCACTGCGTCGTACACGCGGTCGTTCTTGCCTCGCCGGTTGCGGTAGACCGCCTCGTAGACCTTGCCGGTGAGCAGCACGTCGCGCACGCCCGGCGCGATCGTGGTCGCGAAGTCGATGACGCCGAACCGGTCGAGCGCCTTCCCGGCGCGGCCGAGCCGGTAGTACATGTCGAGGTACTCCAGCAGCGCCGACTCGGGGTCGATCGCGAGCGCGTACAGGTCACCGCCGTCGTTGGGACCGCTGGCGATCACCGTCTCCTCGTAGGGGAGCGGCGGCACGTCGAAGAGCTGGGCGATGCCCTGCCTGCCCTCGACCTCGCAGAGGAGGACGGTCTTGCCCCGCGAGGCCAGCGCGAGCGCCAGGCTCGCGGCCGCGGTGGTCTTGCCGGTGCCGCCCTTGCCGGTCACGACGTGGACGACGACCTCGTCCCAGTCGATCGTCTGGTTCTCCGGAGTCGCTGCCACGGTTCGAGCCTACGCGGGCAGGATGCGGCAGGGGAGGGACATGTGGGGACGCGTCATCATCCGGGCGTGGTTGTGTGCGCATCCGGGATGCTCCGGTGGCGCTCCGCGTGGCTAGGATCACAGGGATCGCAACAACAAGGGAGGACTTGTGGACAAGGTCGTCGCGAGTGCGGCGGAGGCTGTTGCTGACATCAGCAGCGGCTCGACGCTGGCCGTGGGTGGGTTCGGGTTGTGCGGGATCCCGTCCGTGCTGATCGACGCTCTGCTGGAGCAGGGCGCGGAGGAGCTGGAGGCGGTGTCGAACAACTGCGGTGTCGACGAGTGGGGGCTCGGCCGGCTGCTGTACGCCAAGCGGATCCGCCGGATGATCTCGTCGTACGTGGGGGAGAACAAGGAGTTCGCGCGGCAGTACCTCCACGGCGAGCTCGAGGTCGAGCTGACCCCGCAGGGCACGCTCGCGGAGCGGATGCGTGCCGGCGGCACCGGGATCCCGGCGTTCTTCACCGCGACCGGTGTCGGGACGCAGGTGGCCGAGGGTGGCCTGCCGTGGAGGTACGACGACTCGGGCAACGTGGTGGTGTCGTCGCCGCCGAAGGAGGTGCGGACCTTCGCCACCGCCGAGGGCGACAAGGAGTTCGTGCTCGAGGAGGCGATCGTCGCCGACTTCGGCCTGGTGCGGGCCTGGAAGGGCGACCGGCACGGCAACCTCGTGTACCGGGAGTCGGCGCAGAACTTCAACCCGCTCGCCGCGATGTGCGGCCGGGTGACGATCGCCGAGGTCGAGCACCTCGTGGAGCCGGGCGAGATCGACCCTGCCGAGGTGCACACGCCGGGGGTGTTCGTGCAGCGCGTGGTGGCACTCACCCCGGAGCAGGCGGCCGACAAGAAGATCGAGAAGCGGACCGTGCGCCCGTCTGCCGACGCGGACGTGACGCAGGTCGAGGTCAAGAAGGGTGACGTGTGATGGCCCAGTCGAGTGGATGGACTCGTGAGGAGATGGCTGCCCGCGCGGCCTCGGAGCTGCACGACGGCTCGTACGTGAACCTCGGCATCGGGCTCCCGACGCTGGTGCCGAACTACGTCCCCGACGATGTGGAGCTGGTCCTGCAGTCGGAGAACGGCATCCTCGGGGTGGGTCCCTACCCGGTGGACGGCGAGGAGGACCCGGACCTGATCAACGCCGGCAAGGAGACCGTGACCCTGCGCCGGGGGGCTTCTTTCTTCGACTCCGCGACGTCGTTCGGGATGATCCGCGGCGGCAAGATCGATGCCGCGATCCTCGGCGCCATGCAGGTGTCGGCCAAGGGCGACATCGCGAACTGGATGATCCCCGGAAAGATGGTCAAGGGCATGGGCGGCGCGATGGACCTGGTCCACGGCGCGAAGCGGGTGATCGTGCTGATGGAGCACGTCGCCAAGGACGGCACCTACAAGATCGTCGAGGAGTGCTCGCTGCCCTACACCGGCAAGGGCATGGTCCAGCGGATCATCACCGACCTCGCGGTGATCGACGTGACCCCCGAGGGCCTGAAGCTCATCGAGCTCGCCCCCGGCGTCACCGAGGACGAGGTGCGCGAGAAGACCGAGCCGAAGCTGATCTCGGCGCTCGCCTGATTACCAGGGTATGTAGGCAAACTGCCTCTTCCCATGGTGATCACGCCATGGGAAGAGGCAGTTTGCCGTGGGAAGCAGAACCGGCTCAGGCCGCGGATCGCATGAGCCGGCGAATGTTGGCGGCCGTCTCCGCGCCGCGGTAGAGGTCGCCCCACGTCAGTCGGATCATGGAGTAGCCCGTCACCCGGCGCAGCGCATCCTCCCGGACCTTCTCGCGGAAGACCGCGTCGCCGGGTTCCTCACCGGGTGCGAGCAGTCTGCCGTACTTCATCTTGCCGTCGAACTCGCCGAGCAGCCGCTGCTCGTGCCACGCCATGTCGGTGATCCCCACGAGGTGCCCGCGCTCGTCGTACACGTGGAACTGCAGGTCCGGTTTCGGCAGGCCGTGGACGTAGCAGAGATAGCGTGAGCGGGACTCGCCGACGGACTCGGCTCGCCCGTCGGCGAAGCGGACCGCGAACTGCAGATGGAGTGTGTACGGCCAGTGCTCCATCGCGGCGAGCTGCGCGTCGAGCTGCTCGGGCGTGAAGAGCCTCTTGTGCTGTCCGTCGTCGAGTACGACGACCGCACCCTCCGCCGGACACAGCGACGCGGTCTCCAGGGCGGCGCGAGCGGGCCCGACCGTGAGGTACCCGTCGCGTTCTTCGAGCTCGGACTCGACACAGAGGCCCTCGTGGTGGACGACGCCCGCCTCGGTCCGACCCGCGCCGCCGTCGAGGCGCGTCACGTGGACCAGGGACAGGTCGGCGCCCCAGACAGCGAGCCCATGCTCGAGGGCGCCGCTCGTGTGGCTCAGCGCGACGGAGCGCCCCAGCTTGCGGACCGCGGCGTGGGCGGTGGCCAGGTGCCGTGCCGGCTCGTCCATGGCCGACCACAGATCCGTGAACGTGTAGGCGCCGTTGCGGACACGGACCCAGTGACGCGCCTTGATCTCCCGGCGGATCGTCTTGTCGTCGTGGCCGGCCTCGAGGGCCTCCGCGCGTGTGAAGGAGCCTCTGGCCTCGGCCAGGATGCGTAACGGATCCATCCCAGGAGCGTGGCGCCCGAAGCGCCGAGGAGACCGGAGCGGACGACTCGCCTGGGGAAAGACCCCTCGCGGCGTCGCCTGTGAACGATCGGCGGCTCGATCGGCAGCCGCTTCCCACGGCAATCTGCCTCTTCCCACGGCCTTATCCCCATGGGAAGAGGCAACTTTCCTGCATACCCTGGTAATCGGCCCCCCTCAGACGTCGGGGTGTTTGGTGGCCAGCCGGTAGCCGCCGGAGTGGAACACCAGCGGCTCTCCGCCGGCCGCCTCGTAGGACTCCACCTCGCCGAGGAAGACGACGTGGTCGCCGGCGTCGACGGTCTCGGTGCGGCGGCAGACGAAGTGCGCGACCACACCCTCCAGCACAGGCACGTCGCCGGGGTCGCTGACGAGCTCCACGGCCTCGAACTTCTCCGCGCCCGACGTCGCGAACTGGCGCGACAGGTGGTGCTGGTCCGAGGCGAGGACGTTCACCGCGAACCGTTCGGCGTCGAGGAACGCCCTGAGCGACGGCGAGCTCTTGGACGCGGCCCACAGCACCAGCGGCGGGTTGAGGGACACCGAGGTGAAGGAGTTCGCGGTCATGCCCCACGGACGCCCGACGGCGTCGCGGGAGGTCACGACGGTGACGCCGGTGGCGTACTGCCCGAAGGCCCGTCGCAGGTCGCGGACGTCGAAGCGCGCGGCCTCCTCGGCCAGCTGGTCGCGCAAGAACCGTTCCGCCTCGGCGGCGTCGAACCACCACGGGACGAACAGCATCGGGTCGTCGAAGCCGGCGACGATCTGCGCCGCGACCCCCGGGTGCTCGGCCGCCGCGGCGACGACCTCCTGCTGGTGCCGCTTCGCCGGCTGGAGCCAGGAGTTGGTCCACGCCGTGGCCCACCGGGCCCACCCGCGCCAGAAGTTGTCGAAGGTGCGCTGCATCCAGCCGGCGTCGAACTCCCCGTCGTGGGCGGTGATCGCCTCGAGGTAGAACGACGCCGACTTGATCGCGTTGTTGGAGCCCTGGCTGGTGAGCGGGTCGTTGAGCACGACGGCGTCGGCCATGCCCAGCACGCGCGCCCCGGACGGCAGGGTGCCGACGGGTCGTCGTACCACCGGGGTGAAGGCGCCGCGCAGCACCGCGTTGTCGTCGGCGAGCACCGCGTCGGCCACCCGCGCGCCCTCGCTCGGGAAGTGCTCGGCGAGCACCGTCTTGAGCCGGTCGAGGTGCTCGACGTCGGAGGACACGTCGGACCAGCGGTCGAGCGGCCCACCCGGGACCCCCTCGACCACGTAGATGTCGCAGGCGCCGCCGACGGTCAGCGCCGGGCAGGTGAAGCACTCGCCGACGCCCTCGACCGCGTGGTAGCGCAGGGCGGGACCGTCGGCGGGCTCGACCCCCCGGAGGTAGGTGAGCGCCACGGTGCGTTGAGGTGAGGAGTACGGCGAACGATCGGGGTCGTCCTCGAACAGGCCCGCCAGCCCACCACGGCCCGTCGAGACGACGACGAGGTCGTGGGTCGCCGCAAGGTCCTCGAGGTCCTCGACCCCGGCGTTGCGCACGACCACCTTGCCGCCGAGCCGCTCGATCTCCTCGAGCAGGGCGGGGATCTTGATCCGGAGGTCGACCGAGTGGGCCGGGCTCTCCAGCGGCACCGCGAACTCGGTGAACGACCCGTCGAGCCGGCGGACGTCGTACTCCATCCGGCGCAACGGCGGCGACACCGGCAGCAGCCTGGTCACCCCGAGCGTGGTCTCGACCTCGAGGGCGGACTCGAAGGTGACCTGGCTCGACATCACGGGTCCGGAGCGGATCTCCTCCGCGCTGCGCCCCGACACCAGCGTGACCGGCCAGCCCTCCTGCAGCAGACCGAGCGCGAGCATCGTGCCGGCCGGACCGGCGCCGACGATCGCGATGGCGGGTCGAGTCATGCCGCCTAGCCTCTCACCCCGTCATCGAACGGCCGCGAGGACGGCGGGCCAGGCAGCGGAGGTCGGGTTCATGACGTCGAAGTGGTCGGCGCCCTCGACCGCGTGCAGGCCGACGAAGGCGTGCCGCCGCACGAGGCCGTGGCTGTTGGCGACCGGCACGGTGTCGTCGTCCGCGCCGTGCACGATCCGGACCTCGCACGCCGGCCGGGTGTCCAGCCGGACCGCGGGGTCCGCCGCGTCGTACCGCTCCGGTACCTCCTCGGGCTCGCCGCCGAGCAGCGCCTGGGTGGCGCCCTCGCCGAGCCGCTCGCGGGCCGCGGCGCGCAGGTCACCGACCGGGGCGAGGCCGACCACGCGGTCGACCGGATGCTGCTGGTTGGCCAGCCACAGCGCCAGGTGTCCACCGGCGGAGTGGCCGACCACGGTCAGCCCCGAGGTGGCGATCCCGAGCCCGGTGAGCAGTCCGGGGATCGCGGCGACCGCGGCGTCCACGTCCTCGGCCGTCGCCGGCCACCCGCCGGCTCCTCCGACCCGGCGGTACTCCGGCGTCGCGACCACGAACCCCTCGGTCGCGAGGGCCGCGGCCACCGCCCGGGTGTGCCTGCGGTCGTAGGCCTGCTTCCAGAACCCGCCGTGAACCAGCACCAGCAGCCGTGCCCCGTCGAGACGCCCCGCAGGCAGGTGTACGTCGACCAGCCCGTCGTCGTGGGCGGCGTAACGGACCACCGCGTCGGGCAGCGGCTGGGCCAGGTCCTCGAGGGGCAGGGCGTCGACGCGGTCGGGCATGGGGACAAGGTAGCCGGGCCGCTAGCATCGCGGGCATGACGAAATGGGAATACCTGACCGCGCCGGTCCTCGTGCACGCCACCAAGCAGATCCTCGACAACTTCGGTGAGGACGGCTGGGAGCTGGTGCAGGTCGTTCCGGGCATGAACCCCGAGAACCTGGTCGCCTACTTCAAGCGGCCGAAGCAGTGAGCACGCCCGAGGAGCGCCTCGCCGGTCTCGGCCTCTCGGTCCCCGAGGTGGCCAAGCCGGTCGCGGTCTACATCCCGGCCGTCCGCAGCGGCAACCACGTCTTCACCTCGGGCCAGCTCCCGATGCGCGAGGGCCGGCTGATCACCACCGGCAAGGTCGGTGGCGAGGTCACCCCCGAGGAGGCCGTCGAGTGCGCGAAGCAGTGCGCGCTCAACGCGATCGCCGCGGTCCGCGCCGAGGTCGGCGAGCTGTCGAACGTGAAGCGGATCGTGAAGGTGGTCGCGTTCATCGCCTCCACCCCGGACTTCACGGGTCAGCCCGGCGTCGCCAACGGCGCGTCCGAGCTGCTCGGCGAGGTGTTCGGCGACGCCGGGCGTCACGCCCGCTCCGCGGTCGGTGTCCCGGTCCTGCCGCTCGACGCCCCCGTCGAGGTCGAGATCGTCGTCGAGGTCTGATGGACGCACTGCGCGAGCTGCCGCCGCACCTGACCGAGCAGATCCGCGGGTTCCTCGACGGGACCAGCACCCCCGCGGAGCCCCGGGACGCCGCCACGATCGTGCTGATGCGGTCCGGGGAGTCGGCCGAGCCGGGTGCGCTCGAGGTCTACCTGCTGCGCCGCCACCTCGACATGGCGTTCGCCGGCGGGATGGCGGTGTTCCCCGGTGGCGGGGTCGACCCGCGCGACTTCGACCACGCGGTCGACTGGGTCGGTCCGTCCCCGGAGGAGTGGGCCTCGTTGATGGGCGTCGACGTCCCGATGGCCCGGGCACTGGTGTGCGCGGCGGTCCGCGAGACGTTCGAGGAGTCCGGGGTGCTGTTCGCCGGCCCGACCGACGACAGCATCGTCGAGGACACCAGTGCGGAGGACTGGGAGGAGGACCGCCGGCGGCTCGAGGCCCGCGAGCTGTCGTTCACCGACTTCCTCTCCGAGCGCGGCCTCAAGCTGCGCTCGGACCTGCTGCGCGTGTGGGGAGCCTGGCTCACCCCGGTGTTCGAGCCGCGGCGCTACCGCACCTGGTTCTTCGTGGCCGAGCTGCCGCCGGGCCAGGAGACGCGTGACGTCTCCACCGAGTCGGTCGACGTGACGTGGCTGTCGGTCCGTGACGCGATCACCGCCTCCGACGAGCAGCAGATGCTGGTGCTGCCGCCGCAGTACTGCACCTTCCTCGAGCTGTTCGACTGCGAGACGCCGGCGGCGGCGCTGGACGCCGCGGGGAGCCGGGACCTGGCCTGCATCGAGCCGGTCGGCAAGGTCGAGGGCGACACCGCCTACCTGGAGCTGCCCGGGCACCTGACCGAGCTGTCGGACAGCGTCGCCGGGAGGCTCAGGGCGTGACCTGGACCGGTGGCAGGTTCGGGGACCGGGCGCGCTGCGTGCTCGCCCCCAACCCGAACATCATGACCCTCGACGGGACGAACACCTGGGTCCTGCGCGAGCCGGGCGCCGCTCGCTCGGTGGTGGTCGACCCCGGACCGGAGATCGTCGAGCACCTGGACCGGGTGGCCGACTACGCCGGTCAGGTGGCCGTCGTACTCCTCACCCACGGGCACGCCGACCACTCCGAGGCCGCGCGGACCTTCGCCGAGCGGATGCACTGCGGCGTCCGGGCGCTCGACCCGCGGCACCGGCTCGGCTCCGAGGGCCTCCGCGACGGCGACGTAGTCGACGTCGACGGCCTGGAGGTCCGGGTGGTGGGCACCCCCGGACACACCTCGGACTCGCTGTCCTTCGTGCTCCCCGCCGAGCGGGCGGTGCTGACCGGTGACACGGTGCTGGGCCGCGGGACCACGGTCGTCGCGCACCCGGACGGGCAGCTCGGGGCGTACCTCGACTCGCTGCACCGGTTGCACGCGCTCGCCGAGGCCGAGGAGATCCACGAGGTGTGGCCGGGACACGGGCCGGTCATCGGCAACGCGCTCGCCGTCCTCGACTACTACCTGGCCCACCGCCAGGAGCGGCTCGACCAGGTCCGCGAGGCGCTACGGGACCTCGACCCGGCACGCGAGGACCTCGCCCGCGCCGTCGTGGAGCGGGTGTACGCCGACGTCGACCCGGTGCTGTGGGGAGCCGCCGAGCTGTCGGTGCGGGCGCAGATCGCCTACCTGCGGGGCTAGCGCGCGCGGCGGCCCAGGCGCTCGATGTCCATGATCACGACCGAGCGCGGCTCGAGGCGCACCCAGCCCCGCGACGCGAAGTCGGCGAGCGCCTTGTTGACGGTCTCGCGGGAGGCGCCGACGAGCTGGGCGAGCTCCTCCTGCGTCAGGTCGTGGTGCACGTGGATGCCGTCGTCGGCGCTGCGGCCGAACCGGTCGGCGAGGTCGAGCAGCGCCTTCGCGACCCGGCCGGGCACGTCGGAGAAGACGAGGTCGGCGACGACGTCGTTGGCCTTGCGGAGCCGGCCGGCGAGCTGGGTGAGCAGGCCGCGGGCCACGGCCGGACGACCGTCGAGCCACTTGAGCAGGTCCTCGTGGGAGAGCGAGGAGAACGTCGTGTCGGTGACCGCGGTGACGGTGGCCGAACGGGGACCCGGGTCGAACAGCGACAGCTCGCCGAACATCTGGCCGGGGCCGAGGATCGCGAGGAGGTTCTCGCGGCCGTCGGAGGAGGTGCGGCCGAGCTTCACCTTGCCGTCGGTGACGATGTAGAGCTTGTCGCCCTCGTCGCCCTCGCGGAAGAGCACCTCCCCGCGGCGGAGCTTGGTGGTGCTCATCGACGCGCGCAGTGCGGTGGCAGCCTCGTCATCGAGCGCGTTGAACAGTGGTGCGTGACGCAGCACGTCGTTGTCCACGAGTTGTCCTCCTCGTCAACGCCTGGGCTCTCTACCCGGCGGTGCTTCAGGTCACAGTCTGACGTATCAGGCAACGATTTCGCGAAATTGGCCGCGCTCGGGCCCACGTACGATGTGCAGCGTGCCTGACCCCGCCCTCGTCCGCCGCGCCCGCAAGATCGACCGTGTGCTCGCCGAGACCTACCCCGAGGCGCGTTGCGAGCTCGACTTCGACAACCCCTTCGAGCTGCTCGTCGTCACGGTGCTGTCCGCACAGACCACCGACAAGCGCGTCAACCTGGTGCGTCCCGCGCTGTTCGCGGCCTACCCGGACGCCGTCGCGATGGCCGGCGCCGACCGCGAGAAGCTCGAGCAGCTGATCCAGCCGACCGGCTTCTTCCGTGCCAAGACCGAGTCCCTGCTGAAGCTGTCGCAGGCGCTCGTCGAGCGGTACGACGGACAGGTGCCCGGGCGCCTGGAGGACCTCGTGACCCTTCCCGGCGTCGGCCGCAAGACCGCGAACGTCGTCCTCGGCAACGCGTTCGGCGTGCCGGGGATCACCGTCGACACGCACTTCGGCCGCCTCGCCCGCCGGTTCGGGTGGACCGAGGAGACCGACCCGGTGAAGGTCGAGCACGAGGTCGGCGCGCTGTTCCCCAAGCGGGACTGGGTGATGCTCAGCCACCACCTGATCTGGCACGGCCGCCGGATCTGCCATGCCCGCAACCCCGCCTGCGGGGCCTGCCCCGTCGCGCGCTGGTGCCCGTCGTACGGCGAGGGCCCGACCGACCCGAAGGTGGCGGCGAAGCTCGTGCGCACGGAGGGCCGCGCGTGACGCGGAGCCGTCCCAGGACGATGCGCGCCGTCGCGGGCGCAGCCGCCACGTCCGCCGTGCTCCTGCTGGCGTCGTGCGCGGCCGGCCCCACCGGCTCGAGCAGCACCACCGAGGACGCCGGCCGGTTCGCGGTCGACGTCGACGTGGACACCCCCGAGCTGCGCGCCGCGAAGAGGAAGGCCGGCCTCGAGGAGTGCCCCGCTCCGGCAGGGCAGAAGCCGGACGCTGCGAACCCCCTGCCCGACGTCACGCTGCCCTGCCTGGGCGGCGGGCCGGACGTCGACCTGGCCACGCTGCGCGGCCCGATGGTGGTGAACCTGTGGGCGCAGTGGTGCCCGCCGTGCCGCGAGGAGCTGCCGTTCTACCAGCAGCTCCACGAGGAGGCGGCCGGGGACGTGGCCGTGCTCGGCGTCGACTACCAGGACACCCGGCCCGACTGGGCGCTCGACCTGCTGGACCAGACCGGAGTGACCTACCCGAGCGTGGCCGACCCGGCCGGGAAGCTGCGGGTGCCGTTCCGGGTGCGGGGGCTGCCGGGGATCGTCTTCGTCGACGAGGACGGCGAGGTGGTCGCGGTCGAGTACGTCGTGATCGAGTCCTTCGGCCAGCTCACGGACCTGGTCGACCAGCACCTCGGTGTCGCTGTCGGGGCCGCTGGGTAGGCTCGACGCCGTGTCAGAACCGTCGTCGAAGTTCTCCGAGCCGGCCGGGCATCCCGAGCTGCCCGCGTGGCTGGAGCCGATCCGGCGCGGGGCGATGGAGATCACCGCGGACGACCTGACCCGGTTCGTCCCGCCCGAAGGCGGGAGCCCGCGACGCGGCGCGGTCCTGGTGCTGTTCGGGGAGGGCGAGGCCGGCCCCGACCTGCTGCTGACCGAGCGGGCCCACGACATGCGGTCCCACCCCGGCCAGGTCTCGTTCCCGGGCGGCTCGATCGACCCGGAGGACCCGACGCCGGAGCACTGCGCGCTGCGCGAGGCCGAGGAGGAGACCGGTCTCGACCCCGACGGCGTCGACGTCTTCGGCCAGCTCCCCGAGCTGTGGCTGCCGCCGAGCAACTTCGCGGTCACCCCCGTCCTCGGCTACTGGCGCGAGCCGTCCGAGGTCAGCGCGGTCGACCCGCGGGAGGTGCACGCCGTGCTCCGGGTCCCGGTCGAGGAGCTCGTCGACCCGGCGCACCGGGTCCGCGTGCGCCATCCGTCCGGCTGGCTCGGCCCCGCGTTCCTGATCGGCGACGACAAGGACCTGCTGCTGTGGGGGTTCACCGCGGGCATCATCGCCCGGCTGTTCGAGTTCGTCGGCTGGTGCCCGCCCGGGGAGCCCGGCCCGATCCGGGACCTGCCGCCTCATATGCTGGTCGCCCGGCGAGAGGCGGACGGCAGTGACCCGCCGCCCAACACGAACTTCCGAGAGCGCTGAGGGTCCCCCTGTGACTGTTACGTGAACGTCCTCGACTGGATCCTCGTCGTGGTCGTCCTCGCCTACGCCGTCTCCGGCTACTGGCAGGGCTTCATCTCCGGGGCATTCGCGACCGCCGGGCTTCTGCTCGGCGGTTTCGTCAGCGTGCTCTGGCTCGTGCCGCAGCTCCTCGGTGACGCCGCCCCCTCGCTGTGGGTGTCGCTGGGCGCGCTGTTCGTGGTGCTGCTGTCCGCGTCGTTCGGCCAGGCGATCTTCCAGTACGTCGGGTCGCGGATCCGTGACCGGATCACCTGGCAACCGGTCCGCGCCGTGGACGCCGTGGGCGGTGCTGCCTTGAGCGCCGCGGCCGTGCTCGTCGTGGCCTGGGTCCTCGGCGTCGCGGTCAGCGGCTCTGCCCTCCCCGGGATCAGCAGCCAGGTCCGGTCCTCGACGGTGCTCTCCGAGGTCGACGACCTCATGCCCGACGAGGCCGACGAGGTGCTGCGGGCCTTCAACGAGGTCGTCGGGTCGAGCTTCTTCCCGCGCTACCTCGAGCCGTTCGCCCCTGAGCGGATCATCGAGGTCGGCCCGCCGTCGGACAAGGTGGCCCGTGACCCGCAGGTGCGCGCGGCTCGGGCGAGCGTGCTCAAGATCCGCGGCGAGAACGACTGCGGCCGCGGCGTGGAGGGCACCGGCTTCGTGTACTCACCCGGCCGTGTGATGACCAACGCCCACGTGGTCGCGGGCGTGGACGACCCGAGCGTGCTGGTCGGTGAGCAGGAGGTCCCCGCGCGGGTCGTGCACTACGACCCCGACCTCGACGTGGCGGTGCTCGCCGTCGACGGGCTCGACCGCCCGTTCCTGCGCTTCGACAAGACCGGCGAGGCACGGGACGACGCCGCGGTCCTCGGCTACCCCAACGACGGGCCGTACAACGTCCAGGCGGCCCGGATCCGTGGCGAGCAGCGGCTGCGCAGCCCCGACATCTATGGCAGCGGCACCGTGGTGCGCGAGGTGTTCTCGATCCGCTCCCTCGTGCGACCCGGCAACTCCGGCGGCCCGTTGCTGTCGACCGACGGCGACGTGTACGGCGTGATCTTCGCGGCGTCGGTCACCGACCGCGACACCGGCTACGCGCTCACCGCCGACCAGGTCGCCCAGAGCGCCGCCCAGGGGCTGACCAACAACCGCGAGGTCGACACCGGCGAGTGCGCCTGACCTGTCAGGTGGTTCGCAGGCGCTCGAGCCACTGGACCAGCACCGTCGCGAACGCGTCGGGGTCCTCCTCGTGCGGGAAGTGGCCGGTGCCGGGTACGACGTGCTCCTCGCAGGCCGCCGCGACGTGGTCACGGGAGCGCGTGCCCGCGTGCACCGGTACGACGGGGTCGTCGGCGCCCTGGACCAGGCACACGGGCACCGTGACGGGCGGCTCCATCAGCGCGTCGAAGCGCCGGCCGTCGGCGCGGACCCGCGAACGGACGAGCCAACGGTGGTACTCCAGCGCGCAGTGGGCTGCGGGCCACAGGCTGATCGCCTGCTGGTACCGGCGAGCGGTGTCCTCGTCGGGGAACGACGAGCCCGGGCTGCTCCACTCACGGAGGTGGTCGCGCACGTAGCTGCTCGCTGCCCTGGACAGCCGCCGTTCCGGCACGAACGGCGCCTGCATGGCGAGCACGTGCCCCAGCATCCCCAGCTTCCTCGAGCCGGGCACCTCGGAGAACATCAGCGGCAGCACCACCCGCGGGTGGGGCGCGGCGACCGCGCAGAGGCCGGTGACCTGGTTGGGGTGGAGAGCCGCGGTCGCCCATCCGACGTACCCGCCCCAGCCCTGGCCCACGACGACCGCACGCCGCGCGCCGAGGGCCTTGACGACCCCCGCGACGTCACCGGCGAGCGTGACCGGGTCGTAGCCGCGCGGGGGCTTGTCGGAGCCGCCGTACCCGCGCAGGTCCATCGCGACGGCGCGGTAGCCCTGCGCGGCGAGGACGGGGAGCAGGTCCCGCCAGGCCCACCAGAACTCCGGGAACCCGTGCAGCAGCAGCACGAGCGGGGCGTCGCGGGGAGCCCCCTCCGGCAGCGACTCCACGACGTGGAAACGGGCCCCGTTGGCAGCGACGTACTTGTGCTGCCAGGGGCCCGGTAGCTCGACGACTGCGGCCGGGTCAGGGGGCAGGGCCACCGACGCGGCTAGTTCCGCTTGAAGATGGTCTTGGCTTCCTGGGCCTGGTGGATGGCGCGCTCGGGGGCGCGGACCTTCTTCACCTGCTTGACGCCGATGAAGCCGAGGAGAGCGGCCAGGAGCAGGTAGGCGCCGAAGACGATGAGGAAGCACCAGGCCAGGTCCAGCCCGGTCATGTTGATGAAGTAGGCGATCGCCACCGAGACCATGATGATCGCGAGCACCGCGAGGAAGCCGGCTGCCGCGAACAGCCCGAGGCCCACCCCGCCGAACTTCGCGCTGACCTTCAGCTCGGCCTTGGCGAGGGCGATCTCGTTCTGGACCAGGCTCGAGATGTCACGGCTGGCGTCGGCGACGAGGCGACCGACGGTCGGCTCCTCGGCCTGTGCCGGGGTGAGCGCACGCACCTCCGCGGCCGTCGGGGCTGCGGTTGCACCAGTGGGGTTCGTGCGGGAGTCGGCCATCGCTGCGTTCCTCGTCATCATCTCGTCCTTTCGCGGCGGGGCGCCCGCTGCGATCAGCGGGCGTCCACCACGAGTGCGTGCCCCTGAGACTAGAGGAATAAACGTCTGGCCGCGGAGTGTGGCCCTCCGCAAGCCCGAGGTGTCGGGCGGCGGTCAGGCGCGCTTGCGCTCACGGTTGCGGCGCCCGAGCACGAGCGAGGCCAGCACGGCGGCGAGCAGGGACCCGACGAGCACGGCGGTCTTCGCCGACTCGGCGACCGCGCCGGTGTAGGAGAGCTCGGCCACGAGCAGCGCCACCGTGAACCCGACGCCCGCGAGGACCGCCACGCCGAACACCTCACGCCAGGAGAGCTCGGCGTTGAGCTCGGCGTTGGTGAACCGGGTCGTGAGCCAGGCGCCGGCCATGACGCCCAGCGGCTTGCCGACGACGAGACCGAGCACGACGCCGACGACGACGGGGTCGGAGATGAAGTCCCCACCGAGCTCGAGCGCCACGCCGGCCGACATCAGGGCGAAGAACGGCACCGCGACCCCGGCCGACAGGGGCGCCAGCCGGTGCTCGAGCCGCTCCGCGGGGGAGCGTGGCTCGTCCTCGTCGGGGAGGACCCGGGTGAGCAGGCCGAGCGCGACGCCGGCGATCGTCGCGTGCACACCGCTCTCGTGCATGAACCACCAGGCGACCACCGCGAGCGGGAGGTAGAGCAGCGAGGAGCGGACGCGGTAGCGCTGCATGAGGGCGTAGACGGCCAGCGCGATCGCCGAGACGAGCAGGGGCGTCCAGGCGAGGTCGCTGGTGTAGAAGACGGCGATGATCAGGATCACGACCAGGTCGTCGACGATCGCGAGCGTGAGCAGGAACGCCCTCAGCTGCTGGGGCAGCGCCGACCCGACGACGGCGAGCACGGCGAGCGCGAAGGCGATGTCGGTGGCGGCCGGGATCGCCCAGCCCTCCATCCGGCCGCTGCCCAGGTTGGCGACCGAGAAGATCAGCGCCGGCATCGCGACGCCGGCCAGCGCCGCGACGATCGGCACCATCGCGTCGGCGGGGCGGCGCAACGAGCCGACGAGGAACTCGCGCTTGAGCTCGAGGCCGGCGATGAAGAAGAACAGCGTGAGCGCGCCGTCGGCCGCCCAGTGCTGCATGTCGAGCCCGATCTCGGGGAAGGGCACCCAGTGCCGGAGGCTGTCGTAGGCGTCGGCCCCGGGGGAGTTGGCCCAGACCACGGCGACGGCCGCCGCGACCAGGACGATCACGCCGCCGATCGCCTCCTTGCGGAGGAAGTCGCCGAGGAAGGTGCTCTCGCCGAGGTCGGGGTCGGGGAGGAACTTGGGACGGGAGATGATCGTCATCGGGCGAGGTCCTCACGGGTCGGCGGCTGTCCACGCCGACCAGACTTCCCGGCACACCTCGTTGATCCGGCCTTCAGACTATCGGGTCGCCCCACATGGGTCGTACCGCCGGCCACGGACCACGAAGAAGGGGCACCCACCGCGAGGTGAGTGCCCCTTGCTCCAGCCCCTGGGGGAGAGACTCCCCCGCCGGTGGCTACTCGTCGTCGGACTTGCTCGAGGACAGGCCCTGGGAGATCAGGTCCATCACCGTCGAGTCGGCCAGCGTGGTGACGTCGCCGACCTCGCGCTTCTCGGCCACGTCGCGCAGCAGGCGGCGCATGATCTTGCCCGAGCGGGTCTTCGGGAGCTCCTGGACCACCATGATCTGACGCGGCTTGGCGATCGCGCCGATCTCCTTCGCCACGTGGCTGCGCAGCTCCTGGACGATCTCCGTGCCACCGTCGCCGGCGGACTCGCGGAGGATCACGAACGCGCAGACCGCCTGGCCGGTGGTCTCGTCGGTCGCACCCACGACGGCGGCCTCGGCCACCTTCGGGTGGGACACCAGCGCCGACTCGATCTCGGTCGTGGACAGGCGGTGGCCCGAGACGTTCATGACGTCGTCGACGCGGCCGAGCAGCCAGATGTCGCCGTCCTCGTCCTTCTTCGCGCCGTCGCCGGCGAAGTACCGGCCGGGGAAGCGGGACCAGTAGGTGTCCTTGAACCGCTGGTCGTCGCCCCACAGGGTGCGCAGCATCGCCGGCCACGGCTCGGTGAGCACGAGGTAGCCGCCGGAGCCGTTCGGGACCGGCTCGCCGGCGTCGTCGACGACGTCCGCGGAGATGCCCGGGATCGGGGTCATCGCCGACCCGGGCTTGCCCGCCGTGACGCCCGGCAGCGGCGAGATCATGATCATGCCGGTCTCGGTCTGCCACCACGTGTCGACGATCGGGCAGCGGTCGCCGCCGATGTGCTCGCGGTACCACATGTACGCCTCGGGGTTGATCGACTCACCGACCGATCCGAGGACCCGCAGCGAGGAGAGGTCGAACTTCTCCGGGATCTCGTTGCCCCACTTCATGAAGGTACGGATCGCGGTGGGGGCGGTGTAGAAGATCGTCACCTTGTGCTTCTCGATGATCTCCCACCAGCGGCCCTTGTGCGGGGTGTCGGGGGTGCCTTCGTACATCACCGAGGTGGCGCCGTTGGCGAGCGGGCCGTAGACGCCGTAGCTGTGGCCGGTCACCCAGCCGACGTCCGCGGAGCACCAGTACACGTCGGTCTCCGGCTTCAGGTCGAAGATCGCGTCGTGGGTGTACGAGACGCCGACCATGTAGCCGCCGGTCGTGTGCAGGATGCCCTTGGGCTTGCCGGTGGTGCCCGAGGTGTACATGACGTAGAGCGGGTGCTCGGCGTCGAACATCTCCGGCGTGTGCTCCTCGGACTGCTTGTCGACGAGGTCGTGCCACCACACGTCACGGTCTGCGTCCCAGTCCACGTCCTGGCCCGTCCGTCGTACGACGAGCACGCTGCGGACGTCGGGGCAGCGGGTGACCGCCTCGTCGACCGCCGGCTTGAGGGCCGACGGCGCTCCGCGGCGGTAGCCGCCGTCGGAGGTGATGATGACGCGGGCGTCGCAGTCCTGCACCCGGCTGGCCAGCGCGTCAGCGGAGAACCCGCCGAACACCACGGTGTGCGGGGCGCCGATCCGCGCGCAGGCGAGCATCGCCACGACGGTCTCCGGGATCATCGGCATGTAGATCGCGACCCGGTCGCCGGTCTTCACGCCGAGCTCGACCAGCGCGTTGGCAGCCTTGCTGACCTCGGCCCGGAGGTCGGCGTAGGTGATGTCCCGCTCGTCGTCCTCCGGCTCACCGACCCAGTGGAAGGCGACCTTGTCACCGCGACCGGCCTCGACGTGCCGGTCGACGCAGTTGTAGGCGGCGTTCAGCCTGCCGCCGACGAACCACCTGGCGAACGGCGGGTTGTCCCAGTCGAGGACACGGTCCCAGCGCTCGGCCCAGTCGAGCCGGTCCGCCTGCTCCTCCCAGAAGCCGAGGCGGTCCGCCGCGGCACGGTCGTAGGCGTCGGCCTTCAGGTTCGCGTTCGCCGCCAGGTCGGCGGGCGGCTCGAAGCGGCGCTCCTCGTGCATCAGGTTGGACAGGGTCTCGTTGCTCACGGCGTCTCCTCGTCACAGTCCGGTATCTGCATGTTCTACGTGCTCAGCGGCCTCTCGGCCACGATATGCGGTACGACGCCCGGCGACGAGGGGTCACACTCGAGGTGCTCCTCCTCGCCGCCGGGCAGCCCATCGGGTGAGCAGCCTGTGATGCCCGTCACCGTAGGAGCCGCCGGCGGGTGGGCGCGACCCGTCGCCGACGCCGCTGCGCTCAGTGGGTAGGTGCGCGCGACGTGCGGCAGGAAACGTACGACGAGCGGTCGGCCGCTCAGAGCGGGTAGGGACCGCGGTCGAGCTCGACGGCCTCGGGGGTGTGCAGGCGGACCATCGTGCGGGACAGGTTGGCCGGCAGCCGGCGCTGGGTGAGCAGCGAGACCAGCATCATCGTCAGGAAGGCCGAGGGCACCGTCCAGGCGGCCGGGTGCGCGAGCAGCGCGGCGGTCCAGCCGGAGTACTCGACCTGCAGCAGGGTGCCGACGACCGCCCACCCAGACAGCCCGCCGCCGACGACCATCCCCGCGATCGCACCGACGTCGGTGAGCCGGCGCCACCAGATCCCGAGCACGAGCAGCGGGCAGAACGTGGAGGCGGCGACCGCGAATGCGAGCCCCACGGCGCGGGCGACGCTGACGCCGTCCGAGAGCACGGCGAGCGCGAGGGGTACGGCGATCGCCACGACCGCCGCCGCCTGGAACGCCCGCACACCGCGGAACCACCTGCGGCCCAGGACGTCCTGGCTCAGGACCCCCGCGACCGCGATGGTGAGGCCTGAGGAGGTGGACAGGAAGGCGGCGAAGGCGCCGGCCGTGGTGAGCGCGGAGAGCAGGTCCCCGGCGACGCCCGGAAGCATCCGGCTCGGCAGCTCCAGCACCACGCTGTCGGCACGGCCCGACCCGATCAGGTCCGGTGCGTAGATCCTGCCGAGCGCGCCGTACACCGGCGGCAGGACGTAGAAGAGCCCGAGGAGGCCGAGCACCACCAGGGTCGTACGACGGGCGGCGCGGCCGTCGGGGTTGGTGTAGAAGCGGACCACCACGTGAGGCAGGCCCATCGTGCCGAGGAACGTCGCAACGATGATCGAGTAGGTGGTGTACAGCGGGTGCGGGCTCGAGGAGGCCAGCGGTGACAGCCACCCGGGTGAGGTGAGCGCATCGGACGCGGCGGGGGACGCGGCCCCGTCGCCGGACCAGACCAGGAGCAGGAACATCGCCGGCACCAGCAGCGCGGTCAGCTTCAGCCAGTACTGGAAGGCCTGGACGAAGGTGATGCTGCGCATGCCGCCCGACATCACGTTGACGAGCACGACGACCGCGACGATCGTGCCGCCGACCCAGTGCTCGGTCCCGGCCGCCGTGCTCAGCGCGAGACCCGCGCCCTGGAACTGCGGCATGAGGTAGAGCCAGCCGATGCCCACCACCAGCACCGAGGAGAACCAGCGAACGCTGCGTGACTCCAGCCGTCCCTCGGCGAAGTCGGGGAGGGTGTAGGCGCCCGACCGTCGCAGCGGCGCCGCGACCAGCACAAGCAGGACGAGGTAGCCGGCGGTCCAGCCGACCGGGTACCACAGCATCTCGGTGCCGAAGGTCAGCACGAGCCCGGCGATGCCGAGGAACGACGCCGCGGAGAGGTACTCGCCGCTGATCGCGGACGCGTTGAGCGCGGGGCGCACGGAGCGGGAGGCGACGAAGAAGTCGCTCGTGGTCCGGGAGAACCGCCAGCCGTACGCGCCCACCGCCAGCGTCGCGATCGAGACCAGGGCGACGGCCGTGATGCCGAAGGACGAGCTCATGGTCGACCCGGCTGCCGGCTCACGACCGCTCCACCATGTCGGCGAAGTCCTTCTCGTTCCGCTCCGCGGACCTCACGTAGAGCCAGCCGAGCAGGAGCATGACCGGGTAGACGCCGAGGCCGAGCAGCGCCCAGGCGAGGGGCATCCCGAGCACCCGCACCTCGGCCAGGGCGGGGAAGCGCGAGTAAGCCAGCGGGATCCCTCCCACGAGCACCATGAGCGCGAGGATCACCCGGCCGGCCAGTCGGAGCTGGGCACGCAGCAGGGCGCTCATGTACAGCTCGCCGATCCGGGTCTGCGCGTCGATCTCGGAGGTCACCCGCACCCGGCGTGGCCGGCCGGCGAGGGTCCGCGGGCTGGTCACCCGGACCCGCCGCGGCGGCCCGCCCTCGGCGTTCACGCCCGGGGACCGCTTCCGGGCCGGGCACGCCGCACGAG
Organism: Nocardioidaceae bacterium; assembly: GCA_035762105.1. Lineage (GTDB taxonomy): Bacteria > Actinomycetota > Actinomycetes > Propionibacteriales > Nocardioidaceae > Nocardioides_C. The sequence goes on along the minus strand of DASTPU010000222.1, from coordinate 3,593 downwards.
CAGGTCGCGCAGCTCGCGGGTGTGCCGTCGGCTCACCGCGAGCTCCTCGCCGCCGACGAGCACCGTGCACCTGCCGGCGTCCATGCGGACCTCCTGCACGTGCGCGAGCGCGACCAGCAGCGAACGGTGGATCCGCACGAAGCCTGCGTCGCGCCACTGCTCCTCCAACGAGGTCAGCGGAACCCGCACCAGGTGGCTGCCCTCGTCCGTGTGCAGCCGCGCGTAGTCGCCCTGCGCCTCGACGTACCGGACGTCGGCGCGGGAGATGAACCGGGTGCGGCCGCCGAGCTCGACGGCGATCATGTCCTGCCCACCCGAGGCGGGCACCGGCGCGTGCGACTCGACCACGCGGCGGACGGCCTCGGCGAGCCGGTCGTCGCGCACCGGCTTGAGGACGTAGTCGACGGCGTTGAGGTCGAACGCGTCGACGGCGTGCTCGTCGTGGGCGGTGACGAAGACGACCGACGGCGGCTCCTTGAACCGGGAGAGGACATGGGCCAGGTCCAGGCCGCTGAGGCCCGGCATCCGGATGTCCAGGAAGATCGCGTCGACCCGGTCCTCCTGCAGCAGGCGCAGTGCGCCGGCACCGGAGTCGGTGACCTGGACGTCGCCCACGCGGGGGTCACGGCCGAGCAGCCAGGCGAGCTCGTCACCGGCCGGCCTCTCGTCGTCGACGACAAGTACCCGCAGCGGAGCGGGTGACGGCGAGACGGTCATCGGTGGCCGTCCGGAGGGTTCATGGGCGCACTCCCGGGGCGAACTTCGGCACCCTGACGATAACCTTCGTGCCCGCCCCCGGCGCCGTCTCCACCACAAGTCCGTAGTCGTCGCCGAAGTGCGACCGGAGCCGCTCGTCGACGTTGCCCAGGCCGACGCTGTCCATCGACACGTCGCCGGCGAGCGCCCGTCGTACCCGCTCGGGATCCTCCCCGACACCGTCGTCCTCGACGGTGATCACGCACTCGGTGTCCTGGTCCTCGCCGACGATCGTGATCCGGCCCGGGCCGTCCTTGTCCTCGAGCCCGTGCCGCACCGCGTTCTCGACCAGCGGCTGGAGGCAGAGGAAGGGGATGACCACCGGCAGCACCTCGGGGGCGACGCGCAGCGTGACCTGGAGCCGGTCGCCGAAGCGGGCCTTCTCCAGCATCAGGTACCGCTCGATCGACCGGAGCTCCTCCGCGAGCGTGGTGAACTCGCCGTGCCGTCGGAACGAGTAGCGGGTGAAGTCCGCGAAGTCGAGCAGCAGCTCGCGGGCTCGCTCGGGGTCGGTGCGCACGAAGGAGGCGATCGCGGTGAGCGAGTTGTAGATGAAGTGCGGGCTGATCTGTGCCCGCAGCGCGCGCACCTCGGCCTCCATCAGCCGGGTGCGGGAGGCGTCGAGCTCGGCGAGCTCGAGCTGCCCGGAGACCCAGCGGGCGACCTCGTCCGTCGCACGCACCAGGCCCGCGGAGGCGTTGGGTGCGAACACCTGGAGGGTGCCGACCACGCGCTCCTCGACGGTGAGCGGGCTGACGATCACGTTCCGCAGCGGGCACGTGGTGTCGCCGCACGGGATGTCCCTCTTGTCGCCGACCGCGGTGGTCCCGCCGGCGACGACCGGCGCCGCGAGGCCCGCGACCTGCTTGGAGTGGTGTCCCGCGCGGCCCTCCCAGGCGAGGAGGCGGCCGGTGTCGGTGAGCGCCAGGGCCGGCGCGCCGAGGAGGTCCCGGAGGTGGCGGATCGCCTTGCCCGCCGACGCCTCGGTGAGCCCCGAGCGCAGCGGCGGGCCGGCGAGCGAGGCGGTGTGCAGGGTGCGGAAGGTGGCCCGGTCGGCCTCGCTGCCGAGGTGGCCCGGCCGCAGCCAGCCCCAACGGGAAGGCATCGTCAGCTCCTACCGGAAGTCGATCAGGAGGGCGTCGTCGTCGCAACCGCCGACGTCCGCGGCCGGCCGGCTGTCCGGGGACGGCCGGCCGGCTGGGGTCTCCTCGGGGACCGCCCACGGCAGGACCGTCGTGCGGCACACGGTGGTGATGTAGGGCAGCAGCATCCCGTCGTGGCCGCGGCCGTACTCCTCGTAGAGCTCGTCGACCTTGCGCAGCAACCGGTCGCGTTCCATGCCCGTCATCACCGCGACGTTGGACCGCGACGCGACGAGGTTCCGCAGCGAGTCCTGGTCCAGCGGCTGCCAGAACCGGAACGTGCTGCGTTCCACCGCCTCGAACATGCCGGTCTCGTCGATCGTCCCGGTGGGGTCGCTCGCCTGCGCGGGAGTGCCGATCAGGCGGCCGAGCCGCTTGACCCACGGGATCCGCTCGTCGCGCGAGCTCCACACGACGGCGAGCTGGCCGCCGGGCCGGAGCACCCGCGCCACCTCGTGCAGTGCGGCCTCGGCGTCGAACCAGTGGAAGGACTGCGCCGCGACCACGAGGTCCACCGACCTCGCCCGCACGGGCACCTGCTCCGCCGTACCCGCCGCCACCCGCGCGCCCGGAGCACGCCTGGTGAGCCTCGAGAGCATCGACTCCGAGGGGTCGGTGGCGGTGACGCTGCAGCCGTGCGTGAGGAGCTGCTCGGTCAGCTTGCCGGTGCCGGCACCGAGCTCGAGGACGTCGACGGCGTGCCCGGTACGACGGACGCCGTGCAGGAGCTGGGTGACCGCATCGTCGGGGTAGGACGGACGGCCCCTGTCGTAGGCGTCGGCCACGAGGTCGAACGAGCGCGCCGGGTCCACGGCCGGGCGGGTCTGGGGCAGCTCGTTCATCGTGGTGAGGCTACCGGCTCCGGCCCGTCCGGGTCGGTTAGCCTTGACGATCGTGCCCTCCACCGACCCCCTTGCGCGTCTGGCCTCCCTCGAGGGCGTCGCCTCCGCGATGGCCGCAGCGCGTGACGGCATCGACGTACTCCTCCGTGACCGGGGTCTGCGGCAGAGCCCGCCGGAGCTGACCGCGGAGTCGCTGCTGCTCGGTGCGCACGCCAGCGCGGTGCTGGAGGGGTCGGAGAGTGACCCCGACGCGATGCGGGCCGGCACGGGCGACGAGGTGGCGCAGGCGGCGCTGCGCGTGAGCGCCGAGGTGCTCTCCCAGGTGCCGGTGGTGGGCAGGTCGCCGCTGCAGGCGTTCGCGCGGCTGCACGCGCTGGCCGGGAAGGGCGTGGTCGACGACGCGGCCCTCGGCCGCCCTCGTGACGCGGCATCCTCCGCACGCCTGACCGACCTCGCCAAGCTGCTCGTGGCACCGACCGAGGCGCCGGCCCTGGTGGTGGCTGCCGTGGTCCACGCCGAGCTCGCGGTTGTGGCCCCGTTCGAGTCGCACAACGGGATCGTGGCCCGTGCCGCCGAGCGGCTGCTGCTGGTGGCGCGCGGCGTGGACCCCAAGTCGCTGGTGGTGCCGGAGGCCGGGCACCTGCGGCTGCGGCGGGAGTACGAGTCGAATCTTCGGGGCTACCGCGACGGGGGCTCCGCCGGCGTCCACGCGTGGCTGCTCTACGCGGCCGAGGGCTACGCGGCGGGGGCCGAGGCGAGCCCGGTCGCGAGGCGCTGAGCGTCGGGGCCTGCCCGCACATGCGAGCGGCACTCAGACCATCAGGCCGTGAGTGCCGCCGCTGACACGTGAGAT
>DASTPU010000221.1:0-2800 GCA_035762105.1 Nocardioidaceae bacterium | reverse complement strand
TCGCCGGTGACGAGCAGACCGACGCCCTCGAGGAGTGGCTGCGCTCCGGCGGGCCGGGCCGGGGCGAGGTGCCCGAGGACCTGGCCGAGAAGCTCATCGACCGGGCCGCGGGGGACTGACCCCGGGCGGTCAGCGGATGTCGGCGGCCGGGTTGTTCTCGACGAGGTTGTCAGCCACCGCGTTGAAGACCCTGCCAACGGCGGCGAAGTCCTCTTCGGAGGCGAGGTCGACCAGGAACCGGCGTACCCCCTCCACGTGTGTGGGGGCCGCCTCCTCGAGTCGCGCGAAGCCCTCGTCGGTCAGCACGGCCTCCACGCCGCGGCCGTCCGAGACGCAGGCCGAGCGCTCGACCAGGCCGTCCTTCTCGAGGCGGGACACGGTGTGCGTGACGCGGCTGCGCGAGTGGCTGATCGACCCGGCGAGCTCGGCCATGCGCATCCGGCGGTCGGGTGCCTCCGAGAGCCGCACGAGGATCTCGTACTCGGGCATCGACAGGTCATGGTGCTCGCGCAGGTCGCGGTCGAGCCGGTCGGTGAGCAGGGTCGTGCCCACGAGGTAGGCGCGCCAGGATCGCTGCTGCTCGGCGTCGAGCCAGCGCGTCCCGGTCGTCGCTGACGTCCCCTTTGCGGTCATGGCACTCATTCTACCGACGCTCCGGTTGAAGGTTCAATAAACGCCTCGCGGTCTGCGGCAGGACCGGCGAGAATCGGTCGCATGACCGGCGACGCCCGCTCTGATCTGGTGCTGCGGCCGCTGAGCTCCGCCGACGAGGCCCAGGCGCGGCTGGCGCACGAGGAGCTCGCGCGGGACGGCTTCGACTTCCTGCTCGACTGGCGCGAGGAGGAGTCCTGGGACGAGTACCTCGAGCGGCTCGAGCGCTACCGCCGCGGAGTCGACCTCCCCGAGGGGTACGTGCCCGCGACCTTCCTCGTCGCCGACGTCGGTGGCCAGGTCGTCGGGCGGGTCTCCGTCCGCCATGAGCTCAACGCCTGGCTCGCCGTGGTCGGCGGCCACATCGGGTACAGCGTCCGCCCGGCCTTCCGCCGCCGCGGTTACGCGACGGAGATCCTGCGCCAGGCGCTGGGGATCGCCCACGAGGTCGGCGTCGAGCGCGCGCTGGTCACCTGCGACGACGGCAACGTCGGCTCCGCGAACGTGATCGAGAGGTGCGGCGGCCGGCTGGAGTCGGTCGCACCCGGCCGTGAGGGGTCGCCGGCCAAACGGCACTACTGGGTCGACCTTCTCTGAGTCCGAAGGCCCCCGGTCACCGACCGGGGGCCTTCGGCTCCGTCGAGTACGACGGAGGTCAGCTCATGCGCTCGAGGACCAGCGCCATGCCCTGGCCGCCACCGACGCACATCGTGATGAGGCCGGTCTGCTTGTCGTGGGTCTTGAGCGAGTTGATCATCGTGTTCTGCAACCGGGCACCGGTCATGCCGAAGGGGTGGCCCACGGCGATCGCTCCGCCGTTGACGTTGAGCTTGTCGATGTCGATGCCGAGGTCCTGGTAGGACGGCACGACCTGCGCGGCGAAGGCCTCGTTGATCTCGACGAGGTCGATGTCGTCGATGGTCATGTTCGCGCGGGCGAGCGCCTGCTTGGACGCCTCGACCGGACCGAGGCCCATGATCTCCGGCGACAGGCCGGTGACGCCGGTCGAGACGATCCGGGCCAGCGGGGTCAGACCGAGCGCCTTGGCCTTGGTGTCGGACATGACGATCACGGCGGCGGCACCGTCGTTGAGCGCGCAGCAGTTGCCGGCGGTCACGACGCCGTCGGGGCGGAACACCGGGTCGAGCTGCTCCACCGCCTCCAGGGTGACGCCGGCGCGCGGGCCGTCGTCCGTGGTGACGACCGTGCCGTCCGGCAGGGTGACCGGGGTGATCTCGTTGGCCCAGAAGCCGTCGGCGATCGCCTTCTCGGCGAGGTTCTGGCTCCGGACACCGAACTCGTCGAGCTCACGGCGGGTGAGGCCACGCATCTTGGCGACGTTCTCGGCCGTCTGCCCCATCGCGATGTAGGCGTCCGGGAGCTTGCCTTCCTGGCGCGGGTCGTGCCAGTCCTGGCCGCCCTTGGCCTGCTCCTCGGTGCGCGCCTTGGCCTCGTCGAAGAGCGGGTTCTGCGTGTCGGGCAGGTGGTCGGAGGTGCCCTTGCGGAAGCGGGACACCGTCTCGACCCCGGCGGAGACGAACACGTCGCCCTCGCCTGCCTTGATCGCGTGGAAGGCCATCCGCGTGGTCTGGACGCTCGAGGAGCAGTAGCGGGTGATGGTGGCGCCGGGGAGGTGGTCGTAGCCCATCAGCACGGCGACGATCCGGCCCATGTTGAAGCCCATCTCGCCGCCGGGCAGGCCACAGCCGAGGTAGAGGTCGTCGATGTCCTTCGGGTCGAGCTCGGGGATCTTGTCCAGGGCCGCCTGGATCATCGCCGCCGACAGGTCGTCGGGACGCATGTCCTTGAGCGAACCCTTGTTCGCGCGACCGATGGGGGAACGGGTGGCGGAAACGATCACTGCCTCTGGCATGGAGGAACTCCGATCTTCTCGTTGTCTCGGGGCGCGGTCGGCCGTAGGACACGACGCCGGCATCCCGACAGCCTAGGACGGATTCCACCGACCGGGCCATGTGCGCGGCGCCACACCCGGCTCTGGCAGGATCGTGCGCGTGCGCCACGTCTACTACTGCCCGCTGCGCTGGGCCGACATGGACTCGCTCGGGCATGTCAACAACGTCACCTACGTGGACTACCTCCAGGAGGCGCGCGTCGACATGTTCGCCGTGCACGCGCCGGACTCCCGGGG
>DASTPU010000220.1:0-12330 GCA_035762105.1 Nocardioidaceae bacterium | reverse complement strand
CGCGTCGGAGCCGTCGAGCATCCCCTCGGTCTCGCGGTAGGGCGAGGCGACGGACCCGCAGTCGAGGTGGTCGCGGCCGATCACGATCGGGGCCTTGAGCTCCCCGCTCCGCACCATCTCGTTGAACTTCAGGCCCGCGAGGTGACGCTCGCCGTAGCCGAGCCAGCAGATCCGCGCCGGGAGGCCCTGGAACGCGACGCGCTCGCCGGCCATCGTGATCCAGCGCCGCAGCCGCTCGTTGTCGGGGAAGAGCGCGAGGATCGCGCGGTCGGTCGCGGCGATGTCTGCCGGGTCGCCCGAGAGCGCCGCCCAGCGGAACGGCCCCTTGCCCTCGCAGAACAGCGGCCGGATGTAGGCGGGCACGAAGCCCGGGAAGTCGAACGCCCTCGCGAAACCGCCCTTGCGCGCCTCGTCGCGGATCGAGTTGCCGTAGTCGAAGACCTCGGCACCGGCGTCCAGGAAGCCGACCATCGCCTCGACGTGGCGGGCCATCGACGCGCGCGCCATCTCGGTGAGGCCGGCCGGGTCCTTGGCCCGCAGCGCCGCCCAGTCCTCGAAGGCGACGCCCGAGGGCAGGTAGTACAGCGGGTCGTGCGCCGACGTCTGGTCGGTGACGATGTCGACCGGGGCGCCCTGGGCGAGCAGCGCGGGCACCAGGTCGGCGGCGTTGCCGAGGACACCGATCGACAGCGGCCTGCGCGCGTCGCGGGCCTCGACCGCCATCCGCAGCGCCTCGTCCAGCGACGGCGCCTGCACGTCGAGGTACCGGTGCTCCAGGCGGCGCTCGATCCGCGACTGGTCGCACTCGATGCAGATCGCGACGCCGTCGTTCATGGTGACGGCCAGCGGCTGCGCGCCACCCATCCCGCCGAGGCCCGCGGTCAGGGTGATCGTCCCGGCGAGGCTGCCTGAGAACCTCTTGTCCGCGACGGCGGCGAAGGTCTCGAAGGTGCCCTGCAGGATGCCCTGCGTGCCGATGTAGATCCACGAGCCCGCGGTCATCTGGCCGTACATCGTCAGGCCGAGCTCCTCGAGCCGCCGGAACTCCTCCCAGTTCGCCCAGTCGCCCACGAGGTTGGAGTTGGCGATGAGCACCCGCGGCGCCCACTCGTGCGTGCGCATCACGCCGACCGGCTTGCCCGACTGCACGAGCAGGGTCTCGTCGTCGGCGAGCGTCTCGAGGGTCCGCACGATCGCGCCGTAGGCCTCCCAGCTGCGCGCGGCCTTGCCGGTGCCGCCGTAGACGACGAGGTCCTCCGGGCGCTCGGCCACCTCGGGGTCGAGGTTGTTCATGAGCATCCGCATCGGGGCCTCGGTCTGCCAGCTGCGGGCGGTGAGCTCGCTACCCCGTGGGGCACGGATCTCGTGGGTCATCGGAGTTCTCCAATCGTGTTCTCGACGGCCTCGGCCACGGCGCCGGTGCGCACGAGCTCGACGGTCTGCTCGATCTCGGGTGACAGGTGGCGGTCGGGACCGGGTCCGGGGATGGTCCGGCGCAGCAGGGCGAGGACGGCGGACGTGGCCGGCGCCGGCTCGAGGGGAGCCCGGAGGTCGAGGGCACGCGCCGCGGTGAGCAGCTCGACGGCGACCACGCGGGTGAGCCCGTCGACGGACCGGCGCAGCTTGCGGGCCGCGGACCAGCCCATCGAGACGTGGTCCTCCTGCATCGCGCTCGAGGGGATCGAGTCGACGCTCGCGGGCACGGCAAGGCGCTTCATCTCCGAGACGATCGCGGCCTGGGTGTACTGCGCGATCATGTGGCCCGAGTCGACCCCCGGGTCGTCGGCGAGGAACGGCGGCAGCCCGTGGCTGCGGGCCTTGTCCAGGAACCGGTCGGTCCGGCGCTCCGAGATCGAGGCGACGTCGGCGGCCGCGATCGCGAGGAAGTCGAGGACGTAGGCGATCGGGGCGCCGTGGAAGTTGCCGTTGGACTCGACCCGCCCGTCGTCGAGGACGACGGGGTTGTCGATCGCGGAGTCGAGCTCACGGGCGGCGACCACGGCGGCGTGCTCGACGGTGTCCCGGGCGGCGCCGTGGACCTGCGGCGAGCAGCGCAGCGAGTACGCGTCCTGGACCCGGTTGCAGTCCGGCCCTCGGTGGCTGGCGACGACGCCGGAGTCGGCGAGGATCCGGCGGAGGTTGGCGGCCGACGCGGCCTGGCCGGGGTGCGGGCGCAGCGCCTGGAGGTCGGCCGCGAAGACCCGGTCGGTCCCGAGCTGCGCCTCCACGGACATCGCAGCGGCCACGTCCGCCGTACGCAGGAGCATGCGCAGGTCGGCGATCGCCATCACCAGCATGCCGAGCATCCCGTCGGTGCCGTTGATCAGCGCGAGACCTTCCTTGGCGGCGAGCTCGACCGGCTCGATCCCGGCCTCCCGCAGCGCCTCGGCGGCGGGCCGGAGCGTGCCGGCCGCGTCGCGGACCTCGCCCTCGCCCATCAGCGCCAGCGCGCAGTGCGCGAGCGGGGCGAGGTCGCCGGAGCAGCCGAGCGAGCCGTACTCCTTCACGACCGGGGTGATCCCGTGCGTCAGCAGCGCGGCCATCGTGCGTGCGGTCTCGAGACGGATGCCGGTGTGGCCGGTCGCCAGCGTCGACAGCCGCAGCAGCATCAGGGCACGGGTGACCTCGCGCTCGACGTCGGCGCCGCTGCCCGCGGCGTGCGAGCGGACCAGCGAGCGCTGGAGCTGGGTGCGGCTCTCGGCCGGGATGTGCCGGGTGGCGAGGGCGCCGAACCCGGTGGAGATGCCGTACGCCGGCGTGGGCGCCGCGGCGAGCTCCTCGACCGCCTTGCGCGCCTGCTCGATCGCGGCGACGGCGTCGTCGGTGAGGTCGACGGCGGCGCCGTGACGGGCAACGGCGAGGACATCCTCGAAGGAGACGGGGCCTACCCCGACATGGACGACTGTCATGCGCCCATTCCACTGCCTGGGAGAGGGCGCGGCCAGCACCCCCGAGGGGGATATGTCTCGGATCCGAGACTCGATGAGGAGCCGTCGGCCAGCCGGGCAGACACGCGGTCCTCCGAGCGGGTGCGTGCACCGGCCCACGGGGCGGATGCGAGGCGCCCGCCACCTCCCTGGCGGGCGCTCTTCACCCATCCTCGGCCAGGACCGGAGCACATTCCCGGAAGTTGCTCGCTCTCAGGACCTTGGTCTCCAACCGGTCATTCCACCCGAAGTGGTACGACGGAGGCCCTGGTCGCCACCCCGACGGCTAGGGTCGCGGGCGTGGGACAGGTCCCGGCAGCGACGAGAGCACTCCGGGTGCTGCGCTTCCTCGCCTCCCAGGCAGACCCGGTCACCCTCCAGGCGATCGCGAACGCGGTGGGCATCCCCCGCTCGACGGCCTACCACCTGCTCGGGGTCATGGTCGAGGAGGGCTTCGTCGTCCACCTCGCCGACGAGCACCGCTACGGCCTCGGGGTCGCGGCCTTCGAGGTGGGCAGCGGCTATGCCCGCCAGGAGCCGTTGCAGCGGCTCGCCCGCCGCCCCCTCGCCGCGCTCGTCGACACCGTCGGCCAGTCCGCCCACCTCGCCGTGCTCCACGGCCGCGACGTGTTGTACGTGGTCGAGGAACGCGCGCCCGGCCGGCCGCCGCTGGTGAGCGACGTCGGGGTGCGGCTGCCGGCCCACCTCACCGCCAGCGGCCGGGCGATCCTCGCCTCTCTGCCGGCTGCCCAGGTCCGTGCGCTCTACCCCGACCGAGCGGCGTTCGTGGACCGGCACGGCGCCGGACCGTCCTCGCCCAGCGCGCTGCGTGCGCTGCTCGTCGAGACCCGCCAGCGTGGGTACGCCATGGAGGACGGCGAGGTGACGCCCGGGTTCTCCTCCGTCGCGGCGGTCGTCCTCGACCACACCGGGCACCCCGTCGCCGGCGTCGCGGTGACCTTCCCCGGCGAGGACTCCGTCGACCTTCCCCGGACGATCGAGGCGACCCGTCGTACCGCCGAGCGTCTCACCGCACGGCTCCGCGGCCGGACGACGTGACCTAAGCCTCGAGAACTCGTTGCACATCCAAACGCGAGCTTCCGAGGAGTGTCCATGCGCCCCGACCACGCCAGTCCCCAGGTCGAACGGACCCGCTCGCGCAAGAGGCTGACCTGGTCGGTGGCTCTCGCGGCCGGGGCGGTTCTGGCCGCGAGCGTGGTCGTCCCGTCGTACGCCGGTGGCCGGACCGACGACCGCAGCGGGACGTTCCGGGACTCCGTGGAGGAGGCGGCCGCGGCGGCGCTCGCCCCCGAGCACGACCACTCGACGCACGACCACACCGTGGGCACCGGCACCGGCACCGCCCCCGACGGCCACGGCCACGACCACACCGACCCGGCGACCAAGAACCTCGTCTCCCGGTCGGTTGCGGACGGCACGGACCCGTTGGCGCAGGACCCCACGGCCGCGGCCCAGGTCGCCGCGAACAGCGACGCGGTCGCGGCCCGCCGCTACGACAACGAGCCGACCCTGCTGCCGGGCACGGCGCCGGGCCGGAGGCGTGTGGTCCCCGAGGACCGGTACGCCATGGCCGGTGGCTGCTACGTGCTCGGCACGGGAGGCCGCTGGGTGGAGCGCGACCGCGACGGGTTCGCGGCCACGGCCGGCGCCGTCGACGGTGGTGAGCCGCTGCACCTCCAGGCGACCGACCTCGGGAAGTACCTCCTCTACGGCACCGAGAAGGACTTCGTCTCCGCCGGCTCGGCCGACCCGCTCGGCCTGACCGGCCCGGGAGACCCGGTCGTGGCCGCCGACCGGCCGAGCCCGTCGGCGGACTGGACCGTCACCGAGCTCGAGGGCGGCTTCCGCTTCGCGCTTCCCTCGGCCGGCAAGGCGCTCGCCGTCGACGACGCCGGGAGGCTCGTGCTCGCGGAGGTCCCCGCGACGTTCGCGGTCCGCCGTACCGACTCCTGTGCGAGGTGGCCCGAGGTGCGGACCAACGTCTCCGGGCGCCCGCACCGCGGCGAGACGCCGTTCGCCGAGGTCCGCGGCTACGCCGACGCGCACACGCACGGGATGGCCTTCGAGTTCCTCGGCGGCGAGGTGCACTGCGGCAAGCCGTGGGACCCGTACGGGGTGGAGTACGCGCTCCAGGACTGCGAGGACCACACCGCCACCGGCGGCAACGGCGCGGTGCTGGAGGGCTTCCTGTCCGGCCGGCCGAGCCACGACCCGGTGGGCTGGCCGACGTTCAAGGACTGGCCGGCGCCGGACTCGCTGACCCACGAGGGCACCTACTACAAGTGGATGGAGCGGTCCTGGCGCGGCGGCCTGCGGCTGTTCGTGAACCTTCTCGTGGAGAACAACAAGCTCTGCGAGATCTACCCGCTGAAGCGCAACAGCTGCGACGACATGGACTCTATCCGGCTGCAGGCCAAGCGGATGAGGCAGTTCGAGCGCTACATCGACGCGCAGGCCGGCGGCCCGGGTGAGGGCTGGTACCGCATCGTCCGCTCGCCGTTCGAGGCGCGCCGCGTGATCAACGACGGCAAGCTCGCCGTCGTCATGGGTATCGAGACCAGCGTGGTCTTCGGCTGCACGATGAAGCTCGACGTGCCGCAGTGCACCGCCGAGGACATCGACCGGCAGCTCGACGAGATGCGCCGGATGGGCGTGCGCCAGATGGAGCTGGTCAACAAGTTCGACAACGCGCTGTCCGGCGTCGCGGGAGACGAGGGCACGACCGGGGTCGTCGTGAACTCCGCGAACTTCCTGGAGACCGGGTCGTTCTGGAAGATGCAGACCTGCCCCCGGACCAACGGCCCGGGTGTGCACGACAAGGAGCAGTACGCCATGCCGCGCGAGGTCTCCGACCGCGACCCGCTGTTCGGCGCGATCGCCGCGGAGTACGCACCGCCGCTCGCGGTCCCGGTCTACCCGGGCGCCCCGCACTGCAACCAGCGCGGCCTCACCGACCTCGGCGAGCTCATGATCCGGGGACTGGCCGAGCGGAACATGCTCTTCGACCCCGACCACATGAGCGTCGTCGCCCGCCGCGCCTCGCTCGACCTCGTCGAGTCGATGGGGTACCCCGGCGTGCTCTCCAGCCACTCCTGGTCCACCCCCGACGCCTACCCGCGGATCTCCGAGCTCGGCGGCTACATCGCGCCGTACGCCGGTGACAGCACGGGCTTCGTGAAGAAGTGGAGGTACCACGTCGGCCGCGCCGACGAGCGCTACTACTTCGGGCTCGGCTTCGGCGCGGACATCAACGGGCTCGGCGCACAGGGCGACCCGCGTGGCGCCGACGCGAAGAACCCGGTGACCTATCCGTTCAAGGGCCTCGGCGGGGTGACGGTCCGCAAGCAGGTCAGTGGCGAACGCGTCTACGACATCAACGTGGACGGGGTCGCCCACTACGGCCTGTACCCGGACTGGGTCGAGGACCTCCGCAGGCTGGCCGGCGACGACATCGCACAGGACATGGCCCGCGGCGCCGAGGCGTACCTGTTGACCTGGGAACGCGCGCTCGGTATCAAGGCCAACAGCTGCACCGGCGGTTCCCGTCTCAGGCCCGTGTCGGCCTTCCGCTCGCTGCCCGACGGTGCCACGTCACGTCACGTGCTGTTCGCGGTCGGCCAGCCCGACGCCCGGGTCGGCGAGACCTTCACCTACTGCGCGCGGAGCTCCGACGGGGCGCGCACGAAGGTACGGGTCGAGTTCGACCGGCGAGGACGCCTGGCCCGCGTCCACTGAGACCAGCGCCTCCCGGTCGCCCGGACCCCGTGACCGGGAGGTCGCTCACCAGCCGCATCTCCGGCGCTGCCCGGACCCCGCAGCGCCGGAGGTGCCCACCGGGGCGGAGACTCGCTCGCTGCTCGGAGTGCGGCACCGATGGTCTTCTGCAAGAAGGCTGTCGCGGCCACCCCTCGAGGACCTTCTCGCAGAACAGCGCGGCGGCCCGCCTCCGCGCCTGGGGCTTCGGCCTACTGGAGGCGCCAGTCCACCGGCATCGAGAGCACGCCGTACGGCGCAAGGCCGGTCGTGGCCAGGAACCGGTCGAGCAGCGGCATCCCCTCCCCGAACGACAGCGACGCGCCCGCCGTGGGCGACTCGCTGTTGTCGGCGGGCATGAGCCTCTCGAACAGCTTCGGCTTCGGCATGACCCGCACCTCGACCTCGGCGCGGGAGACCCCGGCCCGCGTCGCGGCGACGTCGATCGCTCGCTCCAGGCCGCCGAGCTCGTCGACCAGCCCGCGCTCCACCGCGTCCGCGCCGGTCCACACCCGGCCCCGGGCGAGGGCCCGGAGGTCGTCCACCGGCATGCCGCGGTCCTCGGCCGCCTTCGCGGTGAAGTCGTCGTAGACCCGGTCGAGCCAGCCCTCCAGCCGGGCCCACTCGGACTCGTCGAAGGGCCGGTCGGTGGAGAACATGTCGGCGTAGCGGCCCTCGACGACGGACTCCCGGCGGATGCCCATGCGCTCGAGCGTCTCCCGGATCACCGCCTTGCCGGCGAGCACGCCGATCGAGCCGGTGATCGTGCCGGCGCTGGCGAGCACGCGGTCGGCGGGCATCGCGATGTAGTAGCCCCCCGAGGCCGCGACGTTCGCCATCGAGGCGACGACCGGCCGGCCGGTGCGGCGCAGCGCGATCACCTCGCGGCGGATCGCGTCCGAGGCGACATAGGAGCCGCCTGGGCTGTCGACCCGGAGGACGACCGCCTTGACCGAGTCGTCGGCGGCGACGGTGCGCAGGGCGGCGGCGACCGTGTCCGAGCCGATCGAGCGGCCCGACATCGGCGACGAGCTGCTGCGTCCGAGGTGGATCGGGCCTGCGGCGTGGATCAGCGCGACCACAGGCTTCCCCCGACGCTTGAGCGCTGCCTCCGCCTGGGAGAGACCGCCCTTGCCGTACCTCTCGACGAACTTCAGCTCCACCTCACCGAGCCGGCCGCGGAGGTCGTCGTACACCTCGTCGCGGTAGCCGATCCGGTCGACGAGCCCGCGGGAGACGGCCTCCTCGGGAGACAGCGGCGCGACCTCGACGGCGGCGCGCACGTCGGACTCGGCGACACCGCGGCCGGTGGCGACGTCGCGGACGACCGTGTCCATCGCGGACTCGACGAGCCGGGTGAGCATCTCGCGGTTGGCCTCGGTCATCGACGAGCGGAGGAAGGTGTCGGCAGCGGACTTGTACTCGTGGCGCTGGGCGAACTCCGGCTTCACGCCGAGCTTGTCCAGGGCGTCGCGGACGAACGTCGCACGGGCGGTGATCCCGACGAGTCCGACGTCGCCGCTGGGCTGCAGCCAGATCTCGTCGAAGGCGCTGGCGAGGTGGTAGCCGACGTTGCCCGGGCTCATCTCGCCGAAGGTCTCGGACCAGCACACCGTCGGCTTGCCGGCCGCGCGCATCTCGGCGACGGCGGCACGCAGCTCGTTGGACTGGGCGAGGCTCGGCTGCTTGGCGCCGACGTGGGCGACGAGACCCACCACCCGCTCGTCCCGCGCCGCCCGGTGCAGTGCCTCGACGACGCTCCTGAGGCTCGGCACGTGCATTGCCCGCAGTGCCTCGACCGGGGAGGAAGGCGGGCTCTCCAGCAGTCCCCGCGCGAGGTCGAGCTCGAGGAGGAGACGTGCGCCGGACCGTCGTACCGGGAAAGTAAGGGAGGGCTTCATACTGCCAGCGTAGGCAGGCAGAATGGGGGCGTGACCACTCGCCGCGCGTTGCTCGTCGTCGACGTCCAGAACGACTTCTGCGAGGGGGGATCGCTCGCCGTGACCGGCGGCCTCGCCGTCGCGTCCGGGATAAGCAAGTACCTCGTCGCAAACGCGCACCTGTACGACGCAGTGGTCGCGTCGCGCGACTGGCACGAGCCGGGCTCCACCAACGGCGGCCACTTCGCCGAGGAGGCGCACGAGCTGGACTACGCGACCCGCTGGCCGGCGCACTGCGTCGCGGACTCGCACGGTGCGGACTACGCCCCCGGTCTCGACCTGAGCTTCCTCACCCACCACATCAAGAAGGGGATGGGCGAGCCGGCCTACTCCATGTTCCAGGGCTTCGGCCCCGATGGCCGACCCGTCGTCGACCTGCTTCAGTCGCTACGCGTCACCGACGTCGACGTGGTGGGAATCGCCACCGACCACTGCGTGCGGGCGACGTCGCTGGATGCCCGGGCCTACGACCTCAACGTGCGGTTGCTCGAGGACCTCGCCGCCGGGGTCGCGCCGGACACGACGGCCCACGCACGCACGGAGATGCACAAGGCCGGCGTGGAGCTCACCACCACCTCGGGCATCGGAGCAGGCTGACTCCTTTGCCCCGTCGGAGGGCGTTGGAACACACGAAGTTACCGTTCGGTAGGGTTTTTCTCACACCTCGACCCCGCTGACTCGCAGCGGTGCTGAGCAATAGGCTCGGCGCACCCCTGCCGCAGCACGTCCCCGCCCCCGTACGAGGAGCACACATGCAGATCTTCGCCATCGTGATCTCACTGGCGATCACGGCGGTCGCGGTCGCCCTGTTCACACGGACGATCGCCCACATGATCCGGGTCATGAAGATCGGTCAGCCGGCTCACCGAACCGACAATCTGGGTCGCCGCCTGGTCAACATGGTGAAGGAGACATTGCTCCACACCAGGATGCTGCAGTGGACGAAGGTCGGTGCGGCGCACTGGTTCATCTTCGTGGGCTTCGGCCTGCTCTTCGCGACGCTGCTGAACGCCTACGGCCAGCTCTTCGACGCGCACTTCATCCTGCCGGTCATCGGCCACTTCCCGCCCTTCGAGTGGGTGACGGAGTTCTTCGCGTGGGCGATGATCATCGCGATCGTGCCGTTCATCGTGTATCGCGCGACGCGCCCCAAGGAGCGCACGCGTGGTGAGAAGGGCCGCTTCTACGGCTCGACGATGTGGCAGGGGTACTTCGTCGAGGCCGTCATCCTCGTCGTCGGCCTGTGCATCCTGTTCCTGCGGTTCTTCGAGTACGCCATCGCCGAGGAGAAGTACCAGTCGGCGCTGCACTTCCCGCTGACCTCCTGGGCCGGGCAGGCGTTCACCGGTCTGTCGACCACGACGCTGGAGAACCTGATCTGGCTCGTCGCGATGGTCAAGATCGTCGTCTCGATGACCTGGATGCTCACCCTGGCGCTGACCCCGACCATGGGTGTCGCCTGGCACCGGTTCAGCGTCTTCTTCAACGTGCTCTTCAAGCGCCGAAGCGACGGCGGGACCTCGCTGGGCGCGCTGGCGCCGATGACCTCGGGCGGGAAGGTCATCGACTTCGAGGGCATCGAGGAGATGGACGAGGACACCACCCTCGGCGTCGGCAAGATCGAGGACTTCTCCTGGAAGGGCATCCTGGACTTCACGACCTGCACCGAGTGCGGTCGCTGCCAGAGCCAGTGCCCCGCGTGGAACACCGACAAGCCGCTCTCCCCCAAGCTCCTGATCACGAACCTTCGTGACCATGCCTACGCCAAGGCGCCCTACCTCCTCGCCGACTCCGACGAGGAGCGCTCCAAGCTCGACGCCGCTGTCCTCACCGAGGCCGAGCGTCCGCTGGTCGGCGAGACCGAGGGCGACTGGGCGTGGATGCCCGAGGGCGGCGCGGTCATCGACTCCGACGTGCTGTGGTCGTGCACCTCGTGCGGCGCCTGCGTGCAGCAGTGCCCCGTCGACATCGAGCACGTCGACCACATCGTCGACATGCGCCGCTACCAGATCCTCGTCGAGTCGAACTTCCCGGCGGAGCTCAACGGCCTCTTCAAGGGCCTGGAGAACAAGGGCAACCCGTGGAACATGTCGCCCAACGCGCGCCTCGAGTGGGCGCAGGGCCTGCCCTTCGACGTCAAGGTCGTCGGTGAGGACATCGAGTCGCTCGACGAGGTCGACTGGCTGTTCTGGGTCGGCTGCGCCGGCGCCTACGAGGACCGCGCGAAGAAGACCACCCGCGCCGTGGCCGAGCTGCTCGACATGGCCGGTGTCTCCTTCGGCGTCCTCGGCAACGGCGAGACGTGCACCGGCGACCCGGCCCGCCGCGCCGGCAACGAGTTCGTCTTCCAGGGCCTCGCGTCGCAGAACGCCGAGACCTTCAAGGAGATGAAGGTCAAGAAGGTCGTCTCGACCTGCGCCCACTGCTTCAACACCCTGAAGAACGAGTACTCCCAGTTCGGTGTCGAGCTCGAGGTCGTCCACCACACGCAGCTGCTCAACCGCCTCGTGCGCGAGGGCAGGCTGACCCCGGTCGCGACCAACGGTGCCCCCAAGCGCTCGCTGACCTACCACGACCCCTGCTACCTCGGTCGCCACAACCAGGTCTACTCGCCGCCGCGTGAGCTGCTGAACGTCATCCCCGACGCGGAGCTCAAGGAGATGCCACGCAACAGCGAGCGCTCCTTCTGCTGCGGCGCCGGCGGTGCGCGCATGTGGATGGAGGAGAAGCTCGGCGAGCGGATCAACCTCAACCGCACCACCGAGGCCGTCGAGACCGGTGCCGACCAGATCGCGACCGGCTGCCCCTTCTGCCGCGTGATGCTCTCCGACGGCCTCACCGCGAAGCAGGCCGACGGCTCCGCGCGCGAGGAGGTCGAGGTCCTCGACGTCGCCCAGCTGCTGCTGGCCTCGGTCAAGGGCGAGAGCCGCGCCCCGGTCCCCGCCGGTGCCTCCGCGAAGGCGGCAGGTGCCGGTGCCGGTGCCGCTGCCGGTGCCGCCACCGCCGGGACCGCCACCGCTACGGCTGCCACCAAGGCCGAGCCCTCGGCCGGTGACGTCACCCAGACCGCGAGCACGGTCACGGCGACCGAGGAGGTCGGCCCGAACGCCGCCGCGTCCGAGGAGGAGAACCCCGAGGTCGAGACCAGCAAGCCGATCAGCTCCGGCTCGCTGTTCGACGCTGCTCCCGAGGCCGCGGACAAGGGCGACAAGCCCAGCGGTACGACGGGCACCTCGCTGTTCGATGCCGACACCGCTCCGGCCGGAAGCGGGACGACCGAGACCAAGGGCGGTTCGCTCTTCGACACGCCCACCGAGGCCGCACCGGCCGCCGAGACCAAGGGCGGTTCGCTCTTCGACACGCCGGCCGACTCGGCTTCCGCGGCACCGGCTGAGCCCGAGGCGAAGCCGGCCGAGAGCGGTATCTCGTCCGGCGGCTCGCTGTTCGACGTGGCGCCGAGCGAGGCGGAGCCGGCCACGGCCGAGCCCGCCACGGAGCAGCCCACCGCTCAAACCGAGGCACCCGCCGAGCCGTCTCCCGCCCAGCCGGCCGAGAGCAAGCTGGGGACCGGCGGGTCGCTGTTCGACGTGGCACCGAGCGAGGCGGAGCCGGCCACGGCCGAGCCCGCCACGGAGCAGCCGACCGCCCAGACCGAGCCCGCCACGGAGCAGCCCACCGCCCAGGACGAG
>DASTPU010000219.1:0-8814 GCA_035762105.1 Nocardioidaceae bacterium | reverse complement strand
CTCGGTCTCGACCGACACGCACTTCACGCACAAGGCCTGGCACGAGACCTCCGACACGATCGCCAAGGTGCAGTACCCGATGGTCGGTGACCCGACCGGCACGATCACGAACAACTTCGAGGTCATGCGCGAGGGCCAGGGTCTCGCGGACCGGGCGACCTTCCTGGTCGACCCCGACGGCGTCATCCAGTTCATGGAGATCACCGCCGAGGGCGTCGGCCGCAACGCGGTGGAGCTGCTACGCAAGGTCCGCGCGGCGCAGTACGTCCGCAAGCACCCCAACGAGGTCTGCCCGGCGAAGTGGGAGGAGGGCGACGACACCCTCAACCCGTCGCTCGACCTCGTCGGCAAGATCTGATCCCTGGAGACTCCTGTGCCCGTGCTCGACCCGGCCCTGACCCAGCAGCTCGAATCCCACCTCAAGCTCGTCCAGCGCCCGATCGAGCTGGTCGCCTCGCTCGACGACGGCGAGAAGTCGGCCCAGCTCGTCTCGCTGCTCGACGAGGTCGCCGCGCTGTCCGACCACATCACCGTCCGCCGTGACGGCGACGCCTCCCGGCGCCCGTCGTTCGAGGTCGCCCGGACCGGCACCGAGGTGTCGGTGTCCTTCGCCGCCCTCCCCCTCGGCCACGAGCTGACCTCCTTCGTGCTCGCGCTGCTCCAGGTCGGCGGCCACACGCCCAACGTTCCGGACGAGCTCGTCGAGCAGGTCCGGTCGCTCGACGGGGAGTACCGCTTCGAGACGTTCCTGTCACTCTCCTGCCAGAACTGCCCCGACGTCGTCCAGGCGCTCAACGTGATGAGCGTGCTGAACCCGGACGTCAGCCACGTCGCGATCGACGGCGGGCTGTTCCAGGACGAGGTCGAGGCCCGCGGCGTGATGGCCGTGCCGACCGTCTTCCTCAACGGCGAGGTGTTCGACCAGGGCCGGATGACGCTCGAGCAGATCGTGAACAAGCTCGACTCGTCGGCCGTCGAGCGCGCTGCCGAGGAGATCGCCGACAAGGAGCCGTTCGACGTGCTCGTCGTCGGTGCCGGCCCCGCAGGTGTGTCCTCGGCGATCTACGCCGCCCGCAAGGGGATCCGCACCTGCATGGTGGCCGAGCGGATCGGCGGCCAGGTGCTCGACACGATGGCGATCGAGAACCTCGTCTCCGTCCCCTACACCGAGGGCCCGAAGCTCGCCGCCGAGCTCGAGCGCCACGTGATGGAGTACGACGTCGACCTGATGGACCTCCAGCAGGTCACCGGCCTCCTGCCCGGCGCGCGCGGCGATCTGCACACCGTCGAGCTCGCGAACGGCGCAGCTCTCCGCGGCCGCACGGTCGTGCTCGCGTCCGGCGCCCGCTGGCGCCACATCGGCGTCCCGGGTGAGGAGGAGTACCGCAACAAGGGCGTCACCTACTGCCCGCACTGCGACGGCCCGCTCTTCCGCGGCAAGCGGGTCGCGGTCATCGGCGGCGGCAACTCCGGGGTCGAGGCCGCGATCGACCTGGCAGGCGTCGTCTCCCACGTGACGCTGATCGAGTACGACGACACGCTGCGTGCCGACGAGGTGCTGCAGCGCAAGGTCCGCAGCCTCCCCAACGTCGACGTGGTCCTCGGCGCGAACACCACCGAGGTCCTCGGTGACGGCTCGCGCGTCACCGGCCTCCGCTACGAAGATCGCGCCTCCGGGAGCGGCCACGACCTGGAGCTCGAGGGCGTCTTCGTCCAGATCGGCCTGCTGCCCAACACCGAGTGGCTCGCCGACGCCGTCGAGCTCACCGACCGCGGCGAGATCGTCGTCGACGACCGCGGTGCCACCTCGGTGCCCGGGATCTTCGCCGCCGGCGACTGCACCACCGTGCCCTACAAGCAGATCGTCACCGCGATGGGGATGGGGTCGACCGCGGCGCTGTCCGCGTTCGACCACCTGATCCGCACCTCGGCGCCCGCGGAGGCGTAGTCCACGACGCAAAGGGCCCTGGTCACCTCGGTGGCCGGGGCCTTCTGCGTTCAGCGGGCGCCGACGAGGTCGAGCCACGCCCCGAGCTGAGCGGGGTCGGCCTCACCGCACCGGAAGCCCACGTGTCCGTCAGGCCGGACCGCGACGATCCCCTGCCCCGGCCGGTCGGCCAGCCGGTGCACCGACACGTGGTCCCCGAGCAGGCGGGCGTCGAGGTCGGCGGCGTCGCGTTCGAGAAGCACCTGCACCCCCGGGTGGGCGGTGAGGTCGTGGAGCCGGCCGGGGCGTCCGTCGTACCGAATCGGCTGGTCGGGCAGGCGGTCACCGGGACGAGGCCACCCGCGCAGAGCAGGCGTGCCCTCCACCGACAGGGGGCTGTGGCGGTAGCGCACCCACCCTTGCGAGAGCACCCGGACCACCTGCGCCAGCAGCCACCTCTGCTTGAGGACGAGCGGCATCGCCGGCGCCACGAGAGGGACGAGGGTCCCGCGCAGGAGCGCCGGCAGCGGGTTCGTCGACGCCTCGGCGAAGAACACCACGTGCGTCAGCGCGAGCACCTGGCGTGCCACCGGGCGGCGCTCCTGCTCGTACGACGCGAGCAGGTCCGCGACCCCGCCCTCGGGGTGCCGCGCGGCGAACGCGAGCTTCCAGCCCAGGTTCACCCCGTCGATGATCCCGGTGTTCATCCCCTGCGCGGCGGCCGGCGAGTGCGCGTGCGCGGCGTCGCCGGCCAGGAACAGCCGGTCGGCATGGAACGCGTCGGCGAGCCGGTGCTGCAGCCGCACCGCGGCCGACCACGTCACGTCGGTGACGGTGGCGCCGAGCCCGGCGGACTCGAGCAGCGCGCGTACGTCGGACTCCGGGACGTGCTCCCCCGGCTGGCCGAACGGCACGTCGCTCTGCCGCCGCGGACGTGTGGCCAGCAACCGCCAGGTGGCTCCCTCGCCGAGCGCGAAGACGAAGACGAGTCCCTCGCGGCCCGCCACCACGTGCAGCCGCCCGGGGGCGAGCCCCTCGATCTCGAGGTCGGCGAGCACGACCTCCTCGCGGTACGGCCCGCCCTTCCATCCGATCCCGGCCAGGCCCCTCACCGTGCTGGCCGGCCCGTCGCACCCGGCGACGAACCGGGCGGTCGTCTCCTGCACCTCGCCGTCGCTGCGAAGAACGACGCGCATGTCCTCCGGCTCCGAGGCGGCGTCGAGCAGCTCGGTGCCGCGCTCGACCGGGACACCGCGTTTCTCCAGGGTCCGGGCGAGCACCTCCTCGACGTCCATCTGACGCAGCATCGTCAGGTGCGGGAACGCGGTCTCGGGCATGTCCAGCTCCGCCAGCTGCGCCTTCACGACGTGCCGGCCGAGGTGGAGCTCCGCGGACGGCGCGGTGTCCCCCCTGTCCAGGAGGTCGTCGGTGACCCCCAGCGGCCGCAGGCACTCGAGGGTCCGTGGGTGCAGGATCATCGCCCTCGACGGCCGGAAGGGGTCGGTCCGGCGCTCGACCACGCGCACGTGGGCGCCGTGCGCGTGCGCCTGGAGCGCGGCCGTCAGTCCGGTCGGCCCGGCGCCGACCACGAGCACGTCGCAGGGCGGCGTCATGCCGCGTGCACCACCCGCCACCACGAGCCCGTCTGCTCCTCGGTCGGTCCGAGGCGGGTGGGTTCGGCGAGCAGCTCGTCGCGCCTCATCCGCGGGATCACGCGGTAGTCGATCGATCCCCTCACGCTCACCAGCTCCAGGACCCGCCACAGGGCGCGGGCGTACCGCTCCGCCGAGGCCGGGCCGTCCCACTCGTACAGCCCTCGGTACACGCCGCGGTCGTCGTGGGCGAGCCACAGCTTCGAGACGAACCCGGGGAAGCCCACGAAGAGCGGGGTGTTGAGGAGGCTCTCCCACTCGAACGCCTTGTGGCCGCGCCCCCGCAGCGCGCGGAGGCGGAACGCCACGACGAGCACGCACGGCTCCGAGCACGGCCCGTTCACGCGGGTCTCCCGGTAGACACGCCCCGTCGTGCCGTCGGCGAAGGCGATGACGCGTCCGACGTTCTCCTCCGGCTGGCGGATGTCACCTCGGGCGAGCATCACCAGGCTCCGCGCGACACATCTCGCGACGCCGACCAGCGCCTCACGCTCGGGAAGTGGGCCGGGCTGGGACATCGCGCCTCCACGATGGCTGAGGATCTACAGCCAGCATGAGCCGGGGCGCGGCGGGACCGGAAGGGTCCTTCGGCGGTGGCGTCGGCACGACGGGTGACGACGCCACCGCTCCGGTCAGTCCTGCGGTGGCAGCGGCTCGACGCGCCAGCTCCCCGGAGCGATCACCCGGCCCATCGAGCTGTCCGGGAGGGCTGCCCTGCCCTGCGGACCGAGGTCGGGAACCTCGCCGAGCTTGTCCACCTGCTCGGTCAACGCGTCGAGCACCGACCGCAGCTGGACCTGGGCAACTCGGGCGAAGGTCCGCACGTACTCGATCTCGGGCACCGGCTGCGTGTAGCCGGCGGGCGGAGCCGCAGCGGAGGTCACCATGTCGCGGCCGGTCCCGTCAGCCACCTGGCGGGCAGCAGCCTCGGCGGCCTTGTGTGCCTGCTCGAGGATCTCGCGCTGCTGGTTCCGTGCGGACGTCATGAGGTCCCGGGCGTGGACCACCGCTTCCTCCACCAGCTGGTCGGCGACCTGCTGCGCCTGGCTGAAAAGGATGACCGCCTGCGGGTTGATCTCGTCCGGGGACGGCTCAGGCCGCGACTTCAGCCGCTCGACCTCTGCCCGGAGTCGCTGGTTCTCGGCCCGGTACTCCGCCCGCTCGAGGTCAGCGGCGTGCACCTGGTCGGCCAGCAGCTCGAGGTACTCCCGGACCTCTGCCTCGTCGAGCCCGCGAACGCGGTGCGAGAAGACCTCGTTCCGGATCGCCTCGGGCGATCGATAGTAGGGAAAAGTCTGATCCTGTTGCTGAGTCACTCGACTTCACCTGTCCTGGTGCCATCGTTGGCGAGATCACCAGCGCCGACGTGGTTGAACTCTTCGAATCTGACGTCCTCGGGATCGAGGCCCGCCTTCGTCAGCTCCTGGACCGTGTGCGCGACCATCTTCGGTCCACCGCACACCATGGCGGCACGGCCGTGCCACTGCTCGCTTGCCGCGACCGAGCCGACGAGTCCCCGGGCGCCCGGGTACGACGGGTCGCCGGAGACTACCTCCGTGTAGTCGAACCACGGCCTTGTCTCCGCGAGACGGCCCATGCGTTCCCGGTCGTAGAGGTTCCACGGGACGGTGACCCCGTGGAACAGGTGCACCTTCGGCCCGTCACCGCGGTCCTGCCATCGCTGGTCGACCTGCTCGATCACGGCGCTCAGCGGAGCGAGACCGGTTCCGCCGGCGACCATGACGAGGTCTCGCTTCTCGTCCTCGGGCAGCGTGAGCCGTTCTCCCACCGGGGCACCGAGCTTGACGGTGTCACCGGCGTTGACCGACCGGATCAAGGGGCCGCTCACCTGGCCGCCGTCGATGCGCTGCACGTGGAGCTCGATCGTGCCGTCCTCGCGCGGGGCGTTCGCCGGCGTGTAGTAGCGCCACAGCCGCGGCCGTTGTGCGATCTCCATCGCGAACGACTGCCCCGGTAGATAGCTGTAAGGCTGCTCGGGCCGGAGCTGGAGGACCGTCACGTCCATCGTGCGTCGCTCCGCGCCGAGGACCTCGGCGTCCCACCAGGCGGGGCTCGTGTCCTCCGAGTCCTCGGCGGCCTCCACCATGACGCGGGCGATGACGCCGTACGCCTCGGCCCAGTCCGAGGCCAGCTCATCGGTCCACTCGGCCCCGAGGAACTGCTTCAGGGTCGCCAACAGCGACGAGCCGACGGCGTTGTAGTGGGCGGGCACCACCGAGAACCGCCGATGGTCCCGCCCGAGCTGCTGGATGAAAGGGGTCACCTCCGGCAGCTCGTCCACATGGCTCACGACCCGGCCGAGAGCGCCGACCAGCTTGTCGCGCTGGGACGCCATCGAGATCGGGAACATCGACCGGAGCTCCGGATGGGACAGGAACAGGTGCGAGTAGAAGAACAGGGGGACGTCGTCGCCGTGCTTGGCGACTCGCTCCCAGCTGCCCTTCAAAGCAGCGGTGTCCATGGGCCCTCAGCTGGCGGCGGCGACGACGTCGTCCTCCGTCGCCGCGAGTGTGGCGCCCACGCGGGCGATGATCTCGGCTTCGACACCGGCCTCGTTCAGCGCTTGCGCCAAGTAGGCGACGACCAGCCGGAAGTCCTGCCTGCTGACGTCGAGCCCGGCATGCGCATGCCTCAGCTCCCGCCCGTCGTACTCCGCAGGTCCTCCCAGCACCTGGGAGATCAGCAGCACCTGGTGCCGCTTCAGACGCGGCAGATCGGTGTCGGTGAAGTACGACGCGAGTCGCGTGTCACCGAGGACCAGCTCGTAGAAACGGTCCACCACGATGCTGACCGCCGGCCCTCCGCCGACGCGCTCGTAGTCGCTCTTCGCTCCCTCTGACATTCCTCCATGCGTGACCATGTGAGTCCCTCCCGACTCGAATCAGCCCCCGAGAACACAAAGTTCGTTCCTACCAGACGGGTAAAGAGGAAGTAAAGAACTCAGGTGCTCACAATTCCGGCACCCCGGAGTCCGCTTGATGCGGCCCGAGGCGGGCGGTTCGAGTCATCCACGGGGGAGGATGCACCGACCCCCTGTCGGCCGGTTGTCTGGGAGACCAGTCGCCCGGACCCGAGAGTCTTGAGGAAGGACCGTGGGAGCAGCCGGTTCACCGTCCGGATGGGATGACACCTGCCGTCCCGGGGAGTCGCTCCTCGAGCAGCTCCCCGATGCGACCAGGGAGACCGTGCTCGCCGCGTCGACCCCGGTGACGCTGCACGCCGGACGCTGGCTGTTCCGCGCCGGGGACCCCGCGGATGCGATGTACGTCGTGCGTTCCGGCCGCTTGGAGGTCGTCAGAGAAGGTCCGACGAACCTGACCACCGAGGTGCTGGAAGTCCTGGGGCCAGGCGCGGCTCTGGGAGAGCTCGGCCTGCTGACCGGGTCAGCCCGATCTGCCTCCGTCCGTGCTCGCCGCGACAGCCAGCTCCTGCGACTGGGCGCGGCAGAGTTCGCAGTGCTCATGAAACGCGAGGCGTCGTTGGCGCCGGCCGTAGCGCGAGGGCTCGGAGCCATGCTGATCAGCGGCAACCAGCCCCGGCCGCGGCAACCGCGGCCCGCGGTCATCACGCTCGTGTCGCTGCAGCCGGGACCTCGGTTCGACTCCCTCGCCGAACACGTGACGACCGCTCTGGAGACGATCGTCGGACCTCGTCGCGTCACGAGCGTGAGCGCCGATGATGTGGTGCGGCTCGACGAGCGCGGCCCCCGGCACCTGGCCGACCCGGACACGGCGTTCGCTCAGATGCTTAACCGCGTGGAGCGCGAGTACGACGCCGTCGTCCTGCGGGCCGGCGTCCTTGCCACGGATCCCCGTCGAGCCGGTACGTGGACCAGGTTCTGCCTACGCACGGCCGACCGGGTCGTCTTCGCCGCTGACCCCGGCGCGGCGACTCCCCCGACTCCTGAAGCGCTGCGCTCGCTCGACGCCCTGACCCCGACGGAACGCGACCTGTGCTTCCTGGGCGTGGGTGCCGAAGGGGCTGTGGCCCGGTGGCTCCAGGCGCTGAGACCGCGCCGCCACCACTTCGTGCAGGCAGGTCGGGAGGGGGTCGCCGCCGGCGACGTCGGGAGGATGGTCCGTCGGCTCAGCGGCTGCTCCGTCGGCGCCGTGTTCTCGGGCGGTGGAGCCCGCGGCTTCGCGCACCTCGGCGCTCTCGACGCCCTCCGGAAGTCGGGCATCTCCGTCGACCGTGTCGGGGGCTGCAGCATCGGTGCGGCGATGGCGGCCCTCGTCGCACAGAATCGCTCCCACGAGGAGATGCTGGCCATGTGTCGGCGCTACTTCATCGACTCGCGACCTCTCAGCGACTACACGATTCCGCGCACGGCCCTGCTTCAGGGCCGGAAGCTGCGGACATCACTGAGGGAAGGACTCGGACCCGTGTCCATCGAGACGTTGCCGTTGGACTTCTTCTGCGTGAGCGCCGACCTCGTCGGAGCGGACGCCGTGATCCATCGCAGTGGTCCGTTGTGGACGGCGGTGCTCGCGAGCCTGTCGATCCCGGGCCTGTTGCCTCCGGTCTCCATGGGCGGCCGCCTGCTCGTGGACGGCGGCGTGCTGAACAACCTTCCGATCGACGTCATGGCCGACACCGACGAGGGACCCGTCGTCGCGGTCGACGTGATGCGCGAGTTCACGGGAGAAGCCGCCCCCAGGAGCTCCCGCTTCCGGCGCCGGCGTGTACGGTCGCCGGCCCCGTCGGAGTCGTCGCAGGAGTCCATGCTGCCTCCGGTCGCGGAGACGCTGACCCGGGCCACCGTGCTGGGCAGCTGGCGGCTGGCCGAGGCCAACCGGGGCCGCGCCGCGATGGTCATCCCTGTCCCGACGGAGCGGACGGGGCTCCTCGCTTTCGACCGCCTCGACGACCTGGTGGACGCCGGCCGACGAGCGGCCGAGCGCGCGATCGACAGCTCTGAGGGGGTGCAGGCGCTGACGCCAGGCGCCTGACGCGTGCCCCGTCGGTGTCATGCGTTCGGTGTCAGCGGCCCGGGAGTCGCGCTCCGGACCAGAAGGTTCCAGACCTGAAGAACACAAAGCCCCAGGTCACGGGGGATGAACCTGGGGCTTTGCGTGAGCGCGCTCGGAGGGATTCGAACCCCCAACCTTTTGATCCGTAGTCAAATGCTCTATCCGTTGAGCTACGAGCGCTGGGCCTCGGAGAGTTTAGCGTGCCGCGCTCGGCATCACGAAATCGGCCCGAGGTGGCCTCGGA